>CAJOIC010000009.1 GCA_905234625.1 uncultured Oscillospiraceae bacterium | reverse complement strand
GCTTATTTGCATAAGCTGTTCTTACATTGTTTAATTTACAAGGTACACCGCACCGCTCCGGAAGTTTCCCTCCCTCGCGAGCGCTTTGCTATCTTAACATTTCCGTTGCCGGTTGTCAACACCTTTTTCCAAATTTTTTAAAACTTTTTTCGAGAATCACAGACATACCGCCCCACGCCTCTCAGGAACAGAAATAATGCTTCCCGATGGTGACGATAATGGGCCGCGACCAGATCCAGGAGCTTGTCGCCGTATTGGGATTGAAATAGTAGATCGCCCCGCCGGAGGGGTCCCATCCGTTGATGGCGTCCCTGGCAGCCTTGTATGCGCTGTCCGTCACGGTGCCCCAAAACTGACCGTCCTGAAGGCAGGTGAACGCCCCGGACTGATAGATGACGCCGGACATGGTGTTGGGAAACGCGGGACTCGCCACCCGGTTCATGACCACGGCTCCAACCGCCACCTGCCCGGTGTACGGCTCCCCTCTCGCCTCCGCGGAGATGAGTCTTGCCAAAAGATCTACGTCTCCGGAGGTGCTTTGGCTTGTCTCACTTACATTGATACCCAGAGCCGCCAGCGTCTTGGGACCACATTTTCCGTCCGCCGACAGGCCGTTGGATCTCTGGAAATACTTGACGGCGGATACGGTCTTGGACCCGTATACACCGTCGACAGATCCGGAATAATAACCCCAGTTGAGGAGTTTCTGCTGGATCTGGGTGACGACGGAGCCGGTAGAACCCTGCTTATAGGTGACAGCCTCCGCACGCTGGGCAAGGCCGATGACGGCGATATTCAAAATAAAGAGCACGGCCAGCGCCGCGCAGAGCTTTTTTCTTTCCAATGACATACTATGAACCTCCCTCGCAAGCTGTGATTAGCATGCGAGGGAGGTCATGAGCTTATGCAATGTCAAAAAAGCGAAGTTCTGGATTTGGTGTCGATCTCTTCCTTAAGCTTCGCAATGAAATCGGCCAGGGGCATAGCGCCCTTGTCCGCCTCACGGGTGCGAACAGCGACCGTACCCTCCTCGGCTTCTTTGTCGCCGATGACCAGCTTGTAGGGGACCTTCTCCATCTGGGCCTCGCGGATCTTATAGCCCAGCTTCTCGTTGCGCAGATCGGTCTCCACGCGGATGCCAAGCGCCTCAAGCTCCTCCTCGACCTTGAGCGAATACTCGTGGGCGCGGTCCGTGATGGGCAGGATCTTCACCTGCACAGGGCTCAGCCAGGCCGGGAAATTGCCCATGGTCTCCTCGATGAGGTAAGCCATGAAGCGGTCCAGGGAGCCCAGGATCGCCCGGTGCAGCACCACGGGGGTGCGCTCGACACCGTCCCGATCCACATAGGTCAGGTCGAACTTCGCCGGCAGGCAGAAGTCCAGCTGGCAGGTGGAAAGGGTGTATTCCGCACCTACGGCGGGCTTCACGTTCACGTCCAGCTTTGGGCCGTAGAAGGCGGCCTCGCCGATCTCCTCGGTATAATCCAGACCCAGCTGGTCCAAAACCTCCCGCAGAGCGCCCTCGGCCTTGTTCCACATCTCGTCGTCGTCGTGGTATTTTTCCTTGTCAGCGGGGTCACGCAGGGAGAGCACCAGCCGATAATCCGTGATGCCGAAATCCTGATACGTAGTGAAGATCATATCCACCACCTTTGCAACCTCGTCCTTGATCTGGTCGGGGGTCACGAAAAGGTGGGCGTCGTTCTGGCAGAAATGGCGGCCGCGCTCGATGCCCTTCAAGGCACCGGAGGCCTCGTACCGGAAATCGTGGGCAATCTCGCCAATGCGCACCGGGAGATTCCGGTAGGAATGAGGCTGGTTCGCGTAGATGCGCATATGGTGCGGGCAGTTCATGGGACGCAGGACATAGGTCTCCTCGTCCACCTCCATAGCCGGGAACATGTTCTCTTTATAATGGTCCCAGTGTCCGGAGGTCTTGTACAGCTCCACGGTGCCCACACAGGGGGTGAGGACGTGCTGATAGCCGCTCTTCAACTCCTTGTCCCGGATATAATTCTCCAGGATGCGCCAGAGGGTATAGCCCTTGGGCAGGAACATGGGCATGCCGCGGCCCACCAGCTCGTCGGTCATGAACAACTGGAGCTCCTTGCCGATCTTCCGGTGGTCGCGCATCTTCGCCTCCTCCAGCTTTGCGAGGTAAGCTTCCAGCTCCTCCTTCTTCGGGAATGCGATGCCGTAGATGCGCTGCAGGGTCTCGCGCTTTGCGTCGCCGCGCCAATAGGCGGCGTTGCAGGCCAGGAGCTTGAAGGCGTTATGCTTGATGCGGCCGGTACGGTCCACATGGGGACCGGCGCAGAGGTCGGTGAACTCGCCCTGCTTATAGAAGGAGATCGCCGCGTCCTCGGGTAGGTCGTTGATGAGCTCCACCTTGAAGGGCTCCTCCTTCTCCTGCATGAAGGCGACAGCCTCCTCCCGGGGCAGCTCGAAGCGCTCCAGAGGCAGGTTCTCCTTGCAGATCTTCTTCATCTCCGCCTCGATCTTTTCCATGTGCTCCGGCGTGAAGGCGAAGGGAGAGAGCATGTCGTAGTACCAGCCCTCCTTGATGGACGGACCGATGGCCAGCTTGACCTCCGGCCAAAGCCGCTTCACGGCCTGGGCCATGATGTGAGAGCAGGTATGCCAGTATGTCTGGCGGTATTCCTCGTTTTCGAATGTGTATTCCATAATGTCCTCCTTTGGTCCGCGGACCGGACCAAATATACAACATATAATTATTTATCACGCTTGACCGGGAGTGTCAAGTCAAAGTATATATCAGCCAGCAGGCGCCGTACAGCGCCGGCTGATGGATAAGATAGATCCACAATGTGCGGCTGCCGGGCCAGGTGAGCCAGCGGGGGGCGGTCTTTTCCAAAAACGGCAGGCTGTCCCGATGGTCCTGAATCATCTGCCCCATCCAGCTTCCCAGGAAGAAGAGGAAAATATACGGCAGGATCGGAAAATGGTCGTAGGACACATACCCCGGATAGCGGAAGCCCAGCCAGAACAGCCAGCGAACATTCACCAGGACCCGGTCCGTGATGATGTGGAAAACCACGAACAGCGCGAGCCACAGGAACGGCGCCAGCTTCTCCGGGATCTTCCGGACCCATTTCCCCGCCGCAGCGTAGATCAGCATGGCAAGTCCCAGAAACTGAAGGACGCCGAAGAGGATCGGCGCGTCCACCACGAAGGACGCGATCGTGACCAGCGCCGCCGCTCCCAGGGTCATGAGGCCCCGCTTCACGTTGGAACGGGTCATGGTGGAGCTGATGCCCGCGCACAGTATGAAGGAGTAGGCGATGTATTTCTCCATCAGCACCAGCGGCCAGCTCATGATCTGCCCCCAGGTCATCCAGCCGAACATATAGAAATCGAACAGGAGATGGTACAGCAGCATGAGATACAGCGCCGTTCCGCGCCAGCCGTCGATGAGGGAGATACGCTTTTTCTCAGACATTGAACAGGAAGTGGACCACGTCTCCGTCCCGCATGACGTATTCCTTGCCCTCGGCGCGGAGCAGTCCCTTCTCCCGGGCGGCGGCCTCGCTGCCGCAGGCCTTCAGATCCTCAAAGGCGATGACGTTCGCCCGGATGAAGCCCCGCTCGAAATCCGTGTGGATCTTGCCGGCGGCCTGGGGCGCCTTGGTACCCCGGGTGATGGTCCAGGCACGGCACTCGTCCGGTCCGCAGGTCAGGAAGGAGATAAGTCCGAGAAGCTCATAGGAGCACTTGATGAGCCGCTCCAGGCCGGACTCCCGGATACCCAGCTCCTCCATGAACATCTCCCGGTCCTCCGGGTCCTCCAGCTCGGCGATATCCTGCTCGAACCGGGCGCAGACGGGAAGGACCGTACTGCCCTCCGCATCGGCGATGGCTTTGACCTGCTTGTAGTAGTCGTTCTCCTCCGCCCGGGCGAAGCCGTCCTCGTCCATGTTGGCGGCATAGATCACCGGCAGGAGGCTGATGAGATCGGACTCCGCGATCATGGCGGCCTCATCCTTGTCGCATTCAAAGGAACGTGCGGACTTGCCCTCGTTCATCCAGGCCATGAGACGCCCCATGACGGCCGCCTCTTTCGCGTATTTCTTGTCGCCGGACTTGAGGTTCTTCTGGGCCTTGTCCAGACGGCGCTGGACCATCTCGATATCCGCCATGATGAGCTCCAGGTTGATGGTCTCGATATCCCCGGCGGGATCGGTGGAGCACTCATGCCGGATGATGTTGGGATCGTCGAAGCATCGCACCACGTGGACGATGGCGTCCGTCCCCCGGATGTTCGCCAGAAACTTATTGCCCAGGCCTTCGCCCTTGGACGCGCCCTTCACAAGACCCGCGATATCCACGAACTCGATTACGGCGGGGGTGAATTTCTTGGGCTGATACATCTCCGCCAGGTAGTCCAGTCTCTCGTCCGGTACGGCCACTACGCCCACGTTCGGGTCGATGGTGCAGAAGGGATAGTTCGCCGACTCCGCCCCGGCGTTGGTCAAGGCGTTGAACAGCGTGCTCTTCCCAACGTTGGGGAGTCCCACGATGCCAAGTTTCATCTGTATATCTCACTCCTTAAAGTATAAAAAACGTTTGGTTTCGGTCAACTAAAGTATTATAGCATATCCGATCCATTCCCTCAACTCTTTTATCAGACAGCGGCACGCCTCAAAGGGACCGCGCTTTCAAAAGCGCTTGTATTACATTTTGTTTAACTTTATTAACAAACAGGAATTGACTTGCCGAAGAAGAAGATTGTAGAATAGCGACGTGGAATGCCACAGAATTCATTTTCCGGGAGACATACCATGCCTGCACCGAGCACACCGAAAGCGCGCTGGTTCCGCGCCGACAACATCCGCTATATCCTCCTTTTCAACGTCATTGCCGAGCATATGCTCACCCAGACGGGCATCACCTACAACTGGCTCGTCACGGTCCTGGTCTGCTGGTCCCGCATGATCACCATGCCGGGCTTCGCCTTCATCTCGGGGTATTTTTCCAAAAAGGGCGACAAGTGCTACCAGAGCGCTGTGTTCGACTTTCTGATCCCATACATCATCTTCGACTCGCTGTTCGCCCTGTGCTACGGCACCTCCGCGCCGAACATCTTCAGCCCCACCTTTGCCTATTGGTTCATGCTGAGCATGTTCTGCTGGAAGCTCATGACGAAGGCCCTCCAGCAGATCAAGTACATCCTGCCGCTGTCCCTCGCCGCGGCGCTTCTGGTCGGCCTGTGCGGTGATGTACACAACTTCCTGAGCCTGGGGCGGACCATCGGTTTCCTGCCGTACTACATCCTGGGCATGCAGATGAGCCGTCAGGATGTTGCCAAGTGGGAAGCTCTGCCGAAGCTCCCCGTGACCCTCGTCACCCTGGCGGTCATGGGCGTATGGGGCTGGCTGAACGTCCGGGGCTGGTTCCACATCGATTTCTATTACTACTGGGCCCCCTACGCGGGGCTGGATCAGCCCGACTGCCTGTTCTCTTACAGCATCGGAAAGGGGCTCCTGCTCCGGGCGCTGGGCTATATCATCTCCATGCTGCAGATCGTTTTCCTGTTCTGCGTCATTCCGGACCGTTCCCTCCCCGTCATGCGGGACGGCGGCACCCGGACCATGGTCCCTTACCTGCTGCACACCTACGTCATCATGTTCATGCACACGGTGTATTACCTCGTTCCGGCGCTGGATCGGTGGTACATCACCATCCCCATCGCCCTGGTGATGGGTGTGGCCGTCATGTCGGTCCTGGGCCTGCCGGTGCTGAACGACCTGTACAACCAGCTCGTCAAAGCCATCAAAAGGCTTCTGTACAAGGAGGCCCCGGCCGGTTGACCCCTATGGCATATACAAACGGAGCTCCGCTCAAAGCGGAGCTCCTTCTTTGTTTTTATCGCGCGGCTGTCCGGCATTTTAAGCGTCGGACAGTACCCCGAGACGCCTCGGCACAGCGGTTCATTCGGCGCAGGCCCTGGCGGCGCTCTGTCCGGCGATGAATCCGCTGGCCAGCGCCCAGGACATGTCGTTCAGCACCTGCTTTTTCGCGCCGCCCAGCACCACATGGCGGCCGGAAGCGAAATCCCCCGTGACAAAGAGCCCCGGTACCAGGCCGCCCTCCGCGGCGTAGGCCTGCATAGACGGGTCCACCAGAACGCCGCCGAAGGCGCCATCCGTGGCGAGCTTCGCCCCCAGGGCATAGAAGGGACCCTCCGTCAGCGGCACCATGGTAGCCGGGTCCTTGAAATACTCCCAGTCCGCTCCGGCGGCACAGGAGGCGTTGTACCGGTCCACGGTGTCCCGCAGCGCTTTAGGATCGAGGCCGACGCTCTCCGCCAGCTCCTCCACGGTATCGGCGACCCCCACTTCTTTACTGCCCCGGTCCACGGCCTCACGGAACCATCCGTCGATGACCTCCGGCTCCGGCAGGGGCGGCATACCAAAGACGTCGAAATCCGCCTTATCGGCATTCTTCCGGGTCTCATCCACGATACGCCGCAGGGTGTTGGCGGAATAGAGGAAGAAGGTCTTCCCCTTGGGATGCTGCAGGAGGATGAGGCCGGTGTCGAAGGGGTCGATGCGGGGCGCCATGGGCTCCGCCACGAAGCGCCGGGCGTTCAGGTCCACCAGGACGGCGCAGTCGGCATGGGTGAGGGCGTCCAGCTTGGACCGGTCCCCCAGGCTGCAGATGGGACCCATGAGCCGCAGGCAGAAGCTGTCCCAGTCGATGAGAGCGCCGGCCTTCTCCGCCAGGGGGATACCGTCGCCGGTATAGTTTGGGTTCTGGTGGGCGCTGGGCAGCACCTCCGCCCGATTGAAGGCGGGGCATACCTTCTCCACCACATCCCGGTCGCAGATCCAGCTCCCGATAGCGAGGACGCAAACCCGGCAGGTGATCCGGACCGGTCCCTCCGGTCCCTTGGCGGTCACGGCGGTGATGCGGCCGTCCGTCACCTCCACGTCCGTCGCCCGGTGCTCCGTCAGCACCTCCACGCCCAGCTCCTGGCCCCGGCGCAGCATGGTCTCCACGATGAACCGGCCGGAGCCGTTATGGAAGGTATCGATCTGGGGACCGGGCTGACCGTTCACGGGGATATCGAACACGTAGGGCCGGGCCTCGTACCGGGCCAGGATCTCCGGCTTTTCGTACTGACTGTACCAGTCGAAGAACTCACCTGTGGCAAGGATGGCGTTTTTCGCCAGCTTCGGGTCCAGCCGCCATTGGGTCAGATCCATCATCTTCTGGAGGAAATCCACGGACTGGTCCGGGATGTTTCTCTCCCTCTGCCAGTTGCTGCCGAAGGTGCGCATGGTGGAGGCAAACAGCATGCCGCCGCCGGGGACCTTCCCCTTCTCCAGCACGATCACCCGGCCTCCGGAGAGCTCCGCGGCGCGCACGGCGGCCACGAGACCGGAGCCTCCGCCCCCCAGTACGACGATATCACAGGTTTTTTCCATTGGTCATACCCTCCTTGTCCGGTAGGAATTTCTTGACATACTCCAGGATGCGCAGCGAGAGGATATACGCGAAGATCTCGTTGCCGTCCTCCAGGTCGGTCTTCATGAGCTCCATGCACTTGTGGATACGGTAACGGACCGTGTTACGGTGGATATAGAGGAGCTCCGCCGTCCGGGCCAGGCTCTTGGCCTGCTCCAGGTACACCTGGAGGGTGACGCACAGCTCCGTATCGTGGGTATCGTCGTACGCCCCCAGGTCCCGGATCTTCTGGTGGCAGAAGTCCCGGAGCTTCTCCCGGGGCAGCTCCATCAGCAGCAGGAAGGAGGCATAGCTGTCATAGCAGAAATACCGGCCCGAGCGTCCCAACCGGACGCCCACCTCCTCGGTGCGCTGCGCCTGACGGTAATACTCCCGCACGAGGGACATGTCGGATACCGTCCGGCTGACGCCCGCGATCAGGTTCTCCCGCGTCAGCAGCGCCGTCAGCTCCGGCGCCTGAGTCTCCCAGTCCGTAAGCTCCTCCTCCGTGCCGTAGAGGCACACGATGGAAGAGTTATAGAATAAGGCATAGCAGCCGCCGATCCTATGGAACTGGGCCAAAAGCGAGCCGATCTCCTCCGGGGGCTGCCCCGCTCTCGCCTCGGCGTGGATCGCCAGGACATAGACGCAGGAATGCTTTTTATATCCCAGGATCTCCAGCCGCTTTAGCACCCGCTCCCGGGAGAACTGCGCCCCATCCAGCAGCCGGATGAAGTAGTTGTCAAGGGTATGGACATTCTCGGACAGGTGATAGCGTTCCTGGGTCATGCGGGACATCGCAAAGGACGAGATGAGCTCCACAAGCTCCTCGTCTCCCGGCGCAAACGGTCTGAGATACGCGGTGACCACCATGATTCCTATGGCGTTGCCGTGTTCTGTCAAGGTCTTGATAAGGCGGGGATAGGGCAGGAAACTGTCCTCTACCAGGACGGGGCGGCCTTCCTCCGAGGATTCGCTGTGGACCACGCTCACCTCCCGGTCCTGGGTGATGGTTTTCCGCTCCAGGTGGCTCTCCACAATGAACCGCTGCCAGGTGGGATCTTCGATCTTCACCCGGCGGGTATAGGCCAGGATCGTATGGGCCAGGTCGGTGATGAACACGGGATTCCCCAGGATCTCATAGGCTAGATCACAGAGCTCCTGCAGGTCCTGCGCCCGGGGCAGGCGGCACATCAGCGCGATGGTTCCGTTTTCCATGGAAACACTCTCCTCCCCGCTCATGCGCCGTACATCTCCCACCACTGGGCCAGCAGCCCGTCGATCTGCGCCTGCTCCGCGGAATAGACCGTGCCGTGGGAGCCGCCTCCCGCGACGGTGGTCCGGGGTCCCGTGTATGCCGCCTCCACCGCCTCGCTCCAGGCAGGCTGGATATAGGTATCATACGCCGAGTGCAAAAACAGCACGGGAACATCCCCTCCCCCGGCGCTTAGGGCGGCAGGCAGGTCGATATCCTTCACACGGAAGTCCGCCTTCATGGAGATCCGCGCCTCAATAGCCGCCAAAAACGGTACGGAGGGCACGCTGTACCATTTCCAAATACTGGCCTTCGCCAGCTCATGGAGGGAGGCATAAGGGCTCTCCGCCACGATGAATGTCACGCTGTCCGGCAGAAGCCCTGCGGCCTCCGCCAGCAGGATCGTGTTGGCGCCGGTACCCTCGCCCCAGAGGATGAAGGAGCGCGTGCCCAACTCCGACGAGGCCCAGGCGAGCCATGCCGCCAGGTCGTACCGCTCCGTCAAGCCATAGGTGAAGTATGACCCACCGCTCTCCCCGTGACAGCGGGGATCTGGCATCAGGATGTTGCAGCCGGTGAGAGCATACAGCGCCGTGCCCGGCAGGAAATCCGCCGTGCCGTCCTGATAGAACCGGGGCATGACCACCACGGTCACGTCGCTGCCCTCGTCGTACAGATAGCCGTGGAGGACCGCGCCGTCCTCCGCCGTGACGGTGACCTCGTCCCGCAGCCGCGCAGAGGTGAATAGATCCCACGCCTTTTCCGCCGGGAGCATCTGCGCCTGTTCGTCGGCGCCGGGGGTCAGTCCGCGCATATTGCTCACCGCCGTGGCCGCGGAGGCGTCCACCTCCACGAAGGTGGCCTCATAGCCGTTGGCGATGGCCACCACCCACCGCCCCACAAACAGCGCTACAAGGACGATAGCCGTGAACCAGAAAATGATGGTGGAGTTTTTCGCCACGTTCTTCGCGGCGCGCCGCTGGGCGGTGGTCCGGGTACGCCTGTACACCGTCTTGGGAGCGGCCTTCATCTTTCCCTTGCTCTTGCTCATGTTTCGTCGTCCCCCTTACGCTGTCGCCAGCAGCATGCCGAAGCGAAGCCGCTCCACGCGGTAGTTCTGGGCGATCTCCGCCTCCGCCTGGGCCAGCATAGCCTCCTGGCCGATGGCGAGAGCCGCCTCCCGCTCCGGGCCTGAGCCGCCCCAGTCGTCCAGGATCACGAAATACGCGGTATCGTCGCTTTGCTCGGTCAAATAACCGCCCACCGGGAAGCCGTCCGGATACGCCGAGGGCTCATCCCCGCCGAACAGAAGCTCGTCCGCGATGGATTCGGGCAGGTCCAGCCGGGTGGCGTTCGTGAGATACCCCTGCCGATCTCCCAGAGCACAGGTGGAGAAGGCGGCCTGGAGTTCCTCGAAGCTCTCGCCCGCGTCATACCGCTCCACAAGGCGGTTCATTTTCTGCCACAGAGCGATCCTCTGCTCCTGCCCCACCTCGCCGGTCTCACGATCGGGCAGGGCCTCCAGCGTGATGACGCGGATATCCGCCGTCCGGTAGTCCGGGATGGCATTTTCGGAGATAAAGGCTTCGACCTCCGCCGGGGTGGGCGTCGCGGAGCGGATGAGATAGTCCCTGTATGCCTCCGCCTTAACCCGGCGGGTCAGCTCCTCCGTATAGAGGGCCTCGGTCATACCGGAGCCATAATAGGCGGTGTAGTAGTTTTTGGCGCTGATGTTGCTGGCGGTCTGGGCGGCGGCGTGCTCCGCCAGGCGCTCCCGCACGGGGAGAAGCTCCTCCTCGGAGAAGACGTAACCCGCCTCCGCCGCGAGATCACAGTAATACGCGGTCTCGGCCATATCCGCCTCGGCCTGCCGCATGAAAAACACCTTCCAGGAGACGCCCTCGGAGGTATATTGGGTAGTGTCGGACACGCTGGGGTCATAGCCCAGCTCGTCCAGCTCGTACTGATGGTCCTCCAGGAAGGTATTGTAGAATTCGAAGTAATAGAAGTTGTACCGGACAACGGTATAGTTCTGTCCGTGGACCCGCGCCGCCGGCACCGCCTTCTGCAAAAGGCCGGAGTTCAGCACGATGATGACCAGGACGACAGGGACAAGGACGATATAAAGCGCCCTCAGCATGGGGTCTTTGTTCTTGTTCAAAGGAACGACCTCCCGGGATGAAAAGTGGTACGCCGACGGACGGAGAGCGCCCCGGCGCGTTTGACGGACGCGGACTCTTTTATGTCATTATATAATACAAAAGGGCCGCCGTCAAAGGCGGCCCTTTCGGGGGGATCGATGCAGATACTATGTTCCGCCGGATCAGCCCACACCGTAGAAGATGACGCAGCAGATGCAGCAGAAGATGGAGAAGATGGTCGGGAAGATGACCGTGGTGATGAACAGCTCCTTGTAAGCCTGCTTGTGGGTCAGACCAAACACGCCGAGAGTGTTGGCGATGGACTGCGCGTGCGGCAGGGAGTCGAAGGTCTGCGTGGTGCAGAGGAGCAGACGGCGCAGCGCACCGGCGTTCACGCCCATAGCGAGGTACTGCTGGCCGAACATCGGCAGCCAGATCATCATGGCGGAGATACCGTCCGTGCAGAGGGCGGCGATGACAGCCACGGAGATCATGGCGGTGATGTACGGGCTCAGGTTCAGGCCGAGCACCCAGTTCTGCACCGGCTCGATGACCGAGCTGGTGGTGACCACCTGACCGAAGCCATAGACGCAGCCGGCAAGCATGAGGAAGCCCCACATGCCGGTGCAGCCCTTGGAGAGGATGTTCACGACGCCGATCTTCTTGCAGCGGTTCCACTGGAGGATCACCAGCACGATGATGCCGACGAACTGAGCCAGGGCCACCAGCTGGGTCTGCCAGGTCTGGTAGGACAGGTCGATGTGCGCAAACACGATGGCCGCCACCACGACGGCTACCAGAGGCGCGATGGAAGCCCAGAAGTTGGGCAGGGTCGACTCGTCCAGATCCAGCTCCACGTCCTCACCGTCATAGCCCTCGCCGTTCTCGCGGGCCTTCTTGACAAGGCGGGTCTGGTACCACAGGAAGAGGGCGATGCCCACAAGACCTGTAGCGATGGACAGGATGGGCGCGTCGAACAGGCCGGTGCCCAGGAACATGTTGGGCAGGGAGCCGGGAACGTTCGGCACGGGCATGCAGAAGTTGATGGCGGGAGCAATGCCCTGGGCGGCGATCATGCCCACCTTCCGGGGCAGGTTCGCGGCCTTCATAAGAGGCGCGGCCACGACCACGACCACGAAGATGAACGTACCCACGCCGGCCAGCATCAGGATGATGGCGGTGGCGGAGATGGCCATCCAGGCCCGGTCGGTGCCCAGGAGCTTGATCATGGTGTTGCCCACGGACTTGGAGCAGCCCGTCTCGTCCATCAGGTAGCCCAGCAGGCCGGACATGGTGAAGACGAAGAACATCATCTCGACCAGAGAGGCGACGCCGGAGGGGAAGACCTCAAAGAGGGAGACATAGAACGGGTTTGTGGAGCCGAGGGCCGCGATGATCGTGGCGATCAGCGCCGCGATGCCAGTGTGGACATTCTTATAACAGAGAATGATGAACACCGCAATAGACAGGATGACAAACAGTCCCGACAGCCAGACATTCCTGCTTCCGATCGCGCCGGCAGAAGCGGCGGCAGCCTCGTCGCTGGCGGCGCCGCCGTCGGCCGCGGGTTCACCGCTGGCAAAGGCGCACACGGACAGCAGCATGCAGGCTACGAGGATCAGAGACAGGATCATAAAGAATTTCTTCATGCTTGACTCTCCTTCATTTCTTTTTTGCCCGGACGGCGGACCGTCGGGCCCCATGTGGTTTGCGGCCATGTCCCGCAGGCGCTCCCCCGAACGCCCCGACAAATCATGGCACAGTAACCGAATTTAATGTCATTATATCATTTATGAACAAACTGTGTCTATGTGCACAAAAGGAAAACTACCGTCGATTTTTGTGCTCTCAGCACATATTTCACGCCCTGCTTTTCACTGGCTTCCTCCTGTGCTGTGAGCACATAAAAATGGCGATTTTGTTGTTTTATGAACAATTACAAGACTCCGCTCATCTGTTATAATATTATACAAGCGAAACAAATTGTAGGGAGGGATAGCGTATCATGTATCAGATCAACCAGGAAAACTGTGTATGCTGTCATAACTGCGCCATGGAATGCCCTATGCAGGCCATCGACTATCTCGGCACCAAGTACCAGATAGACCCCGATAAATGCGTGGAATGCGGCCTGTGCGCGCGGGTGTGCCATACCTGCTCCATCCACGACGTGGACAACCCCGTCCCCGTCGTGCCCCACGAGCCCATCCGGAAAAAGGCTGACGTGGTGGTCTGCGGCGGCGGCAGCGGCATCGTCGCGGCGGTCCGGGCGGCCCAGCTCGGAAAGAAGGTCATCCTCGTGGAAAAAGCCGACAAGCTCGGCGGCAACACAGATTATGCCCACGCCTTTTTCCCCGTCTACACCAAGTGGCACGAGGCAGCGGGCATGGAGGACTGCCGGGAAAAGGCTATCCAGCACTACCTGAACGTCACGGACCGCGTCCTGGACGAGGACGTCATCCGCACAGCAGTTTACGGCTGCGGCGCTTTCTTCGACTGGCTGTGCGAGTTCGGAACGGCCGAGGAGGTCTATCACCTGGTGAACCTGGGCGACGCGGACGCCCACGGCCCCATCTACGGTCCCGGTCTTTTGGACTTCCCAAACCGCATCCGGGACAATCTCCTCTGCCGGGACGACGCCATCGGCCCCGGCTGGGGCGGCACCTATGTCAAGTATACGATGCTGGAAGCCATCCGAGACCAGAAGCTGGACGTGGAGATCCTCACCGGCACGGCGGCAAAGCACCTGGTGCTGGGCGCGGACGGAGCCATCTGCGGTCTCGTCTGCGAGGATCGCGGCGGAGAGGTACATATCGACACCCCCGCGGTGGTCCTGGCCACCGGCGGCTTCGGCAAGAGCGACGAGAAGATCAAAGAGTTTGCCCCTTGGTTTTTCGAGGGCGACACCCCCATCCACCGCTTCTCCGTGCCCACCGACACCGGCGACGGCATAGACATGCTGCGGGAGCTGGGCGTGGAACCCAACCCGGACCGGATGTTCATCTCCATGTTCGGGCCGAAGCATCACCCCTTCTCCAACGTCCTGGCGGACATCGCCCTGGAGCCGGACATGCCCCAGTTCAACCTGGACGGCAAGCGCTGGATCAACGAGGCGGACGGCCTCTTCGGCATGACCGCCATCATTGCCGATCAGCCGAAGGAGATCTCCTGGGCCATCCAGAGCCGGGACGCCATCAAGGCCATTGCGGACCGCTTCATCTCGAATCCCGCCTTCGCCGCCAAGGCCTATCTCTACGAGACCTGGGAGACAGAGCTGGAGGAGGAGGCCGCCCTGCCCAAGGACGCCCCTGTCAAGAAGGCTGACACGCTGGCGGAGCTGGCGGACGCCTGCGGTATGGACCGGGACGCCTTCCTGGACACCGTCCGGCGCTACAACGAGGCCTGCGCCTCCGGGAAGGACGGCGACTTCGGAAAGCCCGCGGATTTCCTCGTGTCCATCGGCGACAAGGGCCCTTATTACGCCATTCTCGGCTCCCGCTTCTCCGAGGCCTCTCTCGGCGGCCTCATGGTGGACGGGAAATGCCGCGTCCTTAGAAACGACGGCTCCTTCATCCCCGGCTTGTACGGCGTGGGCGACGCCACGTCCGCCATGCACCGGAAGGGCAAGCTGGCCGTCATATCCGAGCTCACCTGGGCCATGGCCTCCGCCTTCACCTCTGGCGCGGAAGCCGCCGCCTATGCCGACACGCTGTAAGGAGGGATCGATATGTTTTTGAGAGACAACACCGTTTTCGTCCCCGTTCAGGACCCGAACCTCTCCATGGTGAAAACGCCCATGCCCACCCAGGCTCCGGAAGACCGCGTGAAAAACTACGACGAGGTGGCCCTGGGTTACACCCCCGACATGGCCGCGGAGGAATCCGCCCGCTGCCTCAAGTGTCCGGGCCGGTACTGCTCCGTCTCCTGCCCCGCCCATACTCCCACCACGGAGTTCATCGCCCAGGTCCGGGCGGGAGACTACCAGGCAGCCTATGAACTCATCTCCGAGAAGAACGCCCTGCCCGCCATCACCGGCCGGGTCTGCGCCCAGGAGAAACAATGCGAGCTCAACTGCACCCGGGGCATCCGGGGCGAGAGCGTATCCATCGGACGGCTGGAGGCTTTCGTGGCCGACTGGCACGCGGAGCACGGCAAGCCCCTCCCCTGCGCCGAGCCAAACGGCATCCCCGTGGCCGTGGCGGGCTCCGGTCCGGCAGGCATGGCCTGCGCAGACGATCTGTCCCGGAAGGGCTTCGCCGTCACCCTGTTCGAGGCGAAGGATTTCATGGGCGGCATACCCGTCTACGGCATCCCCGGCTTCGTCCTGCCCAATGCCGTGGTGGAGCGGAAGCTGGACGAGCTCCGCCGCCAGGGCGTAGAGACAAAGACCGGCGTGAAGGTGGGCACGGACATCACCGTCGCCGAGCTCTGCGAGAAATTCAAGGCCGTATTCGTCGCCACCGGCGCCAGCAAGCCCGTCCTGCCGAAGATTCCCGGCGAGGACCTGCCCGGTGTCTATACCGCGAACGATTACCTAACCGCCGCCAATGTGGACGGCGCCCCCATCGCCGGAAAGAACGTGGTGGTCCTGGGCGGCGGCAACACCGCCGTAGATGCGGCCCGCTGCGCCCTGCGCGCCGGGTCTGAGAGCGTCACCATCGTCTACCGCCGCTCCCGGGAGGAAATGCCCGCCCGCCGGGAGGAGATCGACCGCGCCTTGGAGGAGGGCGTCACCCTGGCTCTCATGGCCGCTCCCTCGGAATTCACCGCGGAGGGCGGGAAGCTCTCTTCCCTCGTCTGCCGCAAGACGGAATTCACCGGCCTCGACTATCCCGGCGGCCGCCGTGGGGTCCAGGCCACGAAGGAGACGGTGGTCTTCCCCGCGGACGTTGCCGTGCTGGCTCTCGGTTTCACCGCCGAACCTATCCCCGGTCTAAAGACCAACGACAAGGGCTGCATCATCGTCGACAAGCAGACCCTGGCCGCCTCGGAAGACAACACCTACGCCGGGGGCGACGCCGTCACCGGCGCCTATACCCTGGTCCACGCCATGGCCGACGGTAAGAAGGCCGCCGCCATCATTGCCGCGCAGCTGAGCTGAGCATGGGCTTTCCTCCATACCAAAAACGAAGACGAGCCGCAGGCTGCGGCTCGTCTTTTCGCATATTTTCCGGTTTTCGTGGCATACTGACAGCATCCATATGAAAAGGAACGATGCCAAATGATCGAACAGGATACTGTCAAGCTCCTGCGGGAGTGCGACTCCGGGGTAAAGATGGGCGTCTCCTCCATCTGCGACGTGCTGGAATATGTGCACGAGAATAGCCTGCGCTCCCTCCTCACGGAGAGCAAGAAGCACCACGAAGCCCTGGGCACGGAGATCCGGGAGCACCTGGACCGGCTTGGGGACGACGGCAAGGACCCCAGTCCAATGGTGGAGACCATGTCCCGGATGAAAACCGATATGAAGCTGGTGCTGCACGAGAGCGACCACACCATCGCCGATCTCATGACGGACGGCTGCAACATGGGCGTCAAGTCCCTGAGCCGCTATCTGAACCAGTACGCCGCGGCGGATGAGTTCTCCAAGGACATCGCCAAGCGGCTCATCTCCATCGAGGAGACCCTGGGTGCGGATATGCGCGCCTATCTGTGATACGGGAGGCCGCAGATATGTCAAAGAAAAAGAGGAAGCTCCCCCGCTCCGCTGAGGACCTGCGGCTAAACCCGGAGATGAGGCTGTGCTCCAAATTCGATGAGCTCAGCATCGCCGAATTCCCGGCGGGCCATCCCGACGAGATGGGTATGCGGGTCCGGGACAACTGTGCTGAGGAGAACATCAAATAGAGCGGAAGCGCCGGTCTTCCCACAGGGGAAGACCGGCGCTTCCGTTTCGTCAATAGGCAGCCGGAAGATAGACCTCCATCACCACGGGGTTATGGTCGGAGTTCACAAAGCCGAGGTCCTGTGTTTGGAGCGAAGTGATCACGAGGTTATCGGAGACGATGAATCCGTCGATCAGGTAAAACTGGAAATCCTGAAGCTCCGCGCCGGCCAGAGGGCGGTCCAGAGAGCGGCAGCTGGGCAGGGACGTATCCATGGCAAACTGCCAGCCGGGACCGAAGGCACTCACGTCGATCTCCCCCGGCAGCCACATTCCCTCCCGGGAGGGGTAGGGATTCTCAATGGAGGAAAAGATCTGGTTGAAGTCACCGCCGGCGATGACATAGTTGCCCGCGTCCGCCTCCGCTTGAAGGATATCCCGGAGCATCGCCGTCTGGGCGATCTTGCCCTCGCCGTCGTCATAAGCCTCCAGATGGAGGTTAATTAGAACCAGCTCCTTGTCCGTCCCATAGACGGGAACACGGTCCACCATGATGCAGCGCTTCAGATTCCCGATCCGCAGCGGCCAGGAGAAGGGACAGGGCAGCTGGATGCGCTGGGAATCCGAAACGGGATAGGCGCTCAGGGTCTGGATGCCGCTGTTCACCTTGCCGATGGGCGGCACGGGATAGGGCACGAACATGACACGAAAATTATAAGCAAAGGTGTTCTGGTATCCCGCGAAGGAATCCGCGATGAGACCGGCCTCGTCGATGTGGTAGGAGCGGCTGGAATCCCGGTCCGTCTCCTGTAGGAAGACTACGTCCGGCTGCAGGAGTGTCAGCTCGTCGATCACCGCCTGGATGTTTTCCCGGACCCGGTCCTCGTCCGCAGTACGGACACCGGAGCCGCCGTCCATAAAGAAATCCGCATTGTCGCCCAGGGCGCCGTAACCTATGTTCCAGGTGACGATCTTCACCGAAGAGCCCGGATAGAGGAGCTCGGACGCCTCGCCCCCGATCTCCACCGGTTCCACATCGTCGGGATTATACTCGCCCACGGTCAGCCAGCCGAAGAGCCAAACCACCAGCAGAACGATCACACCCAGCACGATCCCCACGATGCTTAGGACCCTGCGGGCAAGAGTTTTTTTCGGTTTTTCGGACGCCATGAAACATCCCTCCCTGCGGATATCATATACGCAAAAATCTCCTCTGTCAACGGGAGAAAGCGCCGCGCTTCACAGCCCGGCGCTCTCTTTACGATTATTTCTTCCGTCTGCGCAGGATAACGATCACCGCCGCAGCAGCAATGATCACCGCCACGATCACGATCCACAGAACCGCGCTGCCGGTACCGGACGACTCCTCCGCGGTCTACGCCGCGTTCTCAACGCGCTCCGCTTCCCGGGCGGCGGCATCCTCCTCCGGCGTGAGCCAGGACACCGAAACGGAGTTCTCCGCGTCCGTCACCACGGTGAGTCCTTCCTCTCCCTCCTCGGCGGGAAGCTCCTCCACCCCGCCCGCAGGATCGATCATATAGGCGCGGAAAACACTGCCGTTCTCCGCCTCCTCGGGATAGGGGACCGTGACCTCCACGAAACCCGACACGGGAAGATCTCCGTCCTCCGTATGAATATCATACACCACAGTGCGCCCGGGATCGACGCCCACGCGCGTCAGCGCGGCCGGGATATCCGTCCGCTCGGAAATCTCCGCCTTGACCGATTCCTCCCCGGGAGGTATGGTAGGCTGCGGCTCCGGAGTCGGGGTCGCCGTGGACTGCGGCTGCTCCTGCTCCTCCGGTTCGTTTCCGTCCGAGGGCTCCGTGGGGGGGCGATCGTCCTCCCCGGCATCACTCAGCACCGTCACCGAACCATAGACCACGTCCACGGGAACAGCGTTTTCATCGATATTGAAAAAGTCCGCCCCCGCCAGGCCGACGGAGGTATCGCCCGCGGGCGCTCCGTCCCTGACCCGGAAAGTCATAGTGGCGATGACGCCGTCTTCCGTGACGCTGGTGAGGCTGGCAAAGGTGGCCATGCCCGTATCCGCCGCAGCAGAGGACAGCGCTCCCGACACTCTGGACAGCTTGAAGCCCGTCATCTCCAGCACGTCGCTGTCATAATCCGCGATCAGATCGAAGCCGGCATAGCCCGGATTGCCCTTGATGCTTACCGTGACATCCACCGTGTCTCCCGGATGCGCCTGGGCGGAGGACACCTCCAGCTGGGTGCCTGCCGCAAAGGCGGATACCGTCAGACAGAGAAGCAGCACGCATACGGCCGCCGCCGAAATCAATCTTTTCATTTTTTATCCTTTCCCGACCCTGTCACAGCACGCCGGAGATCTGGCCGTTCACATATTTCATCAGGCGGATCAGATCCTGGACGTTGATCCTGCCGTCACCGTTTACATCCCCCACATCTCTCAGGTCGCCGCCGGTCTGATCGCCGCCGATGTACTTCAGCAGACGAATGAGATCCGCAAGATCGATGATATCGTCGCCGGTCACATCGCCCAGCACTCGCGCCGCCTGATCCTTCGAATAGGCGATGGCGAAGGTAGAGAACCGGTCGCTGAGGAAGGTGACGGTCCGGGTGGCAGGGGCATACTCA
The DNA here is from genome assembly GCA_905234625.1 of uncultured Oscillospiraceae bacterium. Classification (GTDB taxonomy): domain Bacteria; phylum Bacillota; class Clostridia; order Oscillospirales; family Oscillospiraceae; genus CAJOIG01. The sequence continues at coordinate 51,010 of CAJOIC010000009.1, read as the reverse complement.
GCCAGCAGACGCTCGGTCTCGCCGTTATGGACGCGCAGGACATACACCTGGCGGTCCCCGATGGCCTCCGCCGCCGCCTCCGGCAGGACGATGCTGAACCGCAGCTTGTTCGCCGTCTCGGTGACCTCGCCCACATAGCGGTCGTCCTTCATGACCTTCACGGAGATATCAAGGTACTGCAGCACCTCATCCTCTCCTATGTCAAGCTTCTCGCTGCCAACCGCTCTCTCGTCCAGGCAGGTGACGACAGCCTCCATCGTAATGACGCCGAACAGATCCTCACCGGGCTCCAGTTCGATCTGATTATTCTCCAGCGCGGACTGAGTGTCGTCCGCAGAGAGGACCATGGCCGTCTGCCTACCCGTGCCGCTGTCCAGCCGTACGGCGCTGCTGCTCGTCATGAAGTGGACGGTATAGGTGACAAGGCCGCTGTCCGAGCTTACGCTGACGCCGGACCAATCCGCCTCAGAACCCTTGTAGTAGACGTCGCCGCTGCCGATGAAGGCGCCTGCCGCAATGGCGGTGACGTCAGTATCGATCACGATGCGCTCGGCAACATCCAGATACTCATGCCAATGCCCGTCTCCGGTGAGGGTCCCGCTGCCGGAAATGGTCATAACACCGTCAGCTGCGAGACGCCAGGTCACATTCTCCCCGCAGGAGCCACCCGCAGGCAGAGTGCTTTTGAAGGCGGTCTTCAGCGCTTCGTTGCCTCCGCTGATGTCCATGGCATACCACTGATCCGTCGTTCCGCTGTAGGAGACCGAGGTCAGAATTCCGCAGCCGGCAAAGGCATCGGTCCCGATGCCGGTAAGACTCACCGGAATGCGTACGGTCACCACAGCGGTGCAGCCGTTGAACGCCTTGTCGCACAGGGTGGTCACGCCCTCGTCGATCATGATATAGACGATATCTCCGGCATAGGCCGCCCAGGGCGCGGTGGTCACGGCGCCGGTGCCGCTGATCCGCAGGATGCCCTCATCCGTGCGCTCCCACGTGGTACTCTCGCCGCAGACTCCCTTTCTGGCAAAGGGATCGTCGTTTTCCGCCGGGTCCGCAGGCGTATCGTCCGGCGTTGGGGTGGGCGTCGGTTCGACATCAGAAGGCGTCGCCATCTCCGGCGCGTCCGACGACGAAGCGCTCTCCTCCGCGCCGTCCAGCACTGCTCCCAGTATGGAATCCTCGCTGAACACCAGCCCCGTGTCCTCCTGAGGCAAAGCCGCCTCCGACACGTCCGCCGGATCTTCCGCCGCCACAGCGGCAGGCACCAGCGCAAGACAAAGCCCGATGATCAGAAACAGGCAGATAAAACGTTTCTTTCGAAGCATGGGGTCCCTCCTGTGGGTATGAGAATAATCCGTTCATGATACCATACGATATCAGTTTATTATAATTCCGGCACACGGTAACGTCAACAAGATTTTTTTATTTTAGAAATAAATCGTTACCAAAATGTAATTCTCATCCGCATAAGCAAACCCCCGGAGACAGATGTCTCCGGGGTTCGTAAAAGGTTTTTCTTGGGATCAGTAAAGCGTCTTCAGCTGACCGTTGATATACTTGAGCAGTCGGATCAGATCGTTTGCCTTGACCTCTGTGCTGTGGTCGAAGTCGCCGACGTCAATGATCCGGCTTTTCGTTCTATCGTCGGCCTTGCCGGTGAGATACTTCAGCATGCGGATCAGGTCGCCGGAGTTGACCACCCCGTCGCCGTTGATATCGCCCACCAGGACCTGTTCCTTCTCCCCGTCCACAGCAATGGCGTAGGTGGAGAATTTGTCGCTGACAAAGGTGAGGGTCCGGTTCGCGGGGTTATACTCCGCCGGAAGCGTTTCCGCCTTGTTGTCGTGGATGCGGACGACGAACACCTTGCCGACGCCGATACTGTTCGCTTGCTCTTTTGTCAGGATGATGGTGAAGCGGATGACCTCCGGCGTCTCGGTGATGCTTCCGATAAGCTCGTCTCCCTGATATACGTCCACGGAGAGTTCGAAATACTGGAGGACCTCGCCGGTCTCGCCCGCGCTCTGTTCGATCGCGGCTTTATCAGCGCTGTCCGGCTGCTGAACAGGTTTGACGACGACCTCCACCTCCACAGGCTCCGAATCATCCAGCTTCTTTCCTGCGGCGGGCTTGAACGTGCTGTCCTCGTCGCCGATGATGGCGTCCGCATCGTCCTGTCCGAGGCTGACGGCTACCGCGCCGTTGGTGTTGTTGTCCAACTGGACGGCGTAGTCCAGGCCGGTAAAGTGGATGGTATAGTTATCGAGGCCGCTGCCTCCGCGGATATTCACAGCCTCCCAATCCTCCGCTGTGCCGCCGTAGTAGACGTCGCCGCCGGCGGTCCCGAAGAACGCCGCGTTGTCAATGCTCGTGACGCTGGTGGGAATGGTAACCGAGCTGAGATCCTGGCAGTTGCGGAAGGTGGCGTAGGCGATCTCGGTAACGCCGTCGGGGATCGACACCTCGCTGATATTCGTAGCTTCGAAGGCATGGGAGCCGATGCTGGTCAGACCGTCGGGCAGATCCACCTTCTCCAAATCAGTTGCTGCGAAGGCATATTTGCCGATGCTGGTCACCGTATTCGGAAGCTCGATCTCTTCGAGAGGCGTATTGTAGAAGGCTCTCTCTTCGATGGAGACGAGCTTCTCCGGCAGTTCGACGCTCTGGAGCTTGGAATACATGAACAGACCATAGACCACCGTGGTGATGCTGTCGGGCAGCTCTGCCTCCGTCAGCTTGGAGCTGGCAAACGCCAGCCGGGGCAGAGTGGTGATGCCGTCCTCGATGGAGACGGACGTGTAGGCGTTGTTGAACCTGTACCACGATAGTTCATCGTACATCAGTTCATCGTACATCTCGCCATTGCCGGTGAAGGACAGGAGCCCGCTGCTGTCATAGGCCCATTCCACGTTATCGCCGGCCTTGCCGGTAGCGACCGTGATCAGGCCGCCGTCGTAGTTGTAGATGAACTTCGCCGTTTCGAGCCAGTTGTCCCGCTTCGGGTGAGCCGCCAATTCGCTGGAGGTGGTAATTGTGACCTTCCCCCAATCCTCCTCCGAACCGGAGTAATATACCACCGCGGGATAATACAGCGAATATTTGCCGATGCTCTCCAGGCTCTTGGGCAGCCAGACGGAGGCCAGCGCGTAGGTATAGTCGAAGGCGCCGTCCGCAATGGTCTTCACTCCCTCCGGGACCTTGACATAGGTCACCTGGCTCAAGCCGGCAAAGGCATAGGTTCCGATGGACGTGATTCCATCGCCCAGGACGATGTCGGTGATGAATTCGGCGTAATCACACCAGGGCGCATAGCCGCTATCATCCCCGTCGTCATAATATCCGCTGTTCATGTAATAAGCATAAGAGGGGATGTCGCCGCCGGAGACGGTGAGCACACCGTCCTTCAAGGTCCAGTCCGCGTCGCCCGCCGTACCGGATTTATTGGCCGCATACCCCAGGGAGTTCCAGAGGATGGCGTTGCCGTACCGCACGGTGATCTTGTTCCAGTCGGCCTCATTGCCGGCATAGCGGACGGTAAGCTTCCAATCAGCGCCCCCTTCATAGCCCATAACGCGCGGTCCGATGACCTGCAGAGAATGGGGAAGTTCAAGCGTTGTGACGTAATAGAGCTGCTGGAACATGAAGGCGGAGAGCTCCGTGATCCCTTCCTCCACAACGATTTTGTCGATGTAACCGTCATAACCGTACCACGGGTTATTCGGTCCGTCGAAATCAATGGACGCCTTACCCTCGCCGGAGATGGTCAGCGTTCCGCTATAGATGGAATAGCTGACTGTATCGCCAATCTTTCCTTTGATCGTGTAACCAGAGGCCATGACCGCCCGGAGAAGGTAAGCGTTGTTCGCGCCGATGGCGATCTTGTCCCAGTCCGTCTGGCTGCCCGCATAAACGATCTTGCTCAGATTCTGGCAGTAACCGAAGGCGCTGGTACCGATGGCGGTCAGGGACAGAGGCAGCTCGGCGGACGCCATGCGGTAGTATTCGCTGAAGGCGTAGTCGGGGATGCTGGTGATGCCCTCGGCGATGATGAGGAGTTTGGTGTTTCCTTCGCCGATATAGCTGCGCCAATCGTACGAGGTGACCTCGCCGGTACCCTTGATCTCCAGGGTACCCTCGTCAAACACCCAGGTGGCGCTATCGCCGCAGGTTCCCTCCACACGGAAGGGGATATCCTTCAGACTGTTCCAGAGATCGTAGTTGTTCATCCCCACGGTGACATTTTCGAACCACTCCTGCTCCGTACCGGCGTAGGTCGCGGTCATGCTTTCGCACCTGGAGCAGACACTATCACCGATGGATGTGACGCTGGCGGGGATGGAGAGCGTCTTGGCATTCACACATCCCGAGAATGCGTAATCACAGATGGACGTGACGCCATCCTCGATAACGATCTCGCCGATGAGGGTCGCATAGGAGCTCCAGGGCTCGTAAGTCTCACCCTCCATGGAACCGCTGCCGGAAATGGTCAGGATCCCCTTGGACAGCTTCCAGGTGAGGTCGCCGATCGCACCCTCCGCCTCGGGCTGGAAGCCGGAGGCCAGCCAGAGCTGACTGTTGCCTTCGCCGATGGCGATGGCGTTCCAGTCGTCCTCCTTGCCGGGATAGTTGACTGTCTTGAGATAATTGCTGAAGGCGTATTCGCCGATGGTCCTGACAGACAGGGGCAGGGACAGAGTGCTCAGGTTCCAGCAGGCGCGGAACGCGTAGTCGCCGATGGTCGACAAACCGTCCGGTAAGTCGATGCTCGTCAGCTGATAGCACTCCCGGAACGCATAATCGCCGATGGTCGTCAGACTGTCCGGTAGGTCAATGCTCGCCAGCCGCGAGCAGCCCTGGAACGCATAGTCGCCGATGGTCGTAAGCCCCTCGGGAAGATCGACACTCTTGAGGTTGCGCATATTCCCAAATGCAGCGACAACGGAGGTGATCCCCTCTCCGACCTTGACAGATGTGACCTCGCTCTGATAGGACCCCCAGCAATAACCGCTGTAGTTGTTCGAAAGATCCAGCTCGCCTTCACCGGTAACGGTGAGGACGCCGTCCTCCAGGGTCCATTGGAAGGAGTCGCCGTTCTCCATAGTGAACTCGCCGGCGGCGCGGATGGGATAGCCGGACGCATTCCAGAGGTAGGTATTGCCCCCCTCAATGGTCATTTTATACCAATCGTCGGCGCCGCTACCCTTATATGTGACGCTGCTCAAATTATAGCATGACGAGAAGGCATAGGCTCCGATGGTCTCCATGCTGGCGGGGATGACGACGGATACCACGCTATAACAGTCGTCAAAGGCCCATTCAGGAATGCTGGTGATGCCGTCCTCGATCACGATGGAGGTGATGGATTCGGCATAATTACGCCAGGGATAGCTCTCCACGGAATCGGAGCCGAAAATGGTGAGGACCCCCTCCTCCAGCTTCCAGCGGGCATCCGTGCCGCACTTGCCCGCAGTAGGCTGTACCAGGCCCATGGCATTCCAGAGGGGGGCGTTCCCGGTATCGATATCGATCTCATACCAAGCCTCGGGAGCTCCGGGATAATTCACCTTTGACAAACTGACGCATTCATTGAACGCGTAGTATCCGATAACGGTCACGGATTCGGGGATCGTGATTTCCGTGAGATTGCTGCAGTTCTGGAAGCACCAGTCGCAGACGGAGGTGACGCCCTCCCCGATAATGACACTATTGATAGCTCCGCTAATATCGTACCAGTCATCCCACTCGATCTCGCCATTACCGGAGATTGTCAGCACACCGTCCGACAGGGACCATATGACGTCATCGCCGCAGGAGCCGGAGGTGAGTGCTGCCGGAGGCTCAAGAGGCTCCTCTTCATCGCCGTCGACCGACAGTATCTCCTCGGTCTCGGGATCCGTCTCGTCAGCCGTTTCCTCGTCGGTGTTTTCGGCAGACTCGTCCCCTGCGTCAGAATCATCCGCAGAGGAGACATCCTCCGTCGGTTCCTCAAATGGCTCCGCATCGTCGGCGTCCACCTGATCTGCGGCGTCGTCAGCCGTTTCTTCCTTTTCCGCGCTCACGGCGGGAAGCTCTCCGACCTCCTCCGCAGGAGCCGTTTCTTCCTCTACGGGGGCCGATACCTCCTCGGTCGGGGCCGGATCCTCCTCCGGCAGATCGCCGTCCGCCGCCACAGCCACAGGCATGAGGGATAGTCAGAAAACGATTGCCATCAGCAAGCTGAGAAATCTTTTACCGCGCTGCATGTGAGTTCCTCCTACTATATTCATTGGCACAATACGCCTACTTTTACAACAATATATTATATTTGTTTTAAATTCCTGCGTCAATAGTATTTAGTTGTTTAATCGAGTTTTGTTTCCCTCCTGTAACTTGCTTCTCCCTGCGTAAGACTTGACATTTCAGGCACGCTTTACTAATATTAAACCACTTCTGAGAACGATTCCTGAACACATTCCTTCGGAGGCATCTCATGACGAAAACGAAACCGACCGCGCCCCTGTCCTCCCGGCCTCTCCAGGCGGCGGTCATCTTCGCCCCATTTCTCATCGGCGTCTATCATGAATGGACCGCATGTCTTCTGTCTGTCTATCTGATCGGATGCCTGCTGTACTATCGGAAAAAGCGAGGATCTATCGTCGTACCGTTCACACCCGCCAGTCTGGCCTCGGCGGTCCTTGCCCTGTTCTTCGGGCTGAGCGCGCTTTGGGCGGTAGACAGAGGGATGGCGCTCATGGGCTTCGTAAAGTTCCTGCCCATGCCGCTGTTCGCCCTGGCCATCGGGCAGCTGACATCGGAGGATCGGGAGGGACTCCTGGCCCCTCTGCCGTGGGCGGGAGCCGTCATGACGCTCCTCTCCGGACTGCTGAGCCTGATCCCGGCACTTTCCGAGGTGTTTTTGGTGAACCGTCGCCTGGGCGGCTTTTTCCAGTATCCTAACACCTTCGCCATTTATCTTCTGCTGGGCGTCGTCCCGTTGCTGTTCCGCAAGAAGCTGACGTTGAAGGACGCCGCACCCCTCCCCTTCCTCCTGGCAGGCATTGCCCTGTCCGGCAGCCGGACCGTCTTTCTCCTCATGGCGGCAATCGTCGTATACTATCTCATCTGGCAGAAGGACAAGCGCCTGCGTCTGGCTGTCATCGGCGCTGCGGTGCTTCTCGTAGCCTTGACCGGCGCCTACGCGCTCATCACAGGGAATTTTTCCTCCATCGCGCGCTACCTGACCATTTCCACATCCTCCACCACCTTCCTGGGACGGTTCCTGTACTTCCAGGACGCGATCCCCGTGATCGCAAAACATCCCTTCGGCCTCGGATACATCGGCTATCAATGTACCCAAGGCTCCTTTAAGACCGGCGTTTACCACATCCTCTACGTCCACAACGACCTGCTTCAGATCATGCTGGACGTGGGTTGGATCCCCGCGCTTCTGTTCATCTGGGCCGTGGTCCGCAGCTTTTTCCCCGGCAGATGCTCCCATGTTAAAAAGATCATGCTTGCGGTGCTGTGCGCCCATTGTATGTTCGACTTTGACATGCAATTCGTTGCCATGGATCTTCTGTTCCTTCTGATCGCGGATAATGATCCCATACGGGAGTTCTCATGGAAAAATCGCCATGCCGCGCATATCACCGCGGCGCTGACATGCGTTCTTTGTCTGTACGCGGGATTGGTGTCCGGCCTGTTTTTCCTGAAGAGCTACCACACCGTACTCCGGCTCTACCCCTATTACACCGCCGCCTGGGAGTCCGTCATCACGGAGGCCGACACCGCGGAGAGCATGGACGCTATTGCCGAACATATACTGAAAACAAATAAAAGCGTCAGCCTCGCCTGGGACGCCAAAGCCCGTGCAGCCTACGCCAACGGCGATTTCGCCGCCGTCATCGAGTATAAGCGTCGGGCCATCGCCCTGCAGCGATACGCCCTCGACGAGTATCTGGACTATTTCGATATGATGGAGATGGGCTACGCCCTTTACACCCAGGCCGGCGACACCGGCAGCGCCGCCTACTGTCTGGAGCGGCTCCGGGAAATACCGGAAATGCTGGCCCAGGTGAGAGAGGAGACCTCCTCTCTGGGGTGGAAGATCCAGAACCAACCCATCACCACCCTGCCGGACCGATATCAGGAGCGCCTGGACGCGCTGATCGGCGGCTGAACCAAAGCATAAATAAGGCGTACCGAGAAGCTCTCTTCGGTACGCCTTTTTTCTTTTATCATTTATATCAGCCTGTTGGGGGCGTTTTGGTCTCCGACGGTGAGTTTCCGGGTTTCGAGCTGATGGGCGCCGGAGTAGAGCTTCCGGAGGAGGCAGAGCTGATCAGAATCTTAAGCAGCCGGATGAGGTCGCCGAGATCGATCCTGCCGTCCTCGTTCACGTCGCCGACACTCTCGTCAAAGTCCACTTTCTCACCGTTCAAATAGCGCAGCATGCGCAGAAGATCCGCAGCGTTCACCTGATCATCTCCGTTCACATCGCCCAGAAGCGGCTGAGGTGGGTCCGGATCTTCCTGGGGCACATACTCGTAATCCTCCGAGGACAGGGTCAGCTGAGCTCCGTCATAGTACGCAAGCGTATCTTCATCGTAGGTATACCTTACCCACATAGCGTTTCCGGTCCCCCATTTGCACTCATAGCCCTGGGAGACGCTGCCGTCGCATCCTGTCAGGAAAATATGATCCGGCGCGCCGATGGTGCCCTCGTCACAGTTTGTCACGTCCACAATATAATTTTCCCCGTCGTCCATGGCCACGACATTCCACATGTGGCCTCCGCCATCGGCGTTATTATAGGTATACATATCGCCGGTCACGATCATTGTCGAATTCCGTCAGATCACAAAGGTATTTGAACGCTTTGGCGTAGCCCTCACACACCACCGTCGTAGAATCATCGCCGTCAAACACCCAGATAAGCTGCCAGGGGTTGCCGAAGGGTGTGGACTCGTTTCCTGCCGCCTCGTCATTGTAGGATACCAGGCTACAGATCTCATCCCGGTAGGCCACGAGCTTGTCAAAATCGGAATAGCCCGCATACTTCGCGACAATGCCCTGCGCCCTGTCGACCGCCGCCTGGACCGACGCCGCGTTTGAGGTATCGACATCAGTGATGCTCGAACCCAGCGCATAATCCCGGGAGACGTACAACGTGATATTTATCTTATAATCAAAAACACTATCGGCACCCTGATAAGAGCTGAATAAAGACTTGAAATTACAGCCCACGGTCTTGTCATACCAATACAGCTCATAGGGGTGATCCGCAGCAAGTTTGGACATGATCGCATCCAGATTGATCGAATTCAGCTCTTCATTTGAAATTTCTTCGGGAAGGCCCAGGTCCTCAGCAGTATAGACGAACTCCGTTGATGAACATATGCCCGCCGCAACATCGATGACATCGGCAAGGAGCGCGTCATACAATACGGCGTTGATACCGGTGAGCTCCCATCCGTCGCTCCACATCACGTCACCCGGACCATATAGCTGAATCTCCACATAGCGGGCAAACAGATCATCGTTGTCCAGATCGGGCATCCCGCTGATGATGATCTGCGAAGCAACGCTGTACGATTTGGCCTCTTTGGCTTCGGCTTCGTCTTCCGGAGCCTCCTCCGGCAGCGCGTCATTGAACGGAGCCTCCTCTGCAGGGTCCGAGGCAGTAAGACACTCTGATGTTTCGTTTTCTTCCGCATCATTGCATTCCACTTGCTCATCGGCCAACTCCGGCACCTCGGCTTCCCGCACCGCGGTACCGATCGATTCCGGGGCTTCGTCTACGACCGTCACATTCTCTGCGGTCACTTCCGCTGTATCGGTTATTTCCTCCAAGGTCTGCTCTGTTGTATCCGGAGAGATCGCGGGCTCACCCTCCCATGCTTCCTCATCGGCAAATGCGGGCATGCCGATACACAGCATCATGAGCACCGCAATTAGGGCGGATATGATTCTTTTCATACTCATTACCTCTTAACAGAAACAAATACGTCATTGGGAGCGGCTTAAAAAGTCGCTCCCAATGGTCATCTATGTATCACAAGATACATTCGGTTTTGCTTTATCGGTTATAGATCTTCTTTTTCCCGATCACGACCGCAGTCGCACCGCAGCCAAGGAACAGGACCGTCCACAGAGCAACAGCGCTGTCATCTCCGGTCTGCGGCGAAGAGGTCTTCTTATCCGGCTGCTGGGTATCCTTCTTGGCGGTGTCCTTAGCCCCGTCAGAGCCGCTGTTGTCGGAAGAATTATCCTGAACAGGCGCTTTCTTATAAGCAATAGCGAAGGGGCTGAAGCTCTTGACATCAATGGACATATAAGTATCCGCCTTGGTGATGTCGCTGCCGCTGAACTTTTCAATGGTCCCATCGTCAAGCAGGTGGAAAATGATGAACTCATCAGCCTTATCGGTACCAGAGGGATAGCTGAATCTCACGTAAACCGGCTTACCGGGATGTACGCCCTTTGTCACTTCGAATCCGTCCACATCGTCATAGGATGCCGTCACGCCGACCTCATAGAACACTACAGAGTAGCCGTCCAGCTTATCGGTCTCGACCTTCAGAGCAGTCTCCGCTTCGGGAGCAACACCCTCGACAGGCGTCGTGGCAGCGTATTCAGCCTCAAACTCCTCAGTCTTGGTGTGCGAATCATCGTACTTGCAGGTGTAGGTCTTGGTGCCCTTCGTCGTATCCGTGGCCAACTTGATAACAGGCTCTTCCTTATAGGTATGCGCATCGGGATCGATGTCGATATCCCGCTCCTCAACGTGAGTCGGATCATTCGCGCAGACGCGCTTCTCGATGCCTTTAGTTGTGCAGGTGGCCGCAGTCTCCACCTCCCAATCGCCCCACTTATGCTCGAGAGCGGGAAGTTCAACGTTTTCCTTGGTCTGGGTGGCGAAGTCCTTATTCTTGAAGGTAGCCGTCATGGTGGCAGCACCCTTGGTCGTGCAAGTAGCTTTGGTGGTGACATTCTCTACAGCTTCAACAGTCTCAACAAGATTCTTGCCGCAGCCGTGCTTGCAGACCGCAGTCGCGGTGCAGGTCTTGCAGTCTTTAGACCAATCATATTTCGCATCGGCGAAGTTGTATTCGTGGCCGGTAGCGGGATTGCCGGTTGCATCCAGATACTCTTCCGTGTAATCCTTGCCGTTGAAAGTGACCTTCGCGGTATAGGTGATGCCGCCGGCCTTTTCGCAGGTAGCGGGAGTCGAATCAGGGGTGACCGTCGCCGTCAGCGTCTGAACGTGGTCCTTCTTGCTGTCGTTGGCGCAGGTGAAGGTAGCGGTGGCGGACTTGTGGTCATCGGACCACTTCCAGGTGGGCTCACCATAGCTATGCGTTAGGGCGTCGATGGGCTTTGTCTTGGTATCGGTGTAAGTCTTGCCGCCAAAGCTAGCCGTTGCAGTATAGACGGTCGTGCCGGCAGTCTCACAGGTAGCGGCAGGATCAGCCTTGGAGTTGACTGTAGCGTTCACGGTCTGGGTATCGTCGCCCTCAGAGCAGGCGAACTTGGCCGTGGCAGAGCTGTAATCCGCAGCCCATTCCCATGTGGGCTCGCCGTAAGTATGGGTGTGGGGAACTACAACATAAATACTTGTTGACGCACTAGAAACAGAAACCGAGGAATCATCAGCAGCATAGCTCTCATCATTCACGATTCTGATTGTGTACGCTCCGGCCTTGGCATCACTTTTGACCGTAAAAACCATCGTGCCGATCGTGCCGTTACCTGTTACATTTACGATCTTTCCGCTATCACCGAGGTCGAACAATGCGGAACCCGCAGCTTCTGTAGCATACTCCGGTGTACCCATGTCGGTAAATACAGTTCCTACGGTTTTACTGGTAACTGTAAACGCACTAGGATCGTAGCTCACCTTCGCAGCCAGAGTCCAAATACCAGGGTTGCTCAAAAGATTAAACGATACAGTAACAGTATCCCCAGGGTTTACCGTTGCCTTATCAGCACTTACCGAAAATGTACCAGCATCTGCAAATGCGCTGACGCTCAAAACACCAATTACAAGTATTGTAATCAAGAGAATTGAAGCAATCTTTTTCATTTCTATGTCTCCTTAATTCTGTATTAAAGATTCTAACTTCACAATGTATAGCCAGCCCAGCCGGCAAGAGCCTTAATCAAATAGTTGCGATCTGCACGATTAACTGTACCGTCCTTATTGACATCCGCAGCATCTTTGTTTGTAATCGGATAACCATCCCATCCCGCCAGGGCTTTGATCAGATAGTTTCTGTCAGCTCTGTTAACACTACCATCTCCGTTCACATCGCCCAGCAAATACGCCGGACCCTCTTCCACCGTCACCGTGCCGGAGGCGGACAGGGGCGCAGAGATAACAGCCTTCTCTTCGAAATCCAGCATCTCGGAGATATCAATGCCCACGTTGTACTCGCCGACAGCGTCCGCGGTGAGATTCAGCGTCACGACGTAGGACGAGCCGGTGTCGGTCACGAACGTGATGTTCTTGCCATTGATCGTATAGAAGGCTCCGGTCACATCGTCGTCCACATTCACATCGTCAGCCATTGTGGCAGAGCTGATTGTAATGTCATTCAAAGTCAGACCGCTGTCAGGCACAGAGACGCTCGCCTTGAACGCGAAGCCGTAAGACGGGCTCGTGACGGTGATAGGGACCTTGATCGTCTCCCCTTTCTTTCCAGAGGCATTCGTTACCGAAGCCTCGCCGTCAGCGAGCGCAGCCATCGGCATCACGCAGACGATCAGCATGACGGCCAGCAGGAAACAAAACACTCTTTTCTTCATCTTGCCGGATCTCCCTCCGTGTCAAGTTTAGTCATGCATAAAATGCGGCAGCACATTACCCGCCGACTTTAATACACACTATTTCCCTATAACTATATACCAATAGCGCCTTAAAATAGTTACAAAATGGTTACAAAATGATTATTTTCTGTAACTTTTTAGATTTGTTTGAATCATACCCTCGATTTTACCGGAAATATGGCAGTTTTTTCCTTTGGTATCAGCAGTTACCAAGTGATCTTTTTAAGCCCGTAACCCGTCACGACAGATACCAACAGGCAGGCGGGCACGCAGAACCAGCACATCGCCCAGATGTTCGACTCCGGAAAGAGGTACATATACGGATAGATCACCACGATGTTGTTCAGATAATACGCGTAGCTCTGCCTTCCGAGCCAGGCGGACAGGCCATTGTCGAACAGGTGCGTGAAGACGCTCCTGCCGCGGAAAACGCTGATGACGAAGGCGAAAAAAAGGGGCACGAAGAGGAAGTCGTATCTGCTGCTGCACCGATACATATACAGCGCCGAAGTCAGAAACACAGCCGCCTCCAGCAGCGTGGACAGGACTGCCTCCCCGGGGAGCTTCACATCCTCCATCCACTCATAGGCCCGAAACGCCAGGCATCCCACCGTCAGGTCCGCAAGACCGCGCATGAAACCCAGGTGAGGGGCATACCGAGTGAACAGGATGGTCGCCGCCAGGCATTCGGCCCGGTCGAACAGCGTACCGTAGCATACCACCAGAAGGATGGGAGCGACAACTTTGATAAACGTATCCTCACACCGCAGGATCAGGTAGTAGACGACGATGGATGAGAACACCAACGCGCTGAGATACCAGCAGACGATATTGATGTATTCCCCCCGAACGAATCCGAAAATATTGACGAGGAGCAGCTCCGGCCAGCCGATCTGGAGCACCTGGATAGGCCAGATATTTTTTAATAGGTATATTTGTATCCCCGCCACCAGGACCCAGGACAGGACATGATGGGGATAGAGCTGGCGCAGCCGCCCCCGGATATACCGGACAGTCGCCCCCGCCGGGTCCGCCCGGTCCGCCGCCGTGACCCTGTGGCGCACCGAACGCATCATGAGAAACCCGCTGAGGATGAAAAACAGCTCCACGAACAGATAAAAGCCCCTGAACGCCGTCTCCGTCTCTCTGAAGGCAAACCAATGGCAGTGGTAGCAGAGGATCATCGCCGCGCTGATAAAGCGGTACAGCTCCATGGCGCGATTTTGCTTCTTCATATCACCACTCCCTCGTCTTTTCTGTCTTTATCTCACAATGCCCTTGATGAACGGCGCACGCTCTGTTTTCTCAGGCGTGAGCTCATAGCATCCCCGCAGGAGCATGACCGCCTCCCCGGCGGTCTCCTCCGTTTGGGCGTGGATGGTACCGAGGCTCTCTCCCACCTCCACATGATCGCCCACCTTTTTGTGGAGAACGACGCCCACCGCCAGGTCCACCGAATCCTCCTTCCAGACACGGCCGCCGCCCAGGTGCATGCTCACCACGCCGACGCCGTGGGCGTCCATCCGCTTCACATAGCCCGCCCGGCGGCTGACGGCCTCCATCACCACCGGCGCTTTTGGCAGGAGGCTCTCGTCGTCCACCGCCGCGGGATCGCCGCCCTGGGCCGCCACGAAGCGTCGGAAGCGCTCCAGGGCGGAGCCGTCGTCTATGGTCGCCCGCAGCATGGCCCGGGCGCTTTCCTCATCCGGCGCGATGCCTCCCGCCAGCAGGATCTGACTTCCCAGGGTCAGGCACAGCTCCATGAGATCCCCGGCATACCGGCCCTTCAGGGCCGCCAGGGCCTCCTTCACCTCCAGGGCGTTGCCCACGGCGTTGCCCAAGGGCTCGTCCATATCGGTGACGACGGCGATGACCTTCTTCCCCGCCCGCGCGCCCACGTCCGTCATGGACCGGGCCAGACCGAAGGCAGCCTCCTCCGTCTCCATGAAGGCGCCGGAGCCGGTCTTCACGTCCAGGACGATGACGTCCGCGCCTGCCGCCAGCTTCTTCGACATGATGCTGCTGACGATCAGCGGCCGGGAGGCCACCGTGGCCGTCACGTCCCGGAGGGCGTAGAGCTTCTTGTCCGCGGGGACGAGCTGTCCCGTCTGGCCCGCGATGGCGAAGCCGTTCTCATTCACGGAGCGCAGGAAGGTCTCCATGCTCATGGCGGTGGAGAAGCCTTCAAAGCTCTCCAGCTTGTCGATGGTGCCGCCGGTATGGCCCAGCCCTCTGCCGGAGAGCTTCGCCATCTTCACGCCGCAGGCCGCCACCATGGGGCAGAGCAGGAGGCTCGTCTTATCTCCCACGCCGCCGGTGGAATGCTTGTCGGCTTTCACGCCGGTGACGCCGGACAGATCCACCCGGTCTCCGGAATCCAGCATGGCCATGGTCAGGTCATAGGTCTCCCGGTCGGACATGTCCCGGAAATAGATCGCCATGCACATGGCGCTCATCTGGTAGTCCGGGATATCGCCGCGGGTATAACCCTCGATCATCCAGCGGATCTCGTCGCCGGTGAGCTCACCGCCGTCACGTTTCTTCTCGATCAGGTCGTTCATCCGCATGACGAAACGCCTCCCGTTCCCGCACATATCGCGTGATGATCTTAGATTATACCACACTCGACCGCTCCCGTCTAGAAATAGTGCGGCCTGCCTCCCAGCCAGAGCACCCGTCGCGTGTCGTGATCCGCCTCCGGAGTAGGTCTCTGCCGCTCCATGGGGGCCTCCGCAGCGTACCGCGGTGCCTGGGGAAATCGCCTTGTCTCCGCCGGAGACAGCTTTTTTGTCAGGCGCAGACCCTCCCCGTCCGGCACGGGCACCCCCAGATAATACGTCCGCTCTCCGTACACCGTCAGCCGCAGGACCCGCCCCACATCCCGGACCCTGACATCCGCCAGGGTCCAGGGGCCGCGGCGCTCCAAGGCCAGCACGCCCTCTTCCTTCCCATCTATGTACACCGGTATTTTCATAAAAAGACCTCCGTTCACAGAAAGACTATGAACGGAGGTTTCGGTTTACGACTGGGCTCCCAGGCCGAAGCTGACGGCGATGGCGCCGTCCACCCGGTCCATGGTGGGACCGTCCAGCTTTCCCATACGCTCCCGCAGCCGGGATTTGTCCAGGGTCCGGATCTGCTCCAGCAGGATGACGCTGTCGCGGGTCAGGCCGCTGCCCGGCGCCGGGATCTCGATGTGAGTCGGCAGACGCGCCTTCCCCACCTGGGAGGTGATCGCCGCAGCGATCACCGTGGGACTGTGTCGGTTCCCCGTGTCGTTCTGAACAATCAGGACGGGGCGCAGGCCCCCCTGCTCCGAGCCCACCACCGGGCTCAGGTCGGCATAGAAAATATCGCCCCGCCGTACTGGATTTGTCATAATGTGAGCACCGCTTCCGTATAGAATTGCCCGTACCATTCTATGTACGAACATACTCACATTCTCCCACGAAGGCGGGGATTTTATACCTGCGGCGGAGATTTGGCCTCAGTCCGTGTACACCCGGGGCACCCGGGGGCCGACGGCGCAGGTGAGCTCATAGTGGATGGTCCCGGCCAGATCCGCCACGTCGTCGATGGGCATGTCCCGTCCGAAGATCTCCACCTCGTCCCCCGGCTTTACGCCGAGACCGGTGACGTCCGCCATGCACATATCCATACATATGCGGCCCACCTGGGGGACCTTGTGTCCGTTCACCAGGACGGTGAGCTTGTTGGACAGGGCCCGGTGCAGGCCGTCCGCGTAGCCGATAGGCAGGACGGCGGTCTCCGTAGGTCTCTCCGCCGTGAAGGTCCGTCCGTAGCTGACGGTATCGCCGGGCTCGTGCCGCTCCACATAGGCCACCCGGGTCTTGAGGGTCATGGCGGGGATGAGGTCGATCTGATCCCGCACGGGTCCGGGGTACATCCCATAGAGGGAGACCCCGGGGCGCACCATGTCGAGATAGGTCTCCGGGAAAGCGTGCATAGCGCCGGAGTTGGTGCAATGCCGGATGGTAAATTTATGTCCTGCCCGGGTCTCGATGGCCTCCACCGCGGCGGTGAACCGCCGAAACTGCTCGCAGGTGAAGTCCCGCACCCCCTCTTCCGCGTCGGACACGCAGAAGTGGGTGAACACGCCCTCGGCATCCAGATGGGGCAGCTTCACCGCCGTGGCCGCGGGCAGGGCCTTCCATTGCCCGAAGACCCGGAAGCCGGTGCGGCCCATGCCCGTCTCCAGCTTGAGATGGATCTTGAGGACTTTATCCGTCTCCTCCAGGGCCTCGCTGAGAGCCACGGCGGCGTCCAGGCTCCCCACGGCCTGAGTGATGTGAAGGTCCGCCAGTTCCCCGGCATACTCCGGCGGCGTAAAGCCCAGGATGAGGATGGGCAGTCCGATGTCCGCAGCACGCAGCTCCCGGGCCTCGTCCAGGCAGGCCACGGCAAGATAGTCGCAGCCCAGCGCTTCCAGCCGTTTCGCCACAGGTATCGCCCCGTGACCGTAGGCGTTGGCCTTCACCACGCCCAGGAAGCGGCAGCCCTCCGGCAGACGCTCCCGCATGACGCGGTAGTTGTGTTCGATGGCGCCGAGGCTCACCTCTGCCCATGTGCGTTTTTTCATGTCTTCCATTGTTTTGTCCTCTGTATCTTTTTTCTTATCCTCCCGCGGCGCTCCAATTCGAGAGCTCGCAGGATATCACCGTTTTTCCGCCGGAGGCGATCTCCGCATGGACGGGGGTCACGGTATCCGCCTCCAGCCACACCGTGCAGCGGGAGTCCTCCCCCACGTACATCCGGGCGGCGATCATGTCTCCGTCCCACCACAGGAGCTCCGTAAAGCCTCCCGCCATGGCCGCGAAGACGGCCGGCATGGCGGACACGGGAGTCAGACCGTCGCCATCCAGCGCTCCCGCGCCCAGGATCACGCCGCCATACTCCACGGCGGTCTCCCCCCAGCGGGCCGTGGCCCGGACCCCGGCCACCAGGGCTGGCTCCACGACCACCATGTCCGTCTGCTTCCCGTCGTAGGAAGCGTCCAGCACGTAGCGCTCCGTCGTCTCGCCGTAGTCCGCCGTCAGTTCGGCGCGGACGGTGACGACAGACGCCGACGCCACCCGCTCCCGGAATTCGGAGAAGGAGCTCTCCAGCTTTGCCTCCCGCTCCCCGCAGCCCGCGAGGATGAGAAGGGGTATCATCAGTACGGAAAAGATGGTTTTCCGCATGATCGTCCCTCACGTTGTTTTGGTTTCTTATCCGAGGATCTCCAGCTCCGCCCGGGACAGGCTTTCGATGATGTCCCCGGCCTTCATGGCGTACTCTCCGAAGCGGGTCGCGGCGATGTCTCCGGCCCTGGCGTGGAGCCAGCAGGCCGTCACTACCGCTCGGCGGGAAGGGAGCTGCCCCAGCATCGCGCCGACGACTCCCGCCAGCACGTCGCCGCTGCCGCCCTTGGCCATGCCGGGATTGCCTGCATCGATGATGTACGCTTTGCCGTCCGGGAAGGCGCAGATCGTTCGATGTCCCTTCAGGACCACCACGCAGCCGTGGGTCCGGGAGAAGGACAGGGCGTCCGTCAGCCGGTCCTCCACGCCCCTGCCAAGGAGCCGGGCGAACTCCCCCTCGTGGGGCGTCAGGATCACCGCCGCCTCCGTGGTATCCAGGACGGAGATGTCCTGCGAGATCGCCCAGAGGGCGTCCGCGTCAGCCACCACGGGTCCCCCGAACTCCTTCAGGACCTTCGACACCAGGGCGAGAGTGTCCTCGCTGCGGCCCATACCGGGCCCCATGACCACGGTGCCGCACTGGGCCAGACGCTCCGTCACGCTCTCCTCCGTCCGGGGGAAGGGCATGGCCTCGTCGTTTTTGACCGCCGTTATCTCATATATATCCGACGGGACGCCGAGATATACCAGTCCCGCGCCGGAACGCACCGCGGCGTGCGCGCAGAGGCCGGGCGCGCCGGTATAGGGAACGCAGCCGCCCAGGATGAGGAGCTTGCCGTAGTCTCCCTTGTGGCTCAGCCGGGGCCTGGGTGGAAGACGCAGGTCCTCCCCGTGGATGGCGTAGACGCCGCAGCCGCTCTCCCGCACAAGCTCTGCCGGGATGCCGATATCCGCCACCCGCAGCTCACCGCAGTATACGCACCCGGGCTCCGCGAAATGACCCGGCTTCGCCCGGGAGAAGGTAACGGTGCAGTCCGCCCGGACAGCATCGCCCATGACGCGGCCGGTGTCCGCCGAGACACCGCTGGCGATGTCCGCCGCCACCGCCGGTGCCTTCGAGGCGTTCATGAGCTCCACGGCGGCCAGGGCATCCCCCGTCAGAGGCCGGGAAAGGCCCACGCCGAACAGGGCATCTACCACGACGCCGGCATGCTTTGTAAACGCGGCGATACCCTCGTCCCGGGGGTCGAAGGCCTCCAGACGACCCCCGGACGCCAGGAGCCTTCGCTCCATGGCAGCGGTGTCCGCGGTCATTTTCGCCCGGTCTCCCACCAGCCAGACCCGGACGTCAACGCCCGCCTCCAGCAGGTGCCTTGCCGCTGCGACGCCGTCGCCGCCGTTGTTGCCGGGACCGCAGAAGACTGCCGCCGTGCGGCCGTCTCCCAAATACTCCAGGGCCGCACGGCTGACGAAGCCCGCCGCCGTCTCCATCAGCAGCAGGGAGTCGATCCCTCCCTCTATGGCCGCCCGATCTGCGGCCTTCATCTGTTTGGCATTTGACAGCTCCATCTCTTGCCTCCCGTTCCTTCACTGTCCACATTATAATCAGCGGACGGACCGCCGTCAATTTCTATCTTGACTTTATCCGATTATTGTTGCGAAATCAGAGAAATTGTGGTATAAAAATATTTTAGTATTCATTAATAAGGAAACGCGCAAGGAGCAATCGATTATGGAACAGAAACTGCGGCAGCTGCGGGAGGAGTCTCTCGATGCCATCCGGGAGGCCGGCGCGCTGGACGCGCTGGAGGCACTCCGCGTCAAATATCTCGGCAAGAAGGGCGAGCTCACCGCCGTTCTCAAGCAGATGGGCAAGCTCTCCGCCGAGGAGCGTCCTGTCATGGGCCAGCTGGCCAACCAGATCCGTGAGGAACTGACCGAGGCCATCGAAAACGGCCGCAAGACCCTGAGCGAGAAAGCGCTGGAGATGCGCCTCGCCGCGGAGACCACCGACGTCACCATGCCCGGAAAGGCCGTGCAGATCGGCCGCCGGCATCCCCTGAACAAAGTCATAAACGAAGCCAAGGAGATCTTCATCGGCATGGGCTTCACCATCGCGGAGGGCCCCGAGGTGGAGCTCTCCAGCTATAACTTCGACCGGCTGAACACCGAGGAGGGCCACCCCGCCCGGGACCGGCAGGACACCTTCTACTTCGACGATGACGACGAGGTCCTGCTCCGCACCCAGACGAGCCCCGTGCAGGTCCACGTCATGGAGACCCAGCCCCTCCCCATCCGCATCATCTCCCCGGGCCGCGTCTACCGCAAGGACGAGGTGGACGCCACCCACAGCCCAATGTTCCATCAGATCGAGGGCCTCGTGGTGGACGAAGGCATCACCTTCGCCGATCTGAAGGGCACCCTGAACGAGCTGGTACACCGGCTGTACGGCCCTGAGACCCGCACCCGCTTCCGTCCCCACCACTTCCCCTTCACCGAGCCCAGCTGCGAGGTGGACGTGGAGTGCTTCGAGTGCCGCGGCAGAGGCTGCCGCGTCTGCAAGGGCGAGGGCTGGATCGAGCTCTTGGGCGCCGGTATGGTGCACCCCAAGGTCCTGGAGGGCTGCGGCATCGACACCGAAAAATACTCCGGCTTCGCCTTCGGCGTTGGCGCGGAGCGCATGGCCATGTTCCGCTTCGGTATCAACGACCTGCGGCTGATGTTCGAGAACGACACCCGGTTCCTGGAACAATTCTGAGGGGAGGCAAAGGGTTATGAATCTTTCACGCGAATGGCTGAACGACTATACAAAGATCGACGTCTCCGACAAGGAGTTCTGCGACGGCATGACCATGTCCGGCTCCAAGGTGGAGACCGTCTCCAACACCGGCGAGGGCATCGACCGCGTGGTGGCCGGCAAAGTCACCTTCATGAGCCCCCACCCCGATTCCGACCATCTGTGGGTCTGCAAGATCGAGGCGGGCCTTGACCGGGAGCTCACCATCGTCACCGGCGCCCAGAACGTGTCCGTCGGCGATATGGTCCCCGTGGCCCTGGACGGCTCCACCCTTCCCGGCGGCAAGGAGATCCGCACCGGCAAACTCCGGGGCGTGGTGTCCGAGGGCATGCTCTGCTCTCTGGGGGAGTTGGGTCTCGACAACCATGACTATCCCTATGCCATCGAGGACGGCATCTTCATCATGCAGGAGCCCTGCGAGCCCGGCGACGACATCAAAAAGGTCCTGGGCCTCACCGACAGCGTGGTTGAGTTTGAGATCACCAACAACCGTCCGGACTGCCTGAGCGTCATCGGCCTTGCCCGGGAGGCCGCCGCCACCTTCGGCACGGAGTTCCATATCCACGAGCCCGAGGTGGAGGGCTGCCACGACGGTGACAATATCGAAAAGCACCTGGAGGTCGTCATCGACGATCCCGAGCTCTGCCCCCGGTACACCGCCCGCATGGTGAAGAACATCAAGATCGAGCCCTCTCCCGCCTGGCTGCGCCGCCGCCTGCGGGCCTCCGGCATCCGACCCATCAACAACATCGTCGACATCACGAACTACGTCATGCAGGAATACGGCCAGCCCATGCACGCCTTCGACTACAGCTGCCTGGGCGGCGGCAAGATCGTCGTCCGCCGCGCGGAAGCGGGCGAGAGCCTCACCACCCTGGACGGCACCTATCGCAAGCTCACCCCCAACATGCTGGTCATCGCCGACGCGGAGAAGCCCGTGGGTCTGGCCGGCGTCATGGGCGGCGAAAACTCCGAGATCGTGGACGATACCAAAATGATCATCTTCGAGTCCGCGAACTTCAACGGCACCTCTATCCGCAAGACCGCTATCGCCCTCGGCATGCGCACCGACGCCTCCTCCAAGTTCGAGAAGGGCCTGGACCCCGAGGGGACCATCCCCGCCGTGCAGCGAGCCTGCGAACTGGTGGAGCTCCTGGGCGCCGGCGAGGTGCTCGACGGTATGATCGATGTGGTGGCCGCCCCCGCCCAGGAGAAGACCGTCACCCTCCTTCCGGAGCGGATCAACGCTCTCCTTGGCACGAGCTTCACCCGGGAGTACATGATCTCCGTCCTGGAGAAGCTGGGCTTCACCATGCGGGGCGACGAGGTGGTAGTCCCCTCCTGGCGCAGCGATATCGAACATTACGCCGATCTGGCCGAGGAGGTGGCCCGGTTCTACGGCTACGACGTCATCGAGCCCACCATGTTCCGGGGCGAGACCGCCCAGGGCGGCTGGAGCGAGAAGCAGGCCTTCGAGAATCGGCTGGGCAGCCTCTGCCGGGCCATGGGTTATAACGAGATCCTGACCTACTCCTTCGGCAGCCCCGCCGCCTGGGACAAGATCCGTCTGCCTCAGGACTCCCCCCTGCGCAACGCCCTGGTCATCCAGAACCCCCTGGGCGAGGACCGCAGCGTCATGCGCACCACGCCCATGCCCTCCATGCTGGACGTGCTCTCTCTGAACGCCGCCCGCCGGAACCCCTCCGCGCGGTTCTATGAGATGGCCACGGTGTACCGCCCCAAGGCGGACAGCCGTCTGGCGGACGAAAACATCTGGCTCACCATGGGCGAGTATGGCGGCGATGCCGATTTCTTCCAGCTCAAGGGCTGCGTGGAGGCCATCCTGAAGGACATGCGCATCGAAAACGTGCGCTATGCCGCCGAGCACGGCGATCCCTCCTTCCACCCCGGCCGGTGCGCCGTCATCACCGTCGGCGGCCGTCCCATCGGTGTCATGGGCCAGGTGCATCCTCTGGTGTGCGACGCCTACAGCCTGGAGAGCGAGGCCTTCTACGCCCAGCTGGATACCGCCGCGCTGCGGGCCGTCCAGTCCCCGGAAAAGACCTTCGTGCCCCTGCCGCGCTACCCCGCCGTCAGCCGTGATATCGCCCTGGTCTGCGCCGCGGACATCCCCGTGGCCGACCTGGAGGATACCATCGCCGCCGCGGGCGGTCAGTATCTTGAGTCCGTCGTCCTCTTCGACGTCTATACCGGGGCCCCCATACCCGCGGGCTTCAAGAGCGTGGCCTTCTCCCTGACCCTGCGGGCCGCCGACCAGACCCTCACAGAGGAGCATGCCGCCGAGACCGTGAACGCCATCCTCGCCGCTTTGGCGGACAAACACAACGCCGCCATCCGGTAAATTCACCGCTTCGGCACCAATTCTTAATAGTTTTGTAACATTCTCCCCTTTTCTTTTTGAAAAAGCATGGTATAATATAGACAAATCGTCATATACCATGCTTTTTTATTTATTATAGGCCTAGCTAATAAGGAGGGATATTTGATGGAGGAATCCACACGGAAATTCAAGGTCCTGGACCACAGCGCCGAGATCCGCGAGATCCTGTCCAGCGTATATAATTCTCTCATTGAGAAGGGCTACAACCCCATCAACCAGATCGTGGGCTATATCCTCTCCGAGGACCCCACGTATATCACCAACTACAATAACGCCCGCGCCCTGGTATGCCGCCTGGACCGGGACGAGCTCCTCCAGGAGCTGGTAAAGTACTACCTGCAGAAATAACCTCGCTTCCGGGCGATTTCCCTATTGACATTTCGCCGAATTCGTGTATAATACCAT
Source organism: uncultured Oscillospiraceae bacterium (assembly GCA_905234625.1). Classification (GTDB taxonomy): domain Bacteria; phylum Bacillota; class Clostridia; order Oscillospirales; family Oscillospiraceae; genus CAJOIG01. The sequence continues at coordinate 27,456 of CAJOIC010000009.1, read as the reverse complement.
TTGTTCGCAACCGTAGCGGAGTTGTGTAAAGGTAGCACAGCGGACTCTGACTCCGTATGTGAGGGTTCGAATCCTTCCTCCGCTGCCACATTGAAAGCCCTGTATTCCTCAGGAATACAGGGCTTTTTTATATGCGTTCGTAGGTGCAGAAGCGGTAGCGCAGGCCGTCCTCCTCCTGCCAGGGCCCCGCCTCGATCATAGTCCAGCCGGGGTCCGCGTCCAGGTCCGGGAAGAAGCTGTCCGACACAGGCGATACGTCGATCTGCGTGACAAACACCCGGCTGATATACGGAAACAGCTGGCGATATACGCTGGCGCCGCCTATGACGAGGCAGCGCTCCTGACGTTCCGCGGCTTCCACCGCCTCCTCCGTCGAGCGGACGAGCTCCGCGCCGGGGATCTCCGGTGCGCTGGCTGAAAGGACTATATTGTGCCGCCCTTTCAGGGGCTGCCCCCCGGGGAAATCCGCCAGAGTCTTCCGACCAACGATCACTGCGGCGCCGTCCGTCAGCGCCCGGAAGTGCTTTCGGTCTTCCCGAACGGTCACCGGCTGGGTCCCGTCAGCGCCGATGCCCCAGTCGGCATATACGGCAACGATGGCGTCCATGGCTCACACCGCCACGGGGATCTTCCCGGTAAACTCGGAGTATTCATATCCCTCCACCCGGAAGCTGTCCCGGGTGAATTTGTAGAAATCGTCCACTGACGGATCTATGATGAATTTCGGCGCGGGCTTCGGCAGGTTTTGGATGATCTCCTCGATGGCGGGGACGTGCCGGTCATAGATATGGGCGTCCGCGATAACGTGGACAAACTCTCCCGGCTGGAAGCCGGTGACCTGGGCGATCATCATGGTGAGGATGGAATACTGCACCACGTTCCAGTTGTTCGCCGCCAGCATGTCCTGAGAGCGCTGGTTCAGGATGGCGTTGAGCTTATTGCCGGTGACGTTGAAGGTCATGGAGTAGGCGCAGGGATACAGCGCCATTTCAGACAGGTCAGCGAAGGTGTAGATGTTCGTCATGATCCGGCGGGAGGCGGGGTTGTGCTTCAGGTCCCAGAGGACCTTGTCCACCTGGTCCATGTCCCCCTCGGGGTAATGGTGCTTCACCCCCAGCTGGTAGCCGTAGGCCTTGCCGATGGAGCCGCTCTCGTCCGCCCAGGCGTCCCACACCCGGGTGCGGAGATCATTCACATTGTTGCTCTTTTGCTGCCAGATCCAGAGAAGCTCGTCCACGGCGGACTTCCAGAAGGTCCGGCGGATAGTGAGGATGGGGAATTCCTCCGAGAGATCGTACCGGTTCACGATGCCGAATCTCTTGACGGTATGGGCGGGAGCGCCGTCCTCCCAGCGGGGGCGGACCTCCCGGTCCGTGTCCCAGATCCCGTTATCCAGGATGTCACGGCAGTTTTGGATGAAGATATCGTCAGCCTTGCTCATATCAGCGCACGCTCCTGTTAATAGTTTATACCATTGTACCACATTCCCGTCCAAATGAACAACCAAAAAAGCCCCGCCGCACATCCCCGCCCGGAATTGACAACCGCCGTCGGGAGGCATAAAATATTGTCATAACAGCGACACGCGTATTTTAACGCATAGGAGAGCCGACAATGGGCAAGCTTGAGGAAAACAAACTGCAAAAGAAAAACCGCCTGATGGACACGGCCTTTTCGCTGTACACCACCAAGGGCATCGTCCGCACCACCATCTCCGACATCGTGGAGAAGGCCGGCATCGCCAAGGGCACCTTTTACCTCTACTTTAGGGACAAATACGACCTGGAAGAGAAGCTCATCGTCCGCAAGTCGGACGAGCTGTTCCGCCACGCTCTGGAGTACTCCGGCTACGCCGGGAAGACCGCCCCGGAAGAAAAGCTCATCGCCCTCATCGACGATATCCTCCTTCAGCTCAAAAACGATCCGCATCTGATGCGGTTCATCAGCAAGAACCTCAGCTGGGGCGTGTTCCGCAGAGCCATCATCCACTCGGAGGTGGACTACGCCGCAGTGTTTGAGAGCATTTTCGAAACGCAGCCCACAGACCGGAAGACCCTGGAGATCGAGGTATATACCGTGCTGGAGCTGGTGGGCTCCACCTGTCACACCGTCATTCTGGACAGCGACCCCGTGGATATGGACACCTACCTTCCCTACCTGCACCGCGCGATCCTCGCCATCCTGCGCAGCTTCCGGGAGGATCCGCCCGTCCGCCCGGTCTCCGCGTAAATTCTCAACGATCAGGATACTATTATGCAGAAGCTATGGACCGAAGCCGGACAGGCGCTTTCCGGCACTCCCTGGAACGACTATCCCCGCCCTCAATTCAGGCGGGAGGACTGGCTATGCCTCAATGGCCTCTGGGAGCTCACCCACACCGGGAGGGTGGAGGACGTGCGCGTCCCCTTCTGTCCCGAGAGTCTCCTCTCCGGCGCAGACATCACCGTGGACTACGGAGCCGAGCTCATATACCGGCGCACCTTCGACCTGCCTGAGACCTGGGCCGGAAAGCGGGTCCTGCTCCATTTCGGCGCGGTGAACCGGATCGCTGTGGTGCGCGTAAACGGTGTCGCCGCCGCCGTCCACGACAACGGCTATCTTCCCTTCTCCGCAGACGTGACAGACCTGCTCCGTCCCGGGGAAAACGAGCTGGAGGTTCGGGCGGTGAACGACCTCTCCCACAAGCACCCCTGGGGCAAGCAGAAGCGGGACCGGGGCGGCATGTGGTACACCCCCGTTTCCGGCATCTGGCAGACCGTATGGCTGGAGCCCGTGCCGGAGACCTATATCCACGGTCTCACCGTCCGCACCGGCCTGGATTTTGCCGACATCACCGCCGAGGGCGTGTCGGAGGGCGTCGTCACCCTGGCCGACGGCCGGGAGTTCCCCCTAACGGACGGCGCCGCCCATATCCCCCTTTCGGACCCCATGCTCTGGTCTCCGGAGGCCCCGCATCTGTACCGCTTCACCGTGACCAGCGGTGAAGACCGGGTATCCTCCTACTTCGCCCTGCGCACCCTGACGGTGGAGACTCTCGGCGGCGTGCCGCGGCTCTGCCTCAACGGCAGACCCTATTTCTTCCACGGCCTCCTGGATCAGGGCTACTGGAGCGACGGACTATACACCCCCGCCGACCCCACCTGTTTCGAGCGGGACATCCTCGCCATGAAATCCCTGGGCTTCAATACCCTGCGCAAGCACGTCAAGATCGAGCCGGAGCGGTTTTACTACGACTGCGACAGGCTGGGCATGATCGTCTTCCAGGACATGGTGAACTGCGGTGAGTACGGCTATATCCGGGACACCGTCCTTCCCACCCTGGGCTTTTTGAAAAGAAAGGACCGGCTGCTCCACCGGGACCCGGAGACCCGGGCCAATTTTCTCCAGGCCATGGAGGATACGGTCCGGCAGCTACAAAACCATCCCTGCATCTGTCTCTGGACCGTCTTCAACGAGGGGTGGGGCCAGTTCTGCGCGGACGACGTCTGCCGCCGCCTGCGGGAGCTGGACGGCACCCGCTTCATCGACTCCACTTCCGGCTGGTTCCATCAGGCAAACAGCGACGTGGACAGTCTGCACAACTACTTCCGGAAGCAGCACCTGGGCACGGAGGACCGGCCCCAGCTCCTGTCGGAGTTCGGCGGCTATTCCTGGAAACTCCCGGAGCACAGCTTCAACCTGGACAAGACTTACGGCTACCGGAAATACACGGATCGGGCCGCCTTCGTCCGGGATCTCCGGGCGCTGTATCTGGAGCAGCTTCTGCCCCTGGTGCCAAAAGGCCTATGCGGCGCCATCTATACCCAGGTCTCCGATGTAGAGGACGAGACCAACGGCCTTCTCACCTACGACCGCCGGGTCCTGAAGGTCTACGCCCAGGAGATGCGGGACATAGCCGACGCCCTGCGGGAGGCGGTCCGTCCGCCCGCCGACGGGGAATGACGCGCCGATCATCCAAGGCATCAACGGGACGGCGCCGGAAGCGCTTTACAGCATATGATCCACGCCCGTTGAACGAGAGACCCCAAGAATGCTTAAGAAGAGAGGCCGACCTTAACGGTTGACCTCTCTTCTTATACCAGCGCGAACTTGTCTCTGATGAAACCGAGTTCGACGCTTCGTGTTCTGGTGGAGCTGAGGGGGATCGAACCCCTGTCCGAAAGCATTTCAGCGGAACTTTCTCCGGGCGCAGGCGGTTATTTTGCGCTTACGCGCGTTTTCCTTTCCCGCGGCAGGTAGCTTCATGATGCATGGTGCGCTCAAAGCTTTGCGCACGCACGGACGCTGCTGATCGACGCCCAGGCCCCGGGCCGCAGCGCTCCCGGGCTGGACGGGCCTGCCTTAAGCGGCGGCCAGAGAGAAGTTATCGTTCTCAGTTAATTTTAAAGGTTCCCGATTTTATGGATGGTCGGGGCATCCGCCCGCTTATCCCGCCCCCACGCCCCCGTCGAAACCATTGCAGCCCCATGGAGAATGAGAACGAGTATCTATCCCCGGCCCGATATGAACCGGGGATAGCGTTATTTCAAGACTTTTTGGGAGCGGGATAGTCCACCCCCTGGGTATCCACCGTCACCTTCTGCATGACCTGGGGCGTAAGGGGCTTGTCAGCCCAGCCGGTCTTGGTGGAGGCGATCTTATCCACCACATCCATGCCCTCCAGCACCTGACCGAAGGCGGCGTACTGTCCGTCCAGATGGGGGGCGTCCTGATGCATGATGAAGAACTGGCTGCCGGCGGAATCCGGATCCATGGCCCGGGCCATGGAGAGCACGCCCCGGGTGTGCTTCAGATCGTTCTGGAAGCCGTTGGCGGTGAATTCGCCGGGTATCTCATAGCCGGGACCGCCCATGCCGTTGCCGTTGGGACAGCCGCCCTGGATCATGAAGCCGGGAATGACGCGGTGGAAGATGAGGCCGTTATAAAAGCCCTTCTGCACCAGAGAGACGAAATTATTGACGGTATTGGGCGCGATCTCGGGGTACAGCTCCGCCTTGATGACGCCGCCGTCGTACATTTTGATGGTAACGATAGGATTGCTCACGCGTTTACCTCCTTCATTTTGCGGTCGATCTCGCGGCGGGCGCTTTTTTCCGCGGCGTCGTTCCGCTTGTCGTAAAGCTTCTTGCCCTTGCACAGCCCCAGCTCTACCTTCACATAGCTGTCCTTGAAATACAGAGACAGCGGTACGAGGGCCAGTCCCTCCTGCTGCACGCGGGAGCCCAGGCGGACGATCTCGCGCTTATGCATCAGGAGCCGGCGGTCCCGGTCGGGATCGGCATTGAACCAGCTCCCCTGCTTGTAGGGGCTGATGTGCATCCCGCGGACCCAGAGCTCGCCGTCCTTCACCCGGGCGTAGCAGTCCTTCAGGTTCAGGGTCCCGGCACGGATGGATTTGACCTCCGTACCTGTCAGCTCGATGCCGGCCTCAAAGCGGTCCAGCACGAAATAGTCATGCAGCGCCTTCCGGTTCTGGGCGATCTGCTTAATACCCTTGCTCTTCGGCATCGGCCGGTCTCACCTCCGTTACGCGGGATCGGGAAAGCTTTTCCGGACTTATTATACACTACTATGTGATTTTGTGCAAATCCTATTCCTGTCGAAACGCATTGGCAAGCACGGAGGTCCCTCCCTCCGGCACGATACGCCACCCCCGCTCCCGGGCAAAGACCTCCCACAGAGGCGGCAGCCGCATCTCCCGCCCGAATTCCCGCAGGATCGGCGGGGCCTTCCCCGGCGCGGGGATCAGTACATACCCCTCCGGCACGGCATAGACGGCGCCGTCCCCGATCGACCCGGAAACAGCCGTCAGAAGCGCATCCATATCGTCGAAGAAAAACGCTCTGCGCCTCTCTCCCGGCCGGGCGATCACCAGTATCTCCTCCCCCGCTGTGAAGCACTCCGCCTCCGTGTCCTCCCACGCCGGGAAGCCCCGCGCCTCCAGCGCCAGCCGTACCAGCCGCATAAGCTCCGCCCGGGAAGGCATCGGCTCCCCGGTCAGCCGTATCGTCACCGCCTTTTCCTCCGTCTCGATCGATCGCATGGCGCCGTCCGTCCTTTCCAAAGATCATTGCCCCTCGATTATAGAACAAATCTTCCGCTCCGGCATAGGATAAAAATGTGGTAATTTCACGAAAGACGTGTTATACTGGCCAGTAGACGAATTTACATAACACCGTATCGGAGATGCAAAGGATGGATTATACGGAAGAGACCCTGCGCCGCGTGAACACCCACAAGGGGATCATCGTAGACGTAGAGACCGACATGATACGGCTCTCCAACGGAGCCATCACCATGAGAGAGGTGGTGCGCCACCCCGGCGGCGTATCCGTTGTCGCCCTGGACAGGGACGGCACGGTGGCGCTGGTGCGGCAGTACCGTTATCCCTTCCGCAGGCACCTGTGGGAGCTGCCCGCCGGAAAGCTTGAGCCCGGCGAGGAGCCTCTCCCCGCCGCCAAGCGGGAGCTGAGCGAGGAGACCGGCCTGGAGGCGGAGGTCTGGACGGACCTGGGGGAGGTCTACGCCACCCCTGGCTACTGCACGGAGATCCTGCACCTGTATCTCGCCGAGGAGCTGCGGCAGGGAGAGGCCCATCCTGACCCCAACGAGTTTTTGGACGTGACCCGCATCCCCCTGGATGAGCTTCTCGACCGCATAGACCGGGGCGAGATCCGGGACGCCAAGACCGTTGTGGGCGCTCTTCGGGCCCATCGGCTCCGCAGGAATTGATTTTCCTATCACACTATGGTATAATGTCGAAACATGGGAGCATCGGACGCTGTCCCGGCTCTCACGCCGTGCCGACAGGCTTCGGCACGATATCCAGCCCCGGCCGGATATAATTCTGTTTGGAGTTTTTTATGGAAAAATATGTGATTCGCGGCGGCAACCCGCTGCGCGGCACCGTAGATATCTCCGGCGCGAAGAACGCCGCCGTGGCCATCATCCCCGCGGCCATCATGGTCCGGGGCGTCTGCCGTCTGGAGAACCTGCCCCAGATCAGCGATACCGACACGCTCCTGCGCGTCCTGAGCTACATGGGCGCATCCGTGCGCACCATCAACCGCTCCACCGTCGAGCTCGACTGCACGAACGTTAAGCTCGACAGTCTCTCCGAGGATATCTGGGCGCTGACCCGCCGCATCCGCGCCAGCTACTACCTCATCGGCGCGATGCTGGGCCGCTTCGGCGCGGCCTGCAGCACCATGCCCGGCGGCTGCAACTTCGGTCTGCGTCCCATCGACCAGCATATCAAAGGCCTGACGGCGCTTGGCGCGGATGTTCGGGTCGAAGGCGGCTTTATTCGCGCCGCAGCCAGAGACGGCCATCTGCACGGCACTAAGATCTATCTTGACAAGGTCTCCGTCGGCGCCACCATCAACATCATGATCGCAGCCGCCACCGCCGAAGGCGTAACCGTCATCGAGAACGTGGCCCGTGAACCCCATATCGTGGATCTTGCAAACTTCCTCAACTCCATGGGCGCGGACGTGCGCGGCGCCGGTACAGACGTCATCAAGATCCGGGGCGTCAAGGAGCTCCACGGCGGCACCTACGCCCTCATTCCCGACCAAATCGAGGCAGGCACCTATATGGCGGCCGTAGCGGCCACCGGCGGTGCCGTGAAGATCGCGAATGTCATCCCCAAGCACCTGGACTGCATCTCCTCCAAGCTCCGCGAAATGAATGTGGAGATCGAAGAGGGGGACGATTACGTCCTGGTCCGCCGGGAGGGCGACCTGCGCCATACCAATGTCAAAACCATGCCGTACCCCGGCTTCCCCACCGACATGCAGCCCCAGATCGGCACCGTGCTCTGCTGCGCCTCCGGGCTCAGCGTCATCACCGAAGGCGTCTGGGACAACCGCTACAAATACATCGAGGAGCTCCGCAAGATGGGCGCTCAGATCCAGGTGGACGGCCGCACGGCCTTCATCCAGGGTGTGGACCGCCTCACAGGAGCCACCGTGCGCGCCTGTGACCTGCGGGCGGGAGCCGCCGTCGTCATCGCCGGTCTCGCCGCCGATGGCGTGACCCGCGTAGAGGATATCCAGTACATCGAGCGCGGCTACCAGAACATCGTCGGCAAGCTCCAGGCTCTGGGCGCCGACATCAAATGCGTGGACGAACCGGACGAACCCTCCGCCCTCCGTCCCGCCTGGATCGCCGGCTGACCGTGGATCTCACGGTCTTTGCCAGCGGCTCCACAGGCAACTGCTGTCTGATCCGCCACGGCGGCGCCGGGGTGCTGGTGGACGCGGGGATATCCGCCCGCCGCATCCGCACCGCCTTGGCCGAGGTCGGGATGACTCCGGCGGAGCTGACCGCCATCCTCATAACTCACGAGCATTCAGATCATATCAAGGGGCTGTGCGTTTTTCTCAAAAGCGCTCCCGTTCCCGTCTATGCCCCTGAAACGGTCGCGGCATACCTTTGCCGGACGGTTCCGGGGGCATTTCCTCTGGTGCGGGTGATCGAGCCGGAGACCCCTCTGCGGGAGGGTCCCTTTGAAATCACCGCCTTCCCCACGCCCCACGACACCCCTCAGAGCGCAGGCTACCGCCTCTCGGCGGAGGGCTCTTCCATCGCCGTATGCACCGACACTGGCTGCGTCACCGAGGTGATGCGCCGTCATCTCCGGGGCGCTGACGTGGCCCTCATAGAGGCAAACCACGACGTGGAGATGCTGAAGACCGGGCCCTATCCCCCCTACCTCAAGCGCCGCATCCTGTCGGACAGGGGACATCTCTCCAACGACGACTGTGCGCTGCTTGCCTCGGAGCTTTCCGCATCCGGAACGAGGCACATCGTCCTTGGGCATCTCTCCCGGGAGAACAACGCCCCCGCCGTCGCCCGCCGCGCCGTGAGCCGCGCTCTGGAGGGGACGGGGACCGCCCTTTCCGTAGCGCCGGAGGCGGGATTTCTACGGGTGGAGGCCGAGCCATGCTGCGTGTGACCGTGCTGTGCCTGGGCAGACTCAAGGAAAAGCACTACATCGCCGCCTGCGGCGAATACCTTAAACGACTGACGGCCTACTGCCAGCCGGAGGTAGTGGAACTGCCGGAAAACGGCGACATCGCCGCCCGGATACCCAAAGGGTCCTATGTGATCGCCCTGTGCATCGAGGGCGAGAAGACGGACAGTCCCGGTCTTGCCAAGCGTCTTGAAAAATGCGCCATGGAGGGGAACAGCCGGGTATGCTTTCTCATCGGCGGCTCCGAGGGGCTGCCGGAGGCCGTCAAGCGTTCTGCGGACTGGAAGCTGTCCATGTCCGACATGACCTTCCCCCATCATCTAGCCAGGGTCATGCTGCTGGAGCAGATATACCGCGCCTTCACCATCACGGCCGGCGCGAAGTATCATAAATAAACTCAGGAAACGAGGTACCGCCATGAAAGGATGGGGACGCCGCGAATACGGCAAGACCTTTGACGCATGGCCGAAGGACGAGAAAAACGAGCCGGTGGAGCCAGCCTTCCTGACCCACTGCAGCCCGCTGGATATGGAGGCGGAGATGATCCGCTCCATGTTGGAGTCCTTTGGCATCCCCAGCATACGTCAGCTGCCGGGGGACGGTGCCTTCGGCGAGCTCATTCTCGGCATCAGCGGCAACGGGGCCGATATCTATGTACCCTGCACCATGCTGGAGCAGGCGCAGGAACTTCTGAAAGGAGAACCCAACGATGATGGATTACAGGAAGGAATTTGAGCGCTGGCTGGACAGCCCCGCTCTCTCAGAGGAGGAGTGGAAGGAGCTCGACGCTATCCGCAGCGATGAAAACGAGATCAAAAGCCGCTTCCGCGGTCCCCTGGAATTCGGCACCGCCGGTCTGCGCGGCGTCATGGGCGTGGGACTCAACCGCATGAACGTCCACGTCGTCCGCTGGGCGACCCAGGCCTTCGCCGCGCTGATCCTGGCCGAAGGCGACGAGGCCCGGCACAGAGGCGTCGTCATCTGCTATGACTGCCGCAACAACAGCCCGGAGTTCGCCATGGAAGCCGCCTGCGTCTGCGCCGCCAACGGAATCCACGTCCGCCTGTTCGACGCGCTGCGTCCCACACCGGAGCTGTCCTTCGCCGTCATCGAGTACGGCGCCGTGGCGGGCATCAACGTCACCGCCAGCCACAACCCCGCCGCCTATAACGGTTATAAGGTCTACTGGTCCGACGGCGCTCAGCTGCCGCCCCAGCACGCCGCCGCCGTGGCCCAGCGCATGAGCGAGATCGACATCTTCACCGATGTCTCCACCATCCCCTTCCAGGAGGCCCTGGAGAAGGGTATGATCGAATACCTGGGGGCGGAGACGGACGAGCTGTTCCTGAAAAACGTCATGGGGCAGGCCATCGATCCCAGTCCCGTGAAGGCCGTGGCCGATAACTTCCGGATCGTCTATACCCCCTTCCACGGCGCCGGTCACAAGCTGGTGCCGGAAGCCCTGCGCCGCCTGGGGATCAAGGAGATCTATCCCGTCCCCGAGCAGATGGTCATCGATGGGAACTTCCCCACGGTGGAGAGCCCCAACCCGGAAAACCCCGAGGGCTTCTATCTCGCCGTGGACCTGGCGAAGAAGGTGGGCAGCGAGCTCATCATCGGCACCGATCCTGACTCTGACCGCGTGGGCGTCATGGCCCTGGGCAAGGACGGCGAATACCACACCATCACCGGCAACCAGATGGGCGCCCTCCTGTCGGACTATGTCATCGAGGCCCGCCGCCGTGCCGGGACCATGCCCCAGCGTCCCGCCATTCTCTCCACCATCGTCTCCACCCCCATGACCCGCACCATCTGCGAGGCGAACGGCGTACACTTCCAGGAGACCTTCACCGGCTTCAAGTTCATGGCCGAGAAGATCAACCAGTATGTAGCGGAGGGCACGTATTCCTATATCATGTCCTTCGAGGAGAGCTACGGCTACATGATGGGCGATTACGTCCGGGACAAGGACGCCGTTACCGCCAGCATGATGATCGCGGAGATGGCAGCGTATTATTATCAGAAGGGCATGACGCTGCTGGACGCCGTGGACGCGCTGTACGCGAAATACGGCTGGTTCCGGGAGCGTACCCTGAACATCTACATGGAGGGCGTCGACGGACCCGAGCGCATGGCCGCGCTGATGGCTTCCCTGCGCGCCGCGCCTCCCGCGGAGCTGGCGGGCCAGCCCGTCATCCGCATGCGGGACTACCGCGACGGCACCATCGCCGTCCCCGGTCTCGGCGTGGTGGAGCACATGGAGCTGTCCGGTTCCAACGTCCTGTACTTCGAACTGGAAAACGACACGAACGTGGTCATCCGTCCCTCCGGCACCGAGCCCAAGATCAAGATCTATGTCCTGGCCCGGGGCAAGGACGCCGAGGAGAGCCTGGCCCGGTTGGAGTCCGTTTCCGCCGGCGCCGCGCTGCTGGGAAAGGACTGACCCCCTCCGCACCCCCGAAAGGAGCAATGACCCATGAAAAGATTTCTCACCATACTGCTGGTCCTGGCCGCCCTTACAGCCTTCGCCGTCCCCGCCCTCGCCGTCAATGCCGGCGAACAGCGCGTGGTGGTCGGCGCGGACCTGACCGAGGACCAGATCCTCAACGTCTACGGCCAGTTCGGCCTTATGCGCGGTTCCGTTACGGAGCTGAAGGTGACGAACGCCGAGGAGCGCAGCTACCTTGAGGGCGTCGTATCCGACAGCGTCATTGGCACCCGCAGCATCTCCTGCATCTACATCAAGACTCTCTCCGAGGGCTCCGGTCTGAACATCAGCGTCAGCAACATCAACTGGTGCACGTCGGAGATGTACCAGTCCGCCCTCATGACCGCCGGCATCTACGACGCGGAGGTCAAGGTGGGCGCGCCCTTCTCCGTCTCCGGAACCGCCGCCCTCACCGGCATTTACAAGGCCTATGAGGATATCACCGGCGTGAAGCTTGACGAGGAGGCCAAGGCCGCCGCCGCGGACGAGCTGGTCATCACCGCGGAGCTGGCAGACGCCCTGGAGCAGGCCGGCATCGATGTGCCCGAAAACAGCGACCAGCTGGCGGAGGAGATCTCCAACGCCGATGCCGTCGCCATCGTCAACGAGCTCAAGCTCATCCTGGACGAGACGAAGAACATGTCTGACGACGAGCTCCACGAGCAGATCGTCAAGATCGCCGCAGATTACGGCTACACTCTGGACGAGCAGAACATCCAGCGGCTCATCGAGCTCTGCCGCAGCCTGGAGGGCCTGTCCATCGCGGAGCTCACCGATAAGGTCCAGCAGTTCCAGGACGGCGTCCAAAAGCTCCGCTCCGGCATGGAGACCGTCCAGGAATACGCCGACAAGGCCGTTTCCTTCGGTCAGAAGGTGGGCGGTTTCTTCCGGTCCATCGGCGACTTCTTCGGAAATCTCTTCGGCGGGAAGGACTGATCTTCCCTGATAATGCAGAGCCACAGCGCCCCGGTTTCGGAGCGCTGTGGCTTTTTTATGTCTGTACGCGTCAAGTGAGCATCCGCAGCAGACGGAATTTGAGCTTTGTGAAGGGGAAATGCCGGAGGTTCTGCTCCGGGAATTTTTTCCGCTCGCAGATGGCACGGTAATGGCTGAAGGTGTCGAAGGAGGCCTTACCGTGGTACTGGCCCATACCGGAGCCTCCCACGCCGCCGAAGGCAAGCTCCGTGGCCGAGAGATGGAGCATCACGTCGTTCACGCAGCCCCCGCCGAAGGAGCACTGGTCGAACACCCGCCGCACCACCGTCTTGTCCTTCGTGAAGACGTACAGGGCCAGGGGCTTGTCCTTTGTGTGGATGTAATCGATGCACCAGTTGAGGTCCGTCCAGGTGACGAGAGGAAGGATGGGCCCGAAGATCTCCTCCTGCATGACGGGGGAATCCAGCGGCACATCCACCAGGACCGTCGGCTCCACGAAGCGGCGCTCCGGGTCCGAGCCCCCGCCCACCACGGCGTTCTGTCCCTCCAGGAGGGACGTCACCCGGGCGAAATGAGCGTCGCTGACGATGGTGGCCATCTGGGACATATCGCCCTTGCGGAAGTATTTTTTGATGACCTTGCGGAACTCCTCCACGAATTCGTCCCGGATATCCTGGTGGATGAGGACATAGTCCGGAGCGATGCAGGTCTGACCGGCGTTTATACACTTGCCGAAGGCCAGGCGTTTCGCGGCCACCTTCAGATCCGCCGTGGGGTCGATGATGACGGGGTTCTTGCCTCCCAGCTCCAGGGTCACAGGGATCATATTCTCCGCAGCGGCGGCCAGGACCTCCCTGCCTCCGGCCTTGGAGCCGGTGAAGAGGATGTAGTCCCAGGGTTGGCGCAGAAGATCGCCGCACTCCTGCCGTGGCGCGTTCACCACGGCCACATACTCATCCGGGAAGATGGAGGCCAGCATCTCCGCGAGAACAGCGCCGGTATGGGGCGCCTTGGCGGAGTTTTTCACCACGGCGCAGTTGCCCGCAGCGATGGCGCCGATCAGCGGCATCATGGCCAGGTTCAGCGGATAGTTCCACGGCGAGACGATGAGCACCACGCCGTAGGGCTCCGGGGTCATGTAGCTCTTATTGGGTACAAAGCCGATGTTGGGCTTCACCCGCCGATCCTTCATCCATTTTTTCAGGTTCTTCTTGAAATACCGGATCTCACCAAGTACGAAGCTCTGCTCCATGAGATACGTCTCGTGAGGGGATTTGTTCAGATCCTCCTCCAGCGCCTCGAACAGGCGGTCCTGAAAGAGCTTCAGCGCATTTTCCAGCTCGTTGAGAGCGTTTATCCGGTTCTCCAGGGCCCGGGTCGCGCCGGAGGCGAAATACGCCCGCTGGCGCTCGATCAGTTCTCTGTATTCCATCCTATCACCCACAATCCAAAACGATCTTGAATACCCCCGGCGGATTCTGCATCGCCAGGCGGTAGGCCTCCTTATAATCCTCCAGCTTGAAGTGGTGGGACACAAAACCGTCCACAGAGTATTTCCCGTCACGGATCCACTCCTGGACGAGATCGAAGGTGTACAGCTTCCGGCCTTCCCACTCCTCCATGCCGTGTGCGTCGATGCCTATCATGGTGAGCTCCTGCCACCAGACTGGGGTCTCATCGTACTTCACGGCGTTCATGTGGTGCCCCACCTTCACGAAGGTGCCCCGGGCAGCCAGGAGCCTCACCCCCAGGGTGTTGGCCCAGTTGCCGCCAATGCAGTCATAGACCCGGTCAAAGCCGCCGAAGAAGTAGCGGTTCTTGCGGCTCATGCCCTGATACACCTCGCTGCCGCCGGTGACTGCCGCCGTGGTCTCCATGGCGTCCCCGGTGAGGACATGGTCTGCTCCCAGGCGCATGGCGAAGTCCAGCTTGTCCTTCGTCCGGCTCATGACCCAGATCTCGCAGTCGGGCTGGATGACCCGCAGGGCCTGCACGATACCGAGACCGATGACGCCCATGCCCATGATGAGGACCTTCTCCCCCTTGTTCGGCGGAGCCATCAGCACCGTATGCACCGAAACGGCGCTGGGCTCGATCATCACGGCCTGATCGACGGTGAGCTCGTCCATGATGCGGTAGAGCTGCTGCTGGGGGGCGATGAAGCTGTCCCCCCAGCCAGCGCCGGTCCATTCCAGATCGAAGCGGGGCTTCGCGCCGTAGTTGAGGCAGAGGTTATAGTTCCCCTCCGCGCAGTAGCGGCACCGGGGCAGGTCCTTCGTGTCGCATCCCGCCATGTACGCCCGGATGCCTACCCGGTCGCCCACCTTGAAATCCGTGACGGCGGACCCAACCTCCATCACCTCGCCCACGTTCTCATGACCGAGATATGTCTTGGCGCTGCCGGGAATGGGCTCCAGGGCGGAGCCGGTGCCTGTGGTGGCCTTGAAAAAACTCACGTCCGTGCCGCAGACGCCGCAGGCGATGTTCCTGACCCGCACCCAGTTCTCCGCCGGAAGGGGCGGATCGGGGATGTCCTTTTTGAATTTGACGGCGTTGATGCCGGTAAAGAGGAGCCCCTGGGTGACCTTGAAATGCGCGGCGGCCTTGGTCGCCACCACCCGGGGGATATCCTTATCGAAATAGATCGTTTTCATAGCAGATTCCCGTTCCTCTGTTGATAGAATAGATTGTATCAGATTTACCGAAGCAAGTAAACCCATAAACGAAAACTCCCCACAGAGGGGAGTTTTCAAAGAACCGTATTTATGTCCTTATTTGCTGGATGACCTTGCGGAAATGCTCGCGAGTATATACCTGCGGCACGGGGTAGACGGGGTTTGCCTCCTTCATGGCCCAGGTGATCATCTGCTCGATGTCCTCGTCCCGGATGAAGTCGAAGCTCTTGGGGATGCCCAGGCGTTCATTCATAGCCTCCACCTCCGCGATGAAGGCATTGGCCCGCTCGGCCTCCGACCCGCCGAATTTCAGGCCCACACACTCGGCGAGATACGCCAGCTTTTTGTGGACCACAGGACCGTAGTCCTTCAGCACATAGGGAAGGATGACGGCGTTGGCGAGACCGTGAGGGGTGTTGTACAACCCACCCAGAGTATGAGCGATGGCATGGACGTTCCCCACGCCCACCCGGGAAAAGGCAAAGCCTCCCTTGTTTGCGGCGATCTGCATCTGCGCCCGGGCCTCCATGTCCGTACCGTCGGCGCAGGCGCGCTCCAGGAACCGGAACACGATGCGGACGGCGTCCTCTGCCAGCTGGTTTGTCTCCCGGGTGCTGTTTGACCGGGAGAAATACGCCTCCAGGGCGTGCACCAGGGTATCCATGCCTGTGGTGGCCGTCACCATGGGGGGCAAGCCCACGGTGAGCAGGGGGTCCAGCACCGCGTACAGGGGCATGAGATGCGGATCCATGATGGAGGTCTTGTGGTGGGTCTCCTGGTCCACGATAACGGCGGCCAGAGTGGTCTCGCTGCCGGTACCCGCCGTGGTCGGAATGGCGATGAGAGGCGGGAGCTTTCGTCCCACCTGGAATTTGCCGCACATCTTGCCCACGGTCTTGTCCGGCCGGGCCACCAGGGCGCCGCAGGTCTTGGCGGTGTCCATGGGTGCGCCGCCGCCCAGGGCGACGAGAGCATCGCACTTGTTCGCCACATAGACGTCCCGGGCATGCTCGCAGTTGGCGAAGGTGGGGTTGGGCAGAACGTCGGAGTAGAGGGTGTATTCCACCCCCGCCTGACGCAGCGCCTCCTCCAGCCGGGGAGCCAGATGCTCTGCCAGCCACGGGTCCGTCACCACCAGAGGCCGAGACGCGCCGCAAGCCGCCAGGATCTCCGGCACCCGGGCCACGCTTCCCTCCCCCGTGATGGTGGTGGGGGTGCGCCAGCGCATGAATACCTTCAGCAGCGCATAGGCTCCATGGGCGACGCGGTTATATCCGATATAGAGTTTATCTGCGATTTTTCTGAGCATTGCTATATTCCTGTTTTCCTTGTGAACATGAACCGCACTTCGAAGGACCGGCTCCGGTCTCCGAACGCAAAGCGGCGCATCGATCGAACCTATCAGGGAAGTCCATACAGCCTCGATGAAGACCGGATCTCAGTTACCGGGCACAAAAAGGTACGTCAACTGAGTTCTCAATACACATTCGGTTCTTTTTGGATACTTTTTCTTGACGCAAGAAAAAGTATCAAGTGACCATGGCCTGG
This sequence comes from uncultured Oscillospiraceae bacterium, assembly GCA_905234625.1. Taxonomy (GTDB): domain Bacteria; phylum Bacillota; class Clostridia; order Oscillospirales; family Oscillospiraceae; genus CAJOIG01. The sequence goes on along the minus strand of CAJOIC010000009.1, from coordinate 10,832 downwards.
ATGACAGCCATGTAGTCGTTGAGGTAGCAGGCGTACTCCGGGCTTCCGACGGTCTCGACGAAGCCCTTCTCCGCCGCTGCCACGAACTCCTCCTCCTTGTTCAGCACCTTCAGCGCGCCGTCCACGCTGGTGAAGCGGAACAGCACGAAGGGGCTGCGCTTGGTATAGACGCCGTGGCCGGACTTGGACTTGCCCCGGCACACCCGCAGATAGCAGGCGATCTTGGCGGGGTCGTCCCCCTCCTCCACCCGAAACTGGTAGATGCGGTCCGGCTGGCGCTGGCAGAACTCCGAGAAATCCGGGTCCCCCAGCTTGTTGTAGGTGCTCATGGCCCGGCAGATCATGTACAGGGAGCACTTGACCTTCAGGTACTTCTCCAGGTCGTTCTTCGGCTCGTTCGTCATGATCTTGAGGCCCATGAGGTAGTTCAGCAGGAACTGGAACCCGGCGATAATATTGCCCTTGATGGCAGGCACATACATACCGGTCCCCTTCAGAAGGCCGTTCATCTTCTCCACGGAGGAGAAGGTCATGGTTACGTCCGGCTTCTCCGCGGGACCCTGGACCACATCGACGTGTCCGTCCCTAAAGATCAGATGGCAGCAGAGGAGCTCCGCGCCGTTTTTCGCGCCGAACTGGATGGTGTGATCGAACTTCCTCCCGTGGAGCTTGGGGTCCTCGTCCATGAGTACTTGGAGCACGGGAAACGCCGCGTTCATAAACAGCTTCGCTGTGATGATATCTTCATGGGTCGCCATCATTCATCCTCCCAGTCGTCATCGTCGTTGGGCTCGATGCCCATCATGCGGCGCGCCTCATCGGCGATGCCGTTGGCGTCCAGGCCGTAATAGGCGTACAGGTCCTCGGCATAACCGATGGCGGAGAACACATCCTGCAGGCCGTGCTTTTTGAACTGGATGCCGATGCCCTCCTCCGCCAGGACTGAGGCCACCGCGTCGCCCAGGCCGCCCAGGACGTTATGCTCCTCCACGGTTAGGATCTTCCCGGTGTCCCGGGCCGCGGCGATGACCGCCTCCCGGTCCAAGGGCTTGATGGTGTGCATATTCACCACCCGGACGTCGATGCCCTCCTCCGCCAGGGTGACGGCGGCATTCAGACTCTGGAGCACGCCGATGCCGCAGGTGATGATGGTCAGGTCCTTTCCGTCCCGCATGACGTTGGCCCTGCCGATGGTGAACTCGTGGTCCTCATCCTCATAGCAGGGGGGCTCGAAGCCACGGCCTATGCGCATGTACACGGGACCGTCGATCTCCATGCAGGCCCTCACAGCCATGGAGGTCTCGATGCCGTCCGCCGGGCAGATCACCGTCATGTTGGGGATGGCCCGCATGATGGCGAAGTCCTCGGTGCAGTGGTGGGTGGTGCCAGCGTGACCGAAGCTGATGCCTGCGTGGGTGGCGATGATCTTTACCGGCACGTTCTGGTAGGCGATGTCCGTGCGGATCTGCTCGCCGGCCCGGAGGCAGGCGAAAATCGCGAAGGTGGAGGCAAATGGGATGAGGCCCGACTTTGCCATGCCCGCCGCGGCGCCGAAGAGATTCTGCTCCGCGATGCCCACGTTGAACAGCCGCTCGGGGAATTCCTTCCCAAAGAGGTTCAGGGCGGTGGATTTTTCCAGATCCCCCGTCAGTGCCACGACCCGGGGGTCGCTCTTCGCCAGCTCCGCCAGCGTGCGGCCGTAGATCTCCCGGCTCGTCATGGTGCTGGAATCATAGCACGTCCAGTTGGTCCCCGTGACCGCCATCACTCCACCTCCTTATACATGGCCTCGATGGAGGCCTTGGCCTTCTCGCACATCTCGGAATCGCCCGCAGCGTAGTGATAGGCCAGCTGATTTTCCATAAAATCGACGCCCTTGCCCTTGACGGTCCTGGCAATGATGACCACGGGCTTCTCCGCAGCGTTCCAGGCCGTGTCCAGAGCGGCGGTGATCGCGTCGAAATCGTGTCCGTCGATCTCCAAAGGCTCAAAGCCGAAGGCCCGCCACTTGTCGGCGAAGGGCTCGAGACCGATCTCCTCCTCCGTGGTGGCGTCGATCATGAGCATGTTCCGGTCCACGATAGGGATGACGTTCGTCAGGCCGTAGTGGGCGATGGACATGGCCGCCTCCCAGATGCTGCCCTCACAGCACTCGCCGTCGCCCATGAGGCAGACGACCTTGTTGGGCTTGCCCTGGTACTTAAAGCCCAGGCCCAGACCGAAGGCGATGGGCAAGCCGTGGCCGAGGCTTCCCGCGGAAACGTCGCAGCCCACGACCTTGTTGCTGTCAGGGTGCATGGCGAAGGGACTGCCGAAGTGGTTGAACGTGCGCAGCTCCTCCTGAGGGAAATACCCCCGCTTCGACAGGACAGGGATGTAGCTCGCCGCGGCGTGGCCCTTGGAGAGGATGAACCAGTCCCGCTCGTCCCAGTCCGGGTCCTCGGGGTCTATCTTCAGATATTTGAAATACAGAGCCGTCAGAAGATCCAGGCAGCTGAGAGAGCCGCCCACATGAGCGCCGCCGGCCCAGGCCATCACGTCGATGACCGTCAGGCGAAGCTCCTTCGCGATCCTTTGAAGCTCTTTCTTCTCATCCGGTGTTATCGGCATAAGAAGGGTCCTCCTTTGATCTGCTAATTCTTACAATAGGGGCATTATACCACACTACGCGTAAAAATACATAAAAAAATTAATATAAAATCATGAAATTAATATTACATGCGCTCATAACAGCAAAAAAGCGGGGATTTCCCCGCTTTTTCAGCCGATATAGGTCTTTTTCAGCGTGACCCGGTCGATCTTGTCGTTGATGGTCATGGGCAGTCGTTCCAGCTGCACATAGCGGTTCGGCATCATGTACGTGGGCAGCTTCACCGCCAGCTGCCTGGCCAGGGCCTGAGGGTCCTCTCCGCCGATATAGACGCATACGATCTCGTCCTTCGGCTCGTCGAAGAGGCAGCAGCCGTTTGAGACGGAGGGCACCGCCAGCAGCGCCGTCTCGATCTCGCCCAGCTCGATGCGATAGCAGCCCTGGTGCTTGATCTGGAAGTCCTTCCGTCCCAGGAACATGATCTCCCCCCGGTCGTTCCAGCGGGCCAGATCCCCGGTACGGTACATCCGCTCGGTGAAGACGGTGTTCAGGGGGTTCTGGACGAAGGCCTTCTCCGTTTGGGCGGGGTTATTGTAGTATCCATGGGACAGGCAGGTGCCCAAAACGCAGAGCTCGCCGGTCTCGTCCGTGCCAACGGGCCTGTTCTCATCGTTCAGGATGAGGATGCGGGTGTTTTTGCAGGGGAAGCCGATGGGCAGGGGCTCGTCGTCGTCGAATTCCCGGTCCACGATGTAATACGCGCAGACGTCTGTGATTTCCGTGGGGCCGTACATATTGCAGAACTTCGCCTCCGGCAGCGCCCGCCGCCACATGTTGAGCTGGCGGTTCGGCATGACCTCGCCGCAGAAATACACCCGCTGCAGCGTGGCCGGCACGGTGGTCTCCAGAATGCCGGAGTTCGCGATGGCAATGAGGGCCGACGGCACGAAAAAGATGGTGTTGATCTCGTGCTCCGCCAAAAACTGCATCATCGTCTTATGGAAGGAGAAGCACTTCTTCGGGATGATCCAGGTGGTCGCGCCGTTTTTCAGGGTAGAATAGATGTCCAGGGTGGAGTTATCAAACACGAAGGGCGCTTGATTGCCCAGGACGGCGTTCTCGTCGATGTCCAGGGTCTCATGGAGCCAGTCCGCCCAGTCGATGATGCTGCGGTGGCTGATGGTAACGCCCTTAGGCACACCGGTGGAGCCGCTGGTGAAGAGGACGTACAAAAGGTCCGTGTCCACATGGTCCCGGCGTATGCGGGCCAGGGCAGCCTCGTCAATATCCGCGCTCGCGGCATCGGAAAACAGCGCGGTCTGCGCCTGCCCTGCCACGGCCGCGGCGTTCGCGGCATTTTTGGCGTCGTAGAACACGAAGGCAGGATGCAGCGTATCGAAAATGAGCTTGATGCGCTCGGCCGGCATCTTGGTATCCAGGGGGACATAGAAGCAGCCGGCGCTCACCGCCGCAAAAAATGCCGCCAGGCACTCCGGTGTCTTCTCCATGAACACCGCCACGGGCACATTCGTCCCGATCCGGGCGGAGAGATACGAGCCTGCCCGGCGGGCTTTCTCGTTCAGCTGCGCAAAGGTCAGGGTCGTCTTATCGTCGCCAAAAGCGATCTTGTCCGGAAATCTCGCCGCCGAGGCCTCCAGGTATTCCAGTATATTCATCTGCATATTCGCTCTCCGTTCCTGTCAGAATCCACATCATTATATACGCTTCCGCCGCTTCCGTCAATCCGGCTGACAGCTCAGGCAAACGAAAACTCCCGGACGGAAGCCGGGAGTTTTCTCCTTTGAAATCGCCGGGGGGTGAAAGGCGCTTTCAAAAGCTTGGGGGGTGGGGATGCCTCCGCCTCCGTATCGGATGCAAAGGCGTTTATCGAAACCAAACAAATTGACAAAACAGCAGAAACAGCCCGTACGCGACAGCGAACACGGCGCCGATGAGAAGGCCGGCCTTGACCGCCGCCCAGGCATAGCCCCGGACCTCGGCCTTGGACATCGGCGGTTTTTCCGGCGCAGGGGCGTCCGGCGTCCGGTCCTCCTCCGCCGGAGGGGTGAAGCCGCCGGTGTACCAGGGCATCCCGTCCACATTCATCCGGGCGATGGTTCGTCCGTCGTCGTCCTCGTATTCCCGTTTCGATTTCCGGGTCATGCGTCGGCTTCCTTCTCCGCGCTTTGGGCCGCCGCGGCGGTCTCCCGGGCGCGGGCGTTCCGATCCTCGTCGTTATAGAGGTGACAGGCGCAGAAATGCCCCTCCTCCACCTCGATCCACTCGGGTGCTGCGTACTGGCACACGTCCATGCACTTCTCGCAGCGGGTGTGGAATTTGCAGCCCTTGGGCGGGTTTGCAGGACTGGGGATGCTTCCCTTGAGGATGATGCGGTTCATTTTCGCGTCCGGGTCCGGGATGGGGATCGCGGAAAACAGCGCCTCGGTATAGGGGTGCAGCGGGTTCGAGAAGATATTCTCCGTCGTGCCGTACTCCACGAGATTCCCGAGGTACATGACGCCCACGGAGTCGGAGATGTGCTCCACGACCGACAGATCATGGGAAATGAAAAGATACGTCAGCTTATACTTTTCCTGCAGCTCCCGCAGCAGGTTTATGATCTGCGCCTGGATCGACACGTCCAGCGCGGACACAGGCTCGTCACAAACGACGAATTCGGGGTTCAGCGCCAGGGCCCTGGCGATACAGATGCGCTGACGCTGGCCGCCGGAGAACTCGTGGGGATAGCGATCCTTATGGAAGGGCTGCAGGCCGCAGTTGTCCATGACACCGTCGATGTAATCGTCAAATTCCTCCTTGGACACGATACCGTGCTCCCGCACGGCCTCGCCGATGATCTCGCCGACGGGAAGGCGCGGGGACAGACTGGAGAACGGGTCCTGGAAGATGATCTGCATCTTGGGACGCAGGGCACGCATCTCTTTGGCGGACAGGTCATAGACCTCCTGGCCGTTAAAGAGCACCTGACCGCCGCTCTTCTCCCCGGACAGACGCAGGATCACACGGCCCAGGGTGGTCTTGCCGCAGCCGGACTCGCCCACGAGGCCCATGGTGGTGCCGCGCTTGAGGTTGAAGCTGACGCCGTCCACCGCTTTCACATGGCCGACGGTCTTTGAGATCATACCGCCCTTGATGGGGAAGTACTTCTTCAGGCGGTTGACCATGAGGATATACTGAGGATCGTAGGTCAGAGGCGTATAGTCGTTATCGATGACGAGTTTCCCCCCTTTGACCTTTTTCGACTTGGGGAAATCCTCGGCATGCTGCTGGGAAGCCTGTTTGTTTTCCTCGAAGGTCTCGTCGTCGGTTTTGCCGGCCTTCATATACGGCATGTCATTCCCCCTCCTTCCCGTAATAGCGATAGCAGCTGACCTTATGCGTATCGGACAGGCTCACCATCGAGGGATAGTCTCCCTCGCAGCCGCCGACGCACATCTCGCAGCGGTCCTTGAAATAGCAGTAATTGGGCATATTGATGGGATTCGGGACCTTGCCGGGTATGGAATAGAGCTTGTCGATATGCTTCCCGACCACGGGCTTCGACGCCATCAGGCCGATGGTATAGGGGTGGGCGGGATGATGGAAGATATCGTCCGCCGTACCCTTCTCGACCACGCGCCCGGCATACATGACGACGACGTAATCCGCCATCTCGGCAATGACGCCCAGGTCGTGGGTGATGAACATGATGGAGGAGTTGATCCGGTCCTTCAGCTGGCGCAGCAGGTCCAGGATCTGGGCCTGGATGGTCACGTCCAGCGCCGTGGTGGGCTCGTCCGCGATGATGACCTTGGGGTTGCAGGCCAACGCCATGGCAATGACGATGCGCTGCCGCATACCGCCGGAAAGCTCGTGGGGGAACATGTGATACACGCCCTCGGAGTTGGCGATGCCCACCATCTCGATGAGCTCGATGGTGCGCCGCTTGATGTCCTCCTCACTCTTCCCCTCGCCGTCATGCAGGGCGATGACTTCGTTGATCTGGTCTCCGATGCGGAAGACTGGGTTCAGCGCGGTCATGGGTTCCTGGAAGATCATGGAGACATAGTTGCCGCGGATCTTCTGCAGGACCTCGTTGGGCGCCTTGGTAACGTCGTAGGCCTTATCGCCGAGATTCAGGCGGATCTCGCCCTCCACCACCTGGCCCTGCGGCCGCTGAAGCAGCTGCATGAGGGATAGGCTCGTGACGGACTTACCGCAGCCTGACTCGCCCACGACGCCCACCGTCTTGCCCACAGGTACCTCGAAGCTCACGCCGTCGACGGCCTTGACGGTACCGGCGTCGGTGAAGAAATAGGTATGCAGATCGTCAAACTCCACGGCGTTCCCGGGATCGCGCATCGTGGTAAGGTACTCGGACTCGGAGACGTTCTTACGCTTTCTCTTCTTTTCGTAGGCATTGGTGATCTTCCGGTTCTCCCGGGAGATGCGGCGGGACTCTCTGGCGGAGAGGTAGCCTTCCTGTTTTTTCTTAGCCATGATGTGCCCCCCTTTCAGCGCTTCATGCGCGGGTCAAATGCATCGCGCAGACCGTCGCCGACGAGGTTGAACGCCAGCACGGTAAGCAGAAGCAGCAGACCGGCCGGGATCCAGATGAACCAGTACGTCGTCAGAACGAAGGTGTTGTTGACGTCGTTGATGATATTGCCCCAGGAGGCAAACGGGAACTTGACGCCGAGGCCCAGGAAGGACAGCGTCGATTCCGTGATGATCGTGCCGCCGATGCCCATCGAAACAGAGACGATGAGCTGGGGGATTACGTTGGGGATGAGGTGCTTGAAGATGCGCCGGGATACGCGGATGCCGCCGGCCTCGGTGGCCGTCATGAATTCCTGCTCGCGCAGGGACAGGATCTGTCCGCGGACGAGACGCGCCACGCCCGGCCAGCCGAGGAAGCCCAGGATCAGCATGAGGTAGATCATACGGATCTGCGGGTCCACACTCATGGCATCCATGGCGGCGCCGAGAATAATGATGATAGGCATGGACGGGATGCAGTAGAAGATATCGACGATACGCATGATGAGGTTATCGACCCATTTGCCGAAGTAACCCGCGAGACCGCCGAGGATGATGCCGAGGACGGTGCTGATCGCCTCGACGATGAAGCCGATGAGGAGGGACACGCGGCCGCCGTACATCAGGCGGGTCATCATGTCCATGCCGTTGCGGTCCGTGCCGAGCCAGTGCTCCCGGCTGGGCGAGGCGTAGCTGTCGTAGACGCGGGTCTCGGTCTCCTGCAGGACCTGCCAGTTGTTGTAGGACGGGCGCCAGCGGACGAGGTATTCGTGGGTCTCGCCGTCCTCGTCGGTGAAGAGGAATTCGGCCTCGCCGCCGCTTTTCGCCTGCTGGAGCGAATCCTGGAGCTCCTCCTGGAAGGAGCGGCTGATGAAGACGTCCGGAGAGATGGGGTTCACCACGTAGCGGCTGATGAAGGCGATCTCTTCGCCGTCCAGCGTGACGAGTCCGTCCTCGTCCAGCAGGTAGTCCTTTTCGTCCGCCGTGAAGCCGGTCTCGCCGGTGGCTCTGGCGAGCAGGGCGCCGTACTGGAAGTCGAAGCTCAGCTTCCGGCCGGCGATGCTGGAGCTGATGATGTCCTTGTATTCGATGCCGATGAGGGTGCCGTCACCCAGGGCGACGCGGTAGAAATCCTCGCCGTCCCTGTAGATGTAGTAGGTCGTGTCCCGGTAGGTGAAGGAGGTCAGGCTTCCGGCGCCGACCGCACCGGGCTTCACGATGCCGGAGCCTCCGGCGGGAGCGGGGGCGGCGGGGGCGTCGGCCGGGGCGGTGTTGAGGGCGCGGATGAACTGGGCGTGGGTGGCGCTGTCATACTTCTGGCCCTCGGCAGCGGCGAAGCGGAGCTCGTCGTTTTCCGCCACGCCGGCGTATTCCTTGTTCTGGTATTCGACCCGGTAGAACTGCTGGTTCTCGGAGTACGGCGTGATCAGGCCGCCCACGAAGGAGAACAGGAACATGAACGCGAGGATCGCAAGGCCGAGCACGGCGATGCGGTTGCGGAAGAAGCGCTTGGCCACCATCGCGCCGGGGGAGAGGACCTTGACGCGGCGGTCGTCGTTCAGGGAGAACTGCTCGCCGTTGTCGCCGCTGCCGGAGGAGGCGGAGCTGTTTTTCACAGCCTCCTCGGTGATCTTCTCGGCGTGCCGCCGGGCGACGCTGCCGGGTACGTTCTGCACCCGCAGAGGGGCCGGATCGTCTTTTTTCACGTTTTTCATATCGTCGGTCATACGGTTCCCTCCTCTCTTACGCGATGCGAACGCGGGGATCGACCACCGCGTACAGGATGTCGGCGATCAGGTTGCCGAGCAGCGTGAGGATCGCGAGAAACGCGAGATAGAACATGGAGAACGGGATGTCGCCGCCGACCATGGCCTGGTAGGAGGTATAGCCGATGCCGGGGATGGAGTAGAGCGTCTCGGTGATGAGGGCGCCGGAAAAGAGGCCGGGCAGGCTGCCGCCGATGATGGTGACGAGGGGGATGAGCGTGTTGCGGAAGGCGTGATGGTAGACGACCTTCTTCTCGCTCAGGCCCTTGGCCCGGGCGGTGCGGATGTAGTCGGCGTTCAGCACCTCCAGCATGTTCGTGCGGGTGTAGCGCATGAGGGAGCCGACGGAGATGACCACGAGGGTCACGATGGGCAGGACCAGGTGATGTCCCTTATCCATAAGCTGTCCCCAGGCGGAGAGCTGGTTGTAGTTTCGTCCCACGAGGCCGAAGAGGTCGAACCAGCCGAGCTTCACGGAAAAGAGCAGCTTCAAAAGCGACGCGAAGAAGAAGGTCGGCAGCGAGATGCCCGCCAGCGCGATGACGGAGATCACATAGTCCGACCGCGAATACTGCTTCGTCGCGGCGATGATGCCGAGGGGGATCGCGAGGATGAGCTCGAAGAAGAAGGCGATGAGCCCCATCACGAAGGACAGCCAGACGGTATCGTTGAACTTGTCCACGACGGGAACGGTATAGAACCAGCTGTCGCCGAAGTTTCCGCGGAAGAAGTCCCCCAGCCAGCCGAAATAGCCGGCGAGGATGCCCTTGTCCATGTTGTAGGTGGCGGTGAGCTGCGCCATCCACTCCGCGTAGCTCTTGGAGCCGGGCTGCTGCGATTTCTGCCGCGCGATGGACTCGATGTACGAGGTGGGCAGACAGCGCATCAGCGCGTACACGATGAGCATGACGAAGAAGAAGATGACGATCGACAGAAGTATGCGCTTGAGTATGTATTTGCGCATCGGCATGACCTCCGTTCTTTCTTTGTTTCCGAAGCTTTGGTTTCCGGTGCCGCACAGCAAAAGGCGGAGCGGTCCGCCCTTTGCTGTACGGCGGAGGGAAAACCCCCTGCGGCCCGAAGGCCGCAGGGGAAAAATGCAGGGGGAAAGGGGATCACTTCAGAGCGACGTTTTCGATCTCCTCGAGCCACTTGTAGAAGGTGGTGATGTCGGGGGTCACGGTGTCGATATCCACGCGCTCGTTGCTGAAGATGATGGCGTTCTGGCGCTGATACACGGGGATCTCGCAGGCCCAGTCGATGACGATGTCGAGGCAGGCCTTGTAGACAGCCTTGCGGTACTCTGGATCGCTGGATTTCAGAGCGTCCAGGATGAGCTGGTCGAGCTCGGGATCGGCGATGCAGTACTTGCTGCTGTCGCCGCCCTGGGCCGGGCCTCCCATGGGGTTCATGCCGGCGGCGTCCGTCGGGCCGTTCGCAACATCGGAGTAGTAGACCTGATACATATCGGGATCGACGGCGGCGCCCCAGGCGGCGGCCCAGATCGCGACGTCGAGGGAGTCAAGGGCGTCCCAGAGCTCGGAGGAGTTGGACAGGTCCTTGATGATGAGGTTCATGCCGATGGTCGCGAGGGCCTCGGAGGCCTCGGAGAAGATCATGAAGGAGGGGTGGTCGCCGGTGCCGTCGGCGGGGATCCAGGCGGTGTACTCCAGGGAAGCGCCCTCGGGAGCGGCGGTGAGCTTGCCGTCCTCGACGGTGTAGCCCGCGGCCTCGAAGAAGCCGAGCGCGGCCTGCAGGGCGGCGTCATACTTCTCCTCCGCGGTCATGTCGGAGGTGTAGATGGGGTTGCCGTCCACATCGACGGAAAAGGCTACCTGATAGCCGTCGTCCGCGGGACGCGGGGCGGCCCAGGAGGTGTTGGAGATCGGGTAGTTGATGACGGAGGCGCGCTCGCCGTAGTAGGAGTCGATGGCCAC
>CAJOIC010000008.1 GCA_905234625.1 uncultured Oscillospiraceae bacterium | reverse complement strand
GCCGTCCTCATAGATGTGGATGCACTCCAGGAAGTAGGCGAACAGGACGCGGTTGACGATGAAGCCGGGGGCGTCCTTGACCTTGACGGAGATCTTCTTCAGACCGTTGTCGCAGAAGTCCTTGACGGCCTCGTAGGTGGCCTCGGAGGTCTTCTCGCCGTTGATGATCTCAACGAGCTTCATGAGGGGAACGGGGTTGAAGAAGTGCATGCCGATGAAGCGCTCGGGGGTGCTGATGGCGGTAGCGATCTCGGTGATGGAGATGGAGCTGGTGTTGGTGGCCAGGATGGCGTCGGGCTTGCAGATGGCCTCGAGCTTCTTGAAGGTCTCCTTCTTCAGCTCGGGATCCTCGGAAATAGCCTCGATGACCAGATCGGCGGCAGCGATATCATCCCAGTTAGAGGTGCCGGTGATGCGGGCCTTGGCGGCGTCGGCATCAGCCTGGGCGGCAGCGGCCTGCTCGGCGTTGATCTTGCCCTTCTCGAGGTTCTTCTTGATCTGCTTGTCGTAGGCGGCGCCGATCTTCGCGACGGCGGCGGCGACCTTCTCGGGGTTGCGGCCCCAGAGAATGACCTCGAAGCCGCAGGAAGCGGCGTGCTGGGTGATGCTGGAGCCCATGGAGCCCTGGCCAAGGATGGCGATCTTCTGAATCATTGGTGGAATCCTCCTGTTAAATTATTGTATGTAAGGGTTATTTGCTGACAGATCAGTCGTTGGTATAGACCGGGGGGCGCTTCTCGCCGAAGGCGGTCATGCCCTCGCGCTGGTCGTGGGTATTGAACAGCAGCGAGAACTCGGCGGTCTCACTCAGCTTGCCCTGCTGGGCGTTCACGTTCACCGCGTCATAGATGACCTTCTTGACGCTCTCAAGGGCCTTGGCGGGCTTGGTGCAGAGCTGCTTCGCCACCTCCACGGCCTTGCCGTAGATGGCGTCGTACTCGGACTGGGACGCGGCGGCCTCGGCGGCCTTGGCGGCCTTCTTGGCGGCGTCGAGAGCGGCCTCGTCGCCGGACTTCTTCGCTTCCTTCTGGGCCTTCTTGGCAGCGGCAGCGGCGGCGTCCAGCTCGGCGTCGGCCTTCACGAACCAGTTGAGCAGACCCAGGCGATAGGCCTCCTCACCGGAGACCATGGAGTTGAGCATGGAGAGCTCCTTGGCCTTGGAGGGACCGACGATATGGGCCGCGCGAATCATGCCGTTGGCGCCGGGAATGATACCGAGACCGGCCTCGGGGAAGGACACGGTGGTCCGGGGACCGCCCACGCGGAAGTCGCACGCCAGCGCCAGCTCGAAGCCGCCGCCAAAGGCGAAGCCGCCCACGGCCGCGATGGTGGGGATGGGCATGGACTCCAGAAGCTCGTTGATGTCCTTGGCCAGCTGGCAGATGTCCCGCGCCTGGCGGGGCGTGACCTCCAGCATCTCCTTCAGGTCCGCGCCGGCGGCAAAGGCCCGGGCGGAGCCGGTCATGATGAGGACGCGGACGGTGGGATCGGCCAGGACCTCCTGGATGCCCGCCATCATGTCGCGGTTGATCTCGCCGCAGAGGGCGTTGAGGGCCTTGGGGCGGTTCAGGGTAATGGTAGCGATGCCCTCCTCGGTGATGTCGAGAATGGCATTTTCATATTCCTTGTGCATGGGGTGTCACGTCTCCTTTCAAAGATAAATTGCGAAACAGGTTTCGCAATTTGAGACTCGCGCTTATCGCAGCGGGCCAAGGCCCGCTTTGGTCGGCGCGAGGGCTCGCCAAGCTCGCCTCAGGGCGTTTTTGAGGCGGCAAAGCTGCCTCAAAAACGATTCATTTACTCAGCAGGTATACTTTGCCCGCCGTCGCAGAGGATATAGGTGCCGGTCATGTAGCTGAAGGAATCGGAGCACATAGCCAGGACGGGACCGGAGATCTCCTCGATGGTGCCGAGGCGGCGGACGGAGGTAGCCTTGGACTGCTGCTTGTAGTAGTCGGTCTGGTTGCCGTTCTCGTCGATGAAGAACTTCTCATTCAGCGGGGTGACCACATAGCCCGGGCAGATGCAGTTGCAGGTGATGTTCTCACGGCCGAAGTTGTTGGCCATGGTGCGGGCCAGGCTCAGGCAGGCAGCCTTGGACGCGCCGTAGGCCACGACGCCCTTGCCGCCGATGAGGCCGCCGACGGAGGCGGTGATGATGATGCGGCCGCCCTTCTTGCCATTGGTAGCGTTCTGCTTGATCATCTGACGGGCCGCGGCCTGGCAGAACATGAACGTGCCGGTCAGGTTCGTGGCGATGACCTTCTCAAAGTCGGAGACGGTGTACTCGGGACGGCCCTCGCGGGTCTCCACGATCAGCGCGGTGGGACCGGAGATACCAGCGTTGTTGATGAGGATGTTCAGCTCGCCGAACTCCTTGACGGTCTCGTCGATGACCATCTGCACCTGCTCCATCTGAGAGGAGTCGGCGGGGATGCCCAGGGCCCGTCCGCCCTTGCAGTAGTTCTCGTTCAGGTCGGCCACAGCGTCCTCCACCTTGGCGGCGGTACGGGCGGTGATGACCACGTTGCAGCCGTAAGCGGCCAGCGCGCAGGCCATGCCGAAGCCCAGACCCTGGGTGCCGCCGGTGATGATGGCTGTCTTGCCGGTCAGGTCAAAGGACGGGATGCCCATTTTGCGGTTCATGTGTGCCATGGATGCCATTCTCCTTTTAATGCTTCTTAGTAATGTCTGAGAGTCAAACTCTTATAAAACAAGCCTCAAGGGCGGGGATGAATCCCCGCCTTTGAGAATGTGTTTTTGATTACGCCTTCTTCGCCTTGAGAGCGTCGAAGCGGGCCAGCATGGCGCGCGGCGTGTTGGTGGCGCGCTCGTAGCGCGGGCACTCCTCATAGCCGGGCAGGCCGGCGAGGTACTTGGCGATCTTCTTGAGCTCCTCGAGATCGTAGCGGCTCATGAGGGTGATCTCCTCCATCAGGGGGGAGCCGCCGCCATGGACGCCGGCCACGGCCTGTGCGCCCTCGAAGGCGTCGCAGAGCTTGTCTTCCATCATGCGCATGACGCGATGGGTATCCTCGGCGGAGTAGGCCGGGTTGCGGACGATGTACTTGTTGCACAGAGCGCCGACATTGTCCTCTTCCATGAAGAAGTTCTCCTCGGTGGGAAGGGAAGCGCACACGCCGCCGCAGAGGTCGGCGAGGATCTCGTACTCGTGATAGATGTTGTGACCGGCAAGACGGCGTCCGGCGTTCGTGAGGATCTCGTCGGGGACCCACTGACCGGAGGGGAACTCCACGGCGCGGTGAGCGGACTGCTGACCGGCGGCGAACACGAGCTCGGCGGTCTGGATGATGTCGCAGAGCTTGGAGCGGACGTGGGACTCCTTCGCGATGTCGTTCACATCGGCGACGAGAGCGGCCTGGGAGGCAATGACCTCGGACACGGCGGTCTTGCAGCCGGTGTAGGAGTGGCGATGATAGTGGGCGAACATCAGGGCGAGGTAGCCGGCGTAGCGGCAGACGCCCTCGTTGTCGCGGCCGCACATGAACACGCGCTCATAGGGCACGAACACGTCGTCGAACACGGTCAGGGACTCCACATCGCCGATCTTGGCCCAGGGAGCCTCGAGATGCTTTCTCTTGTGGTGCTGTCCGGGCAGAGCCATGAGCTTGATGCCGGGCCAGTCGGCGGGCAGGGCGAAGGCGACGGCGTAGTCGGAATCGTCCGGGCTCATGAACTTGGTCGGCAGGGCGATGATCTCATCCACATAGGGGGCGCAGGAGTTGCAGATCTTCGCGCCGCGGACGATGATGCCCTTGCAGGGCTTTCCATCCAGGCCAACGCCGTCCACATCCTTCTCAACGACATGGAAGAACTGGTCGGGGTCGGGCTGCATGTGAGCGCGCTTGTACTTGGGGTTTCTCGAACCCTTGACGTCGGTCTGGGCACAGTTGCAGATGAGGTCGTTTTTCTGGCAGTAGGCGATGTACTTGAGCAGGCGCTGATGATACTCGGTGCCGCAGGCCTCGTCGCAGTCGAACGTCACGGAATACAGGGCGTTCAGGGCATCGGAGCCCATACAGCGCTGCATGCAGCCGCCAACGCGGTGGCAGATCAGGCGGGTCATGAGCTGCTTCTTCAGCAGATCCTCACGGCTGTGATGGATGTTGGTGGAGCGGTTGATGAGGGCTCCCTCCATGCCGGGGATGTTTGACTCGGCAACGCACACGTCCTCATAACGGGGATCGTTCGCGGTGTCGTAGCACTGCTTCATGACGTAGGTGCCGCCCACGATCCAGTCGGCCAGGTCACGCTCGGCGCCCTCCTTGCCGTTCGAGCGGTCCACCTTCTTGCCGTGCAGGTAGACATTCGGCTTCATGGCGAGCAGCCGGGCCTTGTACTGCTCATATGTACCAATGTATTTCTCGGGCATCGGGATCTTCCTCCTTTACAGACGGGGAATCGTTTTTGGTATGGCTTCGCCGCAGCAAAAACACCATAAGGCGAGCCTGGGCGAGCCTCTCGCGCCGACCAAAGCGGGCGACAAACCCGCTGCGATAAGCGCGAGTGCTAAAACTGCGAAATGAATTTCGCAGTTTTAATTGATCGTCATGCCGCCGTCCACAGGGATCAGGACGCCGGTGACATATCCGGCCGCGTCGGAGGCCAGGAACGCGATAACGGAGGCGATCTCCTCGGGCTGAGCATAGCGGCGGACGGAGATCATGCGGGTGACGGCGGCGACGTTCTTCTCGTCGGCCATGACGTCCTTGGTCATATCGGTGAGGACATAACCGGGAGCGACGGAGTTGCAGAGGATGCCGAAGCGGGCCAGCTCGTTGGCCATGATGCGGGTCAGGTGGGCGACGGCGGCCTTGCAGGAGCCGTACACGGTATCGCCGATGGGCGCCTTGATACCGGCGGCGGAGGCGAGGTTGATGATACGGTAGGGATTCTCGGCCCCCTCGCGGCCCTGGGCCTTCATCTGCTGGGCGGCCAGCTGGCTCATGAAGTACAGGCCCTTGAGGTCAGCGTCGACGTAGTTGTCGAAGTACTGCTCGTCCATGTCGATCATCTTCTTGGGCTGACCGCCGAGACCGGCGTTGTTCACCAGGATATCGACCCGGCCGAACTTCTCCACGGTCTTCTGGATGAGGGCGGCGCGGTCCTCGGCCTTCGTCACCTCGCAGGCGACGCCCAGAGCCTCGATGCCGTCGGCGGCGAGCTCCTCGACAGCCTGATCGCAGGCGGGCTGCTTGCGGCCGGTGATGACGACCTTCGCGCCGAGCTTGCCCATGGTGACGGCGATGGCGCGGCCGATGCCGCGGGTGGAGCCGGTGATGATAGCGACCTTTCCGGTCAGTTCATAGCTGGGAATGTTCATTTCTAGGCACCTCACTTCTGTGTATTTCTCATATATTTGTATGATACCAGAGATTTACGATTAACACAAGTAACAAATATTCACAGGTTAGTTAGCTAAACAGCTTGGTTAAATTGTACCATGCCATCCCGGGATTTGCAACCGTTTGGAGGTGAATTAATTAATTGTCAAAGGCATTTTCAAGACGATTTCTGTGTGCTATAATCATAATAGAAAATTATGACAACCGGGAGAACGGTCATGGACTTCAAAGATATGACTTTATCGCAATTCACCGCACGTCTCGCCTCGGGGGACGCCGTCCCCGGCGGCGGGGGCGCCTCGGCTCTCGCGGGAGCTCTCGGCGCGGCCCTGGGGGCCATGGTAGGGAACCTCACCGTAGGGAAAAAGAAATACGCCGACGTGGAGCCGGAGATGATCCTCCTCACCGAGAAGGCCCAGGTCCTGAGCCGGCAGCTGATCCTGGCCGTGGACGAGGACGCCGTCGCCTTCGAACCGCTGAGCCGGGCCTACGCCCTGCCCAAGGACGCGCCGGACCGGGAGGACGTCCTGGAGGCGTGCCTGCGCCGGGCGGCGGACTCCCCCCTGCGGATCCTGCGGCTTTGCTGTGAGGTCATCGAGCTGCAGGCGGCTTTCGCCGCCAGGGGCTCCGTCATGGCAGCCTCCGACGCCGCCACAGGCGCGGTGCTGGCTTGGGGCGCCATGTACGGCGCGGCCATCAACGTGAAGGTGAACACCCGGCTCATGAAGCGCCGGGACTACGCGGAGGAGATAAACCGCGAGGTGGACTCCCTCATGGAGGAATACTGGAAACGTGCGGAGAAGGTCTACGCCGATGTATATGGGAGGTACTGCTGATATGGCGGAGCTATGGAAGGGCGCGCCGGTGGCGGCGGCCATCGCGGACCGGACCGCGGCCCAGGCAGCGGCCCTGCGGGAGGCGGGGATCGTTTCCACCCTGGCCATGGTACGGGTCGGGGCCCGGGCGGACGACCTGTCCTACGAGCGGGGCGCCGTGAAGCGCTGCGAGGCGGCGGGGGTCGCCGTCCGCCCCGTGGCCCTGCCGGAGGATGTGACGCAGGCTGCGCTCCTGCTCACGCTGGCGGACCTGAACGCCGACGCCGCCGTCTGCTGTTCCGCCCCCTCCCCGCCCCTCTGGACGATGAGGCGGCGCGCCGGGCCATCGCCCCGGAAAAGGACGTAGACGGCGTGACAGACGGATCGCTGGCCGGGGTGTTCACGGGCAGCGGCGCGGGCTTTGCGCCCTGCACGGCCCAGGCCGTCATGGAGCTCCTGTCCCATTACGGCGTGCTCCTCCCCGGGAAGAGAGCCGTGGTGTGCGGGCGTTCCCTGGTGGTGGGACGGCCCCTGGCCATGCTGCTGATGGCCGCGGGCGCTACGGTGACGATCTGTCACAGCGGGACCCGGGACCTGCCCTCCGTCACGAAAAACGCGGACATCGTGGTAGCTGCCATCGGTCGGATGGGCTTTTTCGGCGCGGAGCACTTCGCCCCGGGCCAGATCGTGGCGGACGTTGGCATCCACTTCGACGAGGACGCCGGACGGCTGCGGGGCGACGTGCGCACGGAGGAGGCGGAGACCGTCGCCGCGGCCGTCACCCCAGTCCCCGGAGGCGTGGGTTCCGTCACCACGGCGGTGCTGGTGTCCCATGTGACCGAGGCCGCCCTGCGGCAGACCGGAGCGATATAAGCGGCTTCCTCCGAAGCGGCGGGGAGCTCTTTTTCGGTCATTTTTCGCTGCCCTTGGCGTCCGCCAGGATGGCGTTCAGCTCCTCCCGGTCCGCAAGTCCCGCCAGGAACCGCCGGACCGCGGCTTCGCTCTCGCCCTGACAGAGCATCCTGCGGGCGACGGACACATAGGCCAGATGCATCCCCTCCAGCATGCCCTTGGCATACTGGGCGACCACCCTCTTCGGGCCCTTTTTGATATCGAGGCCCGCTACGACCTTATCCATTTCCCGATTCGATTTCATTCCGTCGACCTCCTCGCCGCCACGCGGGTATCGCCTTTTTATATATGATAACACAAATCGGCCTTCTGTTAAAGAATTGTTTTTGTGATTTTGCAAAAAATTCCCGGATGCGCGCATCCGGGAATCTTTCATCTGCGGTTCAGCCCACGAAATCCTCGTAGGGGGTGGCGTCATAGGTGAAGGCGAAGACGCCGAACACCGTGCCGTCCAGCATGCCGGGATAGTCCTCCTCCCGGGCGGCGTCCAGCTCGGACAGGACCATATCCTTGATATCGTCGATGCTGCCGTCCTCCACGAAGGCCTTCAGATACTCGATCCAGGCGTCCCATCTGCTGCCGGAAGCCTCGCCGGAGGCGGGCGCGGCGGCGCCGCCCTCATACAGGGCCTTGGCGGCGGCGATGATGGCGTCGTCCACGAAGTCGGAGCCCTCCATGATCCACTCGCCGTTCACGATGGCGCACTCGATGAGCTTCTGGGTGTCGGGGATGAAGATGCTGACGGCGCTGTCGCTGACAGCCAGCTCCACGGAGGAGAAGGGCAGGACCATGCCGTCGTCCACAGCCACGTTGAAGGGCTCAAAGGTGTCGGTGGCCTCGAAGGCAGGCGCGGCCTCGGCGGAGGCGGCCTCGATCTGGGCGGCCTCGCCGATGACGGGGGCCTTGATCTCCGCGTCGCCCTCGGGACGGGCAGGCGGATCGCCGGCGGACAGGACGATCTCACCGGTGTAGGTGCCCGGCGCGATCTCGGTCTCCACGCCGTCCACGGTCATGGTGACGCCCATGCCCAGGACGGAGGAGGTCTCGTCGATGGTGAGGGAGGCGAGGTAGTTCGTGCCGGTGACCATCCAGCGGGAGCCGTTCGCCATATTCAGGGTGACGGGGTTGTTCACGGTGGGAGCGGGCTCCGCGTTCACCCGGAGGTACATGGTGTAGTCATAGACGCCGTTCGCGCCGTCCCGGGTGCCGGTGTAGTAGTCGCAGTCGATGACGGGGCTGTCGAGGGCGCTGCCGTCAGCGTCCACGTGGTAAGTCCAGGCGGAGGAGATGGCGCCGTCGATCTCGGCGTTGTCGAGATTTACGACCAGACCCACGCCGTCGTCGGTGGCGGCGTTAAAGATGTTGCCCTGAACGACGGAGTCGGAGACGTTCAGGTCGCTGAAGTTCTCGCTGGGCTCGCCGGAGGCGGGAGCACTCTGGGCGAGGTACTCGTCGTAGGTCAGATCGGTCAGGGTGTTCGATGTGTTGCCCGGACCGCCGGCGTTATCGTCGGAGTTCAGCTGGATGTAGAGGATGTCCGCGCCGCTGCCGGCCAGGGAGATATCCACGTTGTCCAGGGTGGTGGAGGTGGAGTAGGTGCCGGAGAGCTGGGTGACGGCGAAGGCATCCTGGATGTCGAAGCTGGAGTCGGAGACGTTCAGGGTGCCGTGGC
Organism: uncultured Oscillospiraceae bacterium; assembly: GCA_905234625.1. Classification (GTDB taxonomy): domain Bacteria; phylum Bacillota; class Clostridia; order Oscillospirales; family Oscillospiraceae; genus CAJOIG01. The sequence goes on along the minus strand of CAJOIC010000008.1, from coordinate 28,676 downwards.
CCGAGCTGCCGCCGCCGGAGTGGCTCATGAAGCCGATGCGGCCGGACCAGCCGTAGCCGCCGTCGGCCATGGTGATGGTGCCGGTGGTGATGATGCCGAGATAATCGGGAGAGTACCACGCGGAGCCGTAAGCGTAATCGAGCACGCCGGCGTCGGCGTAGGCGATGTAGCCGGAGGTCTCGCCGTAGCGGCCCACGGCAACGCCGTAGGTATCGCCGCCCACCTCACAGGTAAAGTCGGCGCGATCGTCGTCCGCGTCGACGACATAGCCGACGACCGCGACGGAGGCGTTGGAGATCAGGGCGTCCGCGCCGGAGCGTCCGGAGTCGGTGGAGAGTACAGCCCAGCCGTTGGAGGCGATCAGGGAGTTTTCAAAGACGTTCTGGCCCGCGCCGCAGGCGAGGCTGGCGCGGATATTGCCCTGGATGCCCAGGCCGAAGGGGCACTGCTGCATCATCGGGGTAGCATAGTTGTCCTCGGTGTCGTAGGGGACGGCGTCCTCGTCATTCAGGGCGATGATCACGGAATCCTTCACCGTGGTGACGGCGCTGCCGGAGGTGAACAGACCGGAGCGCAGAACGCCCTGGCTCAGGATGAAGCTGTTGTTGATCCCGACATTGGAGCTGCCTAGCACAACGATGCCCGCACCCCAGCCGTTGAAGTCGTCGCCGCCCGCGCCGGTGAGCGTCATGACAGCGTCATTCACGGTGTAGTCGGAATCCACGATGTAGAGGCCGGAGAAATAGTCGCCCTCAGAGCCGACCGTGAGGCCGTTTGCCTCGGTATCGGTCACGGCGCCCTCGATCTGAGCGGCTTCCACGGACTTGGCGGCGTCATACGCGCCGTCCTTGATGTAGGCTGCGGCGGTGTAATAGAAGGGCCCGAAGCTGGACTGGGCCTTGTCCGCGCCGAAGGGAGCGCCCTGGTTTGCGTTGGAGTCGCCTTTTTCCACAAGGGTGACGACCACGTCGCCGGTGAAGGTCTCGGCCGCGGCGATGTTGTAAAGGTCTACCTGCACGCCGTCCACGGTCAGGACCGGGGTGTAAACGGTGTTGTCCACGTCGATGTCCCCGGCGTCGGTGACGATCTTGGACACGCTGGTGAACAGGGTAGAGTCAACATAGCCCTGATCGGTGAATTCAGGAGCATACTCCACGCTCCGGATGGTGACGGAATCGCCGGCCCAGTGGGTGGCGTCCACCTGCGCGAAGCTGCTGCCGCTGGCCTCGCCCGACGCGAACGCGCTCAGGGAGAGCGCCATGCACAGAGCCAGGAGCACGGCAAGGATTCTTGCGGATCTTTTCATGTGCTGTACCTTTCCTTTCTGATCATGCTGTTCCTGATGTTTGTTTCACAAATCATCGTGGCTTTCATAATAATATATTCAAGTTCTTTTGTAAAGGATTGTTAATATTTGTGACAATCGCCGAACGGTCACATTTTTTTGGTATTTCCTCACATCAAACTGTTGTATCTCCGCACAGTTGACAAGTGTCCGCGGGACATGGTATCGTTATTTTAATAACACGAGAAAGAGGGGACCTCATGAGCTATCGGATCATCACCATCAACCGGGAGTTCGAGAGCGCCGGCAACGAGATCGCCCAGGCGGTGGCCGCGCGGCTGGAGCTGCCTTACTATGACCGCTTCCTCATCGTCGCGGCCGCCGGAGAGACCGGCATCGACCAGAACCGCGTGGCGAACATCGACGAGAAGCTGGAGAGCCGCTTCGAGTACTCCCAGGCGGAGGCCGCGTACTACTACACGAACAATCAGGACCCTCTGCCCACCGGCGCCCGGGTGGCGGAGATCCAGTTCCAGCTGATCCGGGCGCTGGCGGAGCAGGAGCCCTGCGTCATCGTGGGCCGCTGCGCCAACCACGTCCTCCGGGACCGTGACGACGTGCTGGACATCTTCATCCACGCCGGCCGGGACTACCGCGTCCGGCGGACCATGGAGAGCCTGGACCTGCCGGAGCGGAAGGCCGTGCGCCTGCTCAAGCGCACCGACGCCGCCCGCAAGGCATACTATAAAAACTACACCGGCTGCGACTGGAACGACCCGAACCTCTATCACGCCGTGGTCAATTCCGACCGTCTGGGCATCGAGGGATGCGTCGAAGCGATCTGCGGCATGTACCGCGGCTGAGCGGGAGGAGCGGACCGTATGAACTGGCAGCTGATCATCATCATCCTGTACTTTGTCCTGACCATGGTCATCGGCATCCTTGCCTCCCGGAAGACCACGTCGTCGGACTCCTTCGTGGGCGCGGGGATGGGCGTTTTCGCCATCGTATGCGTCGCCTGCGGCCAATGGCTTGGCGGCACCGCCACCACCGGCTGTTCTGAATACGGCTTCACCTCCGGCATCTCCGGCTGGTGGTACACCATCGCCAACGGCGTCGGCATGCTGATGATGGGCCTTTTCTTCGCCGAGCGCTATCGAAAATACGGCGAGGTCACCATCCCCGGCATCATCGAGAAGGTGGTGGGCCCCAAGTCCCGCACGGTGTGCAGCGTGCTGCTCATCTTTGTGATGATCGCCGTGGGCCTGAGTCAGATGATCGCGGCGGGCAAGCTGGGCCAGAGCCTCCTGGGGATGGACTTCACCCTGTCCTGCTGCATCTTCGCGGTGATCTTCATCGTCTACACCATGTCCGGCGGCATGGACTCCGTGGAGGCAACGAACAAGCTCCACATCGGCTTTATGTATTTCGGCATGATCCTGGCCGTGATCCTCGCCCTGCGGGAGATGGGCGGCTGGAGCAGCTTTAAGGCGACCATGGACGGCATCGACGCGGCCGAGGGCACCCGCCACTTCTCCATGTTCGGCGTTGGCGCGTCGAAGGTGACGAGCTGGATCGTGGCCTCCGTCCTCTCGGCGGGCGCGGCCCAGGCCAGCATCCAGCCCGTCCTGGCAGCCAAGGACCCCAAGGTGGCAAAGAAGGCCTGCCTGATCTCCGTGCTGGTCGTGGTGCCCTTCGGCTTCTTCACCTGCATGCTGGGCATGGCAGCCAGGGCCATGAGCGAGACGGGCCTGCTCGCCCCCATCGCCGACGCAAAGCTGGCATATACCACCCTCATCATGCATTTCTCCCCGGTCGTGGGCGGTATCATCCTCGCTTCCATCCTGGCGGCGGTCCTGTCCACCGTGTCCCCCATCATCCTGGCTGCCGCCACCATGTTCACGAAGGACATCTATCAGCGCCGCATGAAGCCCCAGGCCTCCGACGGCGAGATCACCAAGGTGGCCCGGATCGGCACCGCCGTCTCCGGCGTCCTCTGCTGCCTCATGGCCATTGCTCTGGTGAAATCCTCCGCGGTGCTGGACCTCGTCTATGCCGCCTATACCCTCCGGGGCGTGCTGTTCATCGTGATCCTCTTCGGCATGTACTGGAAGCGGACCTCGGAAAGAGGTGTGTGCGCGGGGGTCCTGGTGACCTTCGTATGCTGCGTGGCCTGGGTGGGCGTGAAGATCGTCACGGGGCGCTATCCCCTGTACATCGGCAGCTTCGCCATTTCCGAGACCTATCTCGGCGTCATCCTGGCCTGCGTGACCATCGTCCTTTTCAGCACCATCTGGAAGCAGACGGACCTGGAAAAAGCCGCCCGCGCCCAGCGGTAAACCTACGCTCCCATCAAAAAAGGACTGCCCGGCGGGCAGTCCTTTCTCTTATGGTTTCTGGCGGATCAGGAGGCCTCGCCGGAGGGTTCGCCGGAGCCGCCCATGTCCACGTTGGCCACCAATTCGGCCCGGTCGGCGGGCACGATACCGGCGGCGGTGACAGCCTCGATGGCGGCCACGCCGTCCGCCACGGCGGCGGCGTAGTCGGCGTCCGCGGGCACGACCACCACGTTCTCATAGGTCCCGGCCTTCAGGTCGATCTTCTGGCCGTTCTGGTAAACGTCGCCGTTCACGGTGCTGGCGCCGTCCACGGTGAGGGAGGCGAGATAGCTCAGCCCGGTGACGTTCCAGGTGGAGCCGGCAAGGGACAGGGAGACGGAGTTGTTCACGGTGGGCGCCGCGAAGTTCAGGATGCGGCCGATGGCCAGGTAGTCATAGGTACCCTCGCGGCCATAGGAGTCCACGGTGATGGTGCCCAGGAGGGCCGTGCCGTCCGCGTCCGCGTGGATGCCGTAGGCGGAGCTGACCGCGCCGGTGAGGACGGAGCCGTCCAGGTTCACGGCGATGCTGTCGTTCCGGAACTTGGTCTGGGCGCCGGTCTGGCTGCCGACGCTGTCATAGACGTTGCCGGTGAGCTCGGAGTCGGTGATGTTCAGGGTGGTGACGCCGCCGTCGCCGTTTCCTTCGGCGGCGAGGTACTCGTCATAGGTACCATAGGGCACGGTGAAGGTGGTGGCGCCGGGGCCGCCGCCCAGATCGTCGGAGTCGATGACCTCCAGGAGGTTGCCGCCCCAGGGGTTGGAGCCCGTCAGGTTCACATTGACGTCGGTGAGGTTGATGGTCTCGCCGTTGCCGCCCTTGGACTTGATCATAAGGAAGGTGTCCGTCACGTCGAAGTCGGACTCGGAAATGTCCAGCAGCGTGTTGGAGTTCGTCTGATGGCTCATGAAGCCGATGCGGTCGGACCAGCCGTAGAACCGGCCCTTCTCGGAGGCGCCGATGGTGACCTGGCCGCCGGTGATGATGACGAGATAGTCGGGGGCGAACCAGCGTCCGCCGTAGGCGTAGTCGGTGAAGCCGTCGCAGTAGGCGATGTAGCCGGAATCCTCGCCCGCGCGGCCGTAGTAGATGACATAGTCCTCGCCGTTCACGGTGACAGTCTCGTCATACTCGTCCGCGTCCTCCGCGTCAGCGTAGTTGATGTAGCCCAGGACCGCCGTGGTATCGGTGGCCACCAGGGTGCCGCTGCCGGAGTCGGTGGAAAGGACGGCCCAGCCGTTGGAGGCGATGAGGGAGTCGGTGAAGGTGATGTCCGCCTGGCCGCAGTCAAGGGTGGCCCGGATGTTGCCGGTGAGGCCCAGGGCAAAGGGGACCTGCTGCATCATGGGGGTGGCGAAGTTGTCGTCCGGGCTGTAAGGCACCAGATCCTCGTCGTTGTAGGTCTGCACCACGGTATCCACCACGTTCATCTCGGCGCTGGCCCCGGCCCAAATAGCGGAGCGGAGGGCGCCCTCAGAGACGAAAAAGCAGCCGTCCACGGTGACCTTCGAGTCGCCCGCAGCGATGACCGCCGCGCCCTGACCGGAGAAATCGTCGCCGCCGCGGCCGTAGGCCGAGAAGACGGAATCCTTGACGGTGAGCTCGCCGGCGTTGGCGTAGACGGCGGACATATAGTCGCCGTCGGAGACGTAGTACATGCCGGCAACGGAGTTATCGGTGATCTCCGCGCCGGGGTCCTGGGCCTCCACGACGGAGCTCTGCTCCCGGTATCCGTTCTCGTCGAAGTAGGCGGCGGCGATATAGGAGAAGGGGCCGATGAGGCTGCCGGCATCGTCGCCGAACTTGGAGTTGCCCTGGTTCGTGGAGGCCGCCTTCTCCACCAGGGTGACGACCACATCGCCGGTGAAGGTCTCGCCCGCGGCATTGTACAGATCCTCCTGGACGCCGTCCACGGTGAGGATCGCGGCGTACTTGGCGTAGTCCACGTCGATCTCGCCGCCGTCATAGACGATCCTGGCGATGTTGCAGAACTGGGTGGCGTCCACGTAATCCTGATACTCCTCCGCGATCTCCACGGCTTCGATGGTCAGGGTGTCGCCCGCCCAGTGCGTATCGTCCACCTGGGCGAAGGAGCCGCCGCTGGGGGCGCCGCTGGGATCGCCGCTGGCGAACGCCCCGATGGACAGGACGAAGCACAGCGCCATGACGAGGGCCAGGGGTTTGAGTAGCTTCTTCATGCTGATTCTTCCTTTCTTCTTGATATGTATTTTCAGTGTCTCGCTTACGAATAGAGCGCCAGGAACTCCTCCAGGCACAGATGGTTCCCCATGATATATCCCGCGCAGGAGCCCACGAACCGCAGGTGCCAGGGCTCATATTCCACGCCGGTGATATCGGACTTATCCTCCGGATAGCGGATGATGAAGCCATAGTCCGCGCAGTGCTCCTCCAGCCAGAGCATGAGACCGGAGCCGCCGATGTAGGGCTCCATATCCTGTCCCTGATACTCCAGCAGGTCGGCGGCAAGACCCAGCTGGTGCTCACTGCCGCCGGGGTAGTTCACCGCGACGCGGGTGGCCTCCTCCGCCTCCTCCCGGCTCATCCCCTGGGCCATATAGTCGTCCACATGGTTCCAGTAGAGGTAGTATTGCGTGTCATAGGACCGATACCCGGAGCAGACGAAGACGGTGTAGCCCGCGTCCCTGGCGTCCGAAATGAGCTTTTTGAGGTGCATCCCCGCCCGGGCGTCGAAGTACTGGCCGTTTTCGATCTCCATGAGCTCCGGCGCATAGTCCGAGGGCAGGAGCATGTCGCTCCGCACCAGCCGCAGCTCCCAGGAACCGACGTCCGCCGCCGGGGGCTCGGGGGTGGGCTCCGGCGTGGGCGTCGGTTCGGTCTGCGCCGCCTCCGCCGCCTCCGGCTCCGATATCGGCTCCGCCTCCTGCGCGTAGGCCTCGGAAACGCTCCGCGGGGCCTCTTCCCCGCTCCGCCCCCGGGCCGAGCGGACGATCAGCAGGACCGCTGCGGCGATCACGACCGCCGCGATCAAAAGGATCTTGAAAAGGTTTACATAAGATCTCAGATGGATTCTTTGCCGTCTCGTAAGGTTTGCCACTGTGTCCTCCACAGATAAGATATCGTCTTCCAGTTTATATGAACGATTATAAATACTTCCTCCTCCCTTTGTAAAGGCGATCCCGGTTACAACCCAGAGGCAATTTGTAACCTTTATCCTCCCTGCCGTTCCATGGTCACCGCACAGCGCGAAAAACGCCGCCCGGAGGGGCGGCGTCTGGAGTGATCGGACCGGGTCACAGCTCCGGGTCCAGGCCCTGACGGCGATACATGGTCTTTTTGACGGCGCGGAAGATGTTCTCATATCCCGTGCAGCGGCAGAGGTGGCCCGAGAGGAGCTTGCGGAGCTCATCGTCGGAAAACAGCCGATCCATATCCAGGATCTCCGCCGCGGTCAGGAGAAAGCCCGGCGTGCAGAAGCCGCACTGGATCGCCGCCTCGTCCATAAAGGCCTGCTGGATATCGGACAGCTGGCCGTCGGGGCCCATGAGGCCCTCCAGCGTCACGATATGCTTGCCCTCCGCCCAGATGGCGAGGTAGATGCAGGAGTTGAAGGTCTCCCCGTCGATGAGGACGGTGCAGGCGCCGCATTCCCCCACCTCGCAGCCTTTTTTCGTGGAGGTCAGGTGGTACTCGTTCCGCAGCATGTCGGTGAGGGACGCCCGCACGTCCACCATCTTTTCCACGTCCCTGCCGTTGATATTGCAGCGGACCAGCTTGTATTGCGCGCTCATGCCATGTCACCTCCCGCCTTTCTGACCGATTCGATCAGGGCCCGCTTCGCCATCTCCACCGCGATATGCTCCCGGAAGTCCTTGGCGGCCCGCCAGGAGTCCCGGGGATGGATGTCCCGGAGCACCGCCCGGGAGAAATCCTCCGCCAGGGCGAGGGAGGGCTCCGCTCCGCTGGCTGCAGCCTCCGCGCTGGGCGCCCGCATGGGCACCGGGCCCGCCACGCCGTAGGCGATGCGGCAGCGCTCTATGCGCCGCTTGTCGGGGCTGAGACGCACGTTCACGCTGCAGCCCAGGGTGGCGATCTCCATGGCATTTCTCATGCCGTATTTGATATAGTGGCCGAAGGTGTTCTCATAGCTTGCCCTGGGGATCAGGATGGCGGTCTGCAGCTCGCCCTCCTCCCCGCGGATATCCACGGTGCCGGCTTTGATATAGAAATCGTGGATGGGCACGCGGCGCACGCCGTTTTTCCCCGTCAGCTCCACGATGGCCTCCCAGGCGTGGAGCGTGGAGGCGGAGTCGGCGGAGGTCACGCCGTTGCAGGTGTTGCCTCCGATGGTGCCGATGTTGCGGATCTGGGGGGAGCCCACCTGATCCACCGCCTCGCCGAGAACGCCGCAGTACTTCTGCACCAGAGGGTCCCGGGTGATGTGGGAAAAGCTCGTCAGGGACCCGATACGAAGGTTTTCCTCCCCGTCCAGGCTCACGCCCCGCAGCTCATCCAGCCCATAGATGGAAATGAGCTCCCGGCCCGCGCGCTTTCCCTCCCGGACCTGCACGAGAACGTCGGACCCGCCGGCGATGATCTGCGCCTCGGGATGCTCCAGCCGCAGCCGGACCGCGTCCCCGACGCTCTGCGCTTCATAGATGGCTTTGATATCGAACATGGATCAGTCCTCCTCCCGCCAGCTGTCGCGGATGAGTCCCGCTTTGGTGAATTCCTCGAACAGGACATGGGGATTGATGGGATTCCGGTCGATGGCGACGCCGGTGGCGTGGAAGATGGCGTTGCGGATCGCCGGGGCGCCGGAGCAGGCGGGGGGCTCCCCCAGGGCTTTGGTGCCGAAGGGAGAGGTCGGCTCCGGATTCTCGATGAACTGGGCCTCCAGATGCGGATGGTCCATGAAGGTGGACAGCTTATAGTCCAGCAGGTTATTGTTCAGCGGGCGGCCCGTCTTCTCGTCGAACAAAAGCTGCTCCGAAAGGCCGTATCCGATGGCCATGGACATGCCGCCGTGGACCTGGGCCCGGGCGAGAGCCGGGTTTATGAGCTTGCCGCAGTCGTGGACGTTGACGATATCCACCAGCTTCACCTTGCACATGGGGATATCCACCTCCACCTCGGCGAAGGTGCACCCGAAGGAATAGGCGTTGCTGCGGATGGTGAAGGTGCTCTCCGCCGTGATGTGCTCGCTGTGCACGGGGTCGTACTGGGCGGTCATGGCAAGCTCGGAGAGGGTCATGACCGGAGAATCGTCGCTCCGGCGGACGATGCAGCCGTCCACGATATCCAGGTCGCCGAGGGGATGTCCCGTGCGCTCCGCGGCGGAGGTGAGGATCTTCTCCCGCAGGATATCCGCCGTCTGCCGTATGGAAAAGCCCGCCACATAGGTCTGGCGCGAGGCGTAGGCCCCCAGGCCTGTGGGGGTGATGTCCGTATCCTGGCAGGATTTCACCCGGACGTCCCGGTAGGAACGGAGCCCCACGGCCTCCGCCACCATTTGGGCGTACGCCGTGTCGGCCCCCTGGCCGATCTCCGTCTCGCCGCACTGGAAGGTCACCGTGCCGTCCAGGTTCAGGAGCATCCGGTTGGAGGAGGTCTCCAGGGAGATGGGATAGACCGCCGTGTTGTACCAGAAGGTCGCCATGCCCACGCCCCGGCGGATGGGGCCGGTATCCTTGGCGTATTCGGCCATCTTCCGCTCGTAATCGATGTACGCGGCGCCCTTTTCCATGCACTCCCGGAAGCTGTCGTAGTAGTTGGTGTTGCCGGAAAAGGCGTCGTGGAAGCCCTGGGGCATGACGTTCTTCTTCCGGAATTCATAGGGGTCCATCCCCAGCGCCGCGGCGCAGTCCTCGATGTTCGACTCGTCCGCGAAGGAGGCCTGGGGCATACCGTAGCCCCGCATGGCCCCGGCGGCGGGACGGTTCGTAAAGACGGTCCAGCTGTCACACTCCATGTTCTCGCAGGGATAGTGCTGGGGGAAGGAGCCCATGGCCTTGGCCACGATGGAATGTCCGTGGGAGGCGTAGGCCCCCTGGTTCGAGAAGCACTCCACCTTCCGGGCGGCGATGGTCCCGTCCCGCTTCAGCCAGCTGACGATGTGGAAGCGGATGGCGTGGCGGACCCGGTTGGATACGAAGGTCTCCTCCCGGGAGCAGTCGATGCGGACGCAGCGCCCGCCCACCTGGGTGGAGCACCAGGCGCACAGGGGCTCGTACAGGGCGTCCTGCTTGTTGCCGAAGCCGCCGCCGATATAGGGCTTGACGACCTCGATGTCCGCCCAGGGCCTGCCAAGGGCCTGGCCTACCACCCGCCGGATGATATGGGGGATCTGCGTGGAGGAGACCACCACGACGCGCCCGCCCTCCTCGTAGGCGTAGCAGCCGTGGTTCTCGATGTGGCAGTGCTGGACGGTGGGAGTCTCATACCAGCCCTCCACCTTGATAAGCCCCGGCTCCAGGATCGCGGCGGCGTAATCGCCCTTGCGCATGTCCGTGTGCTTCAGGATGTTGTTGGGAAAGCCCTCGTGGAGCTGCGGCGCGCCATCCTTCATGGCCTCCTGGACATCCAGCACGAAGGGCAGCTCGTCATACTCCACCGTCAGCGCCCGCACGCCCTGCTTCGCGGCGATCTCGTTTTCCGCGATGACCACGGCGATATCGTCCCCCCAGTACCGCACATGGCGGTTGAGGAGATGCCGGTCCGCCACGTCCTGATGCCCGGGGTCCAGGGACCAGGGATGCCCCGCCGTGGGGAAGGGGATATCCGGCACGTCGAAGCATGTCAGGACCTTCACCACCCCCGGGATCGCGGCGGCGGCGGAGGTGTCGATGGAGCGTACGACGGCGTGGGCCTTCTCCGCATGCTTGATGCGGACATACAGCGCCCCGGGGGGGATGCGGTCCTCGTAGTATTTGGTCCGCCCGGTAGCCTTGTCGAAGGCGTCGACACGGACTTCGCTTTTTCCGACCTTGCTCATGGTCTGTGTCCTCCTGCGGGAGATTTGCGTGAAGCTGCAGTATCGGTTATAATGATCGTGTCACATCTGGGAGGGTAAAAATGAACGGAAACGGGATCGTGCCCGTGGGCTGCGTCGTCATGGCGGCGGGGAACGCGGCGCGCTTTGGCGAAAACAAGTTACAAGCCGTTATAAACGGCAGGACCCTGATCCGGCGGGCCCTGGACGCCGTCCCGGCGGAGAAGCTCGCCGCCGTGTGCGTCGTGACGCAGTATGACCGTATCGCGGAGCTGGCGGAGGAATACGGCTTTCTGTGCGTCCGGAACGACCGTCCGGAACTGGGCGTCAGCCATACGATCCGGCTCGGCACCGAGGCCCTGCGGGACAAATGCGGCGCCATCGTCTATCAGGTGGCGGATCAGCCCCTGCTCCGGCGGGAGAGCGTCAGCGCCATGCTGGACGTCTACCTGGCCGCGCCGGACAGGATCGTCGCCATGGCCCACGGGGGCGTCCGGGGCAATCCCTGCATTTTCCCGGCGGATCTCTTCCCGGAGCTTTGCGCTCTGACCGGAGATACCGGCGGCAGCGCGGTGATCCGCCGCCACCCGGAGCGACTGCGCCTGTTCGAAACCGAGGCGCTGGAGCTCGCCGACGTGGACACCCCGGAAAAACTGAATGAGCTTTCGGAAAAATGACGCGATATCATCGCGTTATTTTTTTCGCGCGTAGGGCGTGTTCGCGAGAGGCAGGGAGTTTCGCTCCTCCCCGTCCAGGCGGTAATAGGCGTCCGCGATGGCGGGGGCGGTGGGGATGGAGGTGATCTCTCCGATGCCGATGGCGCCGTTCGCCAGATCCAGGCCCGGCTTGTCGATGACGATGGCCTTGATCTCCGGGGTCTCGTTCGCCCGGAACAGGCCCAGGGTCCCGAACTTCGCCGTAGGTCTGCAGTTATCGTCGATGGGATACTGCTCGGTGAGGGCGAAGCCCATGGACATGACCACGCCCCCCTCGATCTGCCCCTCGCAGGAGAGGGGATTGACCGCCTTGCCCACGTCGTGGGCCGCCACCATCTTCTTGATCCGGCCCGTCTCCCGGTCCAGGATGCACATCTGGGTGGCGTAGCCGTAGGCCACATGGGACACGGGGTTCGGAACGTCCGCCCCCAGGGGGTCCGTCGCCGCGAGATACTCGCCGTAAAACTCCCGGCCCCGGAGGTCGCCCAGCGTCTTGCCCGCCAGAGCCTCCTTCAGCCGTACGCAGGCCCGGCGGCAGGCCTCTCCCGTGATGAGGGTCTGGCGGGAGCCGGAGGTGTCCCCGGAGTCCGGCGCGATCCAGGTGTTGGACCGCTCGTAGACGATGTCCTCCGGGCGTAGGCCGGCATTCGTCACCACCATCTGCACCAGCACCGTGCCAAGCCCCTGGCCGATGCAGGAGGCGCCGGAGTAGATGTGGACCTTCCCGTCCTCCTCCACGATGAGCTTCACCCGGCCCCAGTCCGGCAGGCCCACGCCGACGCCCGCGTTTTTCATGGCGCAGGCAAGACCCACGGGGTCGCCGGCGGCGACCGCCTCGTCGTAATAGGGCTTCACCGCCTCCAGGGTCTCCACGAGGCCCGTCTCCGGTCCCACGATCTGGCCGTTTGGCAGGACGCCCCCGGGACGGATGGCGTTCCGGTAGCGGATCTCCCAGGGGGAGATGCCCACCAGGTCCGCCATGCGGTTGAGGAGGGTCTCCACCGCAAAGCAGGTCTGGGTCACCCCGAAGCCCCGGAAGGCACCGGCAGGGGGATTGTTGGTATAGTAGGCCCGGCCCTCGATCTCGAAATCCTCATAGGCGTAGGGCCCGGCGGCGTGGGTGCAGGCCCGCTCCAGCACCGGCCCGCCCAGGGACGCAAAGGCGCCGGTATCGGACACCACGCTGGCCTTGACGCCCTGGATGAGGCCGTTTTCGTCGCAGCCCATAGTGAAATCCATGTGGAAGGGATGCCGCTTGGGGTGGATGAGGATGGACTCGGCCCGGGTGAGCTTCACCTTCACCGGGACCCGGGCCACATAGGCGATCAGCGCCGCGTGGTGCTGGACCGACATGTCCTCCTTGCCCCCGAAGCCGCCGCCCACCAGCTGGTTCTCCACCAGGCAGCGGTCAAAGTCCACCCCCAGCATGGCCGCGCACTCGTGCTGGGTGGTATGGGAGCTTTGGTCCGTGGTCAAAAGCTTCACGCCGCCGTTTTCCAGAGGCAGCGCCACGCAGCACTCCGGCTCCAGGAAGGCGTGCTCCGTCCAGGGGGTGTCGAACTGCTCATGGAGCACATACCTGCTCCGGCGGATCGCCCCCTCCGCGTCTCCCCGGGAGACGTGCTTGTGGGCCTGGACGTTGTTCTCGTCCGTCTCGAAGACCAGCGGCGCGTCCGGCGCCGCCGCCTCGGCGGGACCGTGGACGGCGGGAAGGACCTCATATTCCACCCGGACGAGCTTCTTCGCCTGTTCCAGGGTCTCCCGGTCCCGGGCGCACACCAGGGCCACGGCGTCCCCGAGATAGTGGGTGATCTCCCCCACGGGGATGAGGGTGGGCTGGTCCTTCTTGATGTGGCCCACGTAGTTCTGGCCCGGCACGTCCGCCGCGGTCAGGACGCAGACGACGCCGGGCAGCGCCTTAGCCTCCTCCGCGTCGATGGACAGGACCCGCGCCCGGGGATGGGCGGCGCGCACCGCGCTGCCGTAGCACATACCGTCCACATATACGTCGTCCGGGTATTTCCCGTAGCCCTGGACCTTCTCCGCCACGTCGATGCGGTGGACCCGGGAGCCTACCTGATAGTCGCTGTCCGACGGGGGCGGGATCGTCCCCTCCCGCAGGAGCTTCGCCGCCAGAAGGATGCCGTCGACGATCTTCACATACCCGGTGCAGCGGCAGATGTTGTTCCGGATGGCGAAGGCGGCCTCCTCCCGGGTGGGATCGGGATTTGCGTCCAGGAGCGCCTTGGCGCTGATGACCATGCCCGGGATGCAGAAGCCGCATTGGACCGCCCCCGCCTCCCCGAAGGCGTAGGTATAGACCTCCTTCTCGAAGGGGGACAGGCCCTCCACCGTCAGGACGCTCTTTCCCTCCAGCTTATCCGTCTGGGGGACACAGGCTTTGGTGGGCTTGCCGTCGATGAGGACGTGGCAGGTGCCGCAGGCGCCCTCGCTGCAGCCGTCCTTGACACTGGTAAGACGCAGCTCGTCCCGGAGGAAGCGGATGAGCTTCTGATTCTTTTCGGCGGTGACGGGAATGCCGTTCACGGTAAAGGATGCCATGGGCGCCGCTCCTTTGGTGAGAACGTCCGGCCTTGGACGGAACGTCCCTGAGTACTTATAATTTATTTTATCACAATCCCGGTGGAATGCAATAAAAAAGCGCGGCCCGTCCGCCTCCGGGAAAGGGAAACGCCCTGCGCGGCGGCAGGGCGTTTCGGGGGGTGTGGGGGTATGTTTACTTTTTCAGGGTCATGGTATACTCGCCGCCGTCCTCGTCTACGGTGACGGCGTAGCCCTGCAGCGCGGCGTAGCGGGATATGTTCTCAACGCACACCATACTGTCGACCTGCACCTGCAGCTCCCGGGGCTGGGTCCTCTTGACCTCCTGCTGTACCATGACCACGGGGATGGGACAGCTCTGACCACGCGCGTCGATCATTTCTTCGCCGCCTCCTTTTTCTGTCTCGATATGTTCATAAGGGAGATGACCAGCAGGACGGCAAAACCGATGAACACGGCCACCTTGCCGTTCACGGAGATGCCGCCGGCGGAATACACCCCGTCCGTCAGGCTGGCGGCGGAGCCGGCCAGCTTGAAGTTATGGGCGAAGGCCGCGCCCACCAGCATGCCGAGGACGGTGACGGCGCTGTCGCCGTTGCCCTCTCCCGCCAGGATCAGCTGACGCAGCGGGCAGCCGCCCAGGAGGATGCTCCCCCACCCCACCAGCGCCATGCCCAGCAGGTTCCAGAGCTGGCTGGCGTGGGAGATGGGCTGAAGATAGGTGGAGAAGCCCTTGAAGTTGCCCAGGATGAGGTTCCCGATCAGCACGGTGAGGAAGATCGCCGCGAAGCCGGACAGCAGGGAAAAATCACCGAACATCACAGCGTCGCGCATGCCGCCCACCATGCACAGGCGGGACTTCTGCACCAGGGCGCCCACCGCCATGGCAATGAGGAGCGACGCGAACACCGCGGCGTGCTTGGAGCCGGGGCCGCTCTCGGAAAACGCGAAAATGGAGGGCACCGCCAGAAACAGCACGAACAGGATCACCAGCACGGCGGGCAGGGCAAAGCCCTCGGTCGACCCCACCGTATAGGCGCGCTTGAGGGAAAAGCCCTTCTTCACGAAAAACACGCCGATCAGGATGCCCAAGGCAAAGCCCGCGAGACCCACAAAGGCGTTCAGATCGCCGCCGCCCATGCGGATGACCATGCGCAGCGGGCAGCCGAGAAACACCAGCGCGCCGATCATGACGAACATGCCGATGACGAAGCGGGTGGCCGGAGACGAGCCCGCCCGGGCCTTGAACTCGCCCGTGGCCAGGGCCATGATCATGGCGCCCAGGACGAGGCCGACGATCTCCGGACGGAAATACTGCACGGGCTCCGCGGTGTGCAGCTTGACCGCGCCGGCGATATCCCGCACGAAGCAGGCGATGCAGAAGCCCATGTTGGCGGGGTTGCCCAGGGCGGTCAGGACCAGCGCCGCGATACCTACGGCGACGCCCGTGACCAGCACCCAGGGATTGATCCTTTTCGACATAAGTGAAACCTCTCCCTTCCCGGACGGCTCAGGACCGCCCTCTTTGTGTTACAGAATCCACAAAGTTATTGTAAAATATCGCCCTTCTCCTGTCAAACAGGCAAAAACGATAGAAATAAGCTATTATCGAAAAAAACGATAATAGCTTATCCTGGTCAGGAGATACGCTTCAGATATTCGACGAACTGCCGCTCCGTCCGGCTCAGGGGGACGTCCCGGCGGTAGAGGAGGAAGATGTCCCGATGGAGCCCCTCCTCGTCCATGGGGAAGGCCAGGAGGGTGCCATCCTCCACCTCCCGGGCCACGGCCAGGGCGGACAGCACCGACACGCCCACCCCCTGGGATACCATCCGCTTGATGGTCTCGGGATCGTCCACCCGGGCCAGGATCCGCAGGGTATCCCGGGGGTATCCGATGGCGCTCATATAATTCTGCACGGCCCGGTCCGTGCCGGAGCCCTCCTCCCGGGCCACGGTGGGCTCGGACAGAAGCTCCCTGCCCAGGGTGCCTCTCTCCCGCAGGCTCCGGTACCGGTCGTTGTTCCGGGTCACCATGACCAGGGTGTCCCGGGCCAGGGGGATATACTCGTAAGTCTCCGGCTCCAGCTTCGCGCCGACGAAGCCCAGGTGCACGTCGCCGCTCCGGATCAGGCGGTGGATGGAGGCGGAATCCCCCCGCCGGAGGGTATAGCGCAGGTTCGGATGCTTCCGCAGGAACGCCGCCAGATACCCCGGCAGGAGGTACTGTCCCGGCACCGTGGACGCGCCCAGCAGCAGAGGGGCGTCCTCCTCCTCGTTCTGGAAGAGCTCCTGCAGCCCCCGGCCCTCCGCCAGGATCCTCTTGGCCAGGGGATAGACCCGGCTGCCGGCGGCGGTGAGCTCGATGGGGCGCCGGTCCCCCCGCATGAGCAGCTGCTCTCCCAGGATCTTTTCCAGGGCACTCACATGGGCGCTGACCGTGGACTGCGCCAAAAACAGCTCGGAGGCGGCCCGGGAAAAGCTGCCGCACTCCACCACGGCGGTGAAGGCCTCCAGCTGCTTGAGGGAAAACAGCAGCATCGGATTCTGTCCTTTCATGGGTGGAGATAGATCCGCTTCCCGCCCCGGTAGGCCCGGACGGTCCCGATCCGCTGGGCGGAGGGCACGGCGGAGCGCAGCTCCTCCATGAGCGCCTCCGCGTCCCCGGGGTCCACCGCCATCAGCAGGCCGCCGGAGGTCTGGGGGTCATAGAGCATGTCCTGCTTTGCCAGTTCTGTCTCCCCGGGGTCCACATGGGGCTCGGCAAAGCTGCGGTTGCGGTACATCCCCTCCGGCAGGATGCCCATTTTGGCAAATTCCAGCGCCTCGGGGATGAGGTCGACGGCCCCCACGTCCAGATGGAGCTCCGCGCCGCTGCCCTCGGCCATCTCCACGCCGTGGCCCAGAAGGCCGAAGCCTGTCACGTCCGTGCAGGCGTGGACACGGTAGCGGACCATGGCGTCCCGGGCGGTCTTGTTCAGGGTGGTCATGAGCTTCACCGCCAGCGCCATGCCCTCCTCCGAGGTGAGGGAGACCTTGGCGGCGGTGGTCAGGATGCCGATGCCCAATGGCTTCGTCAGGATCAGCACGTCCCCGGGCCTGGCGCCGCTGTTCGTCAGCACGCGGTCCGGATGGACGAAGCCCGTCACCGCGAGACCGTATTTCGGCTCGTTGTCCAGGATGCTGTGACCCCCGGTGATGATGGCCCCGGCCTCGTAGGCCTTCTCGTAGCCGCCCCGCAGGATCTCGTGCACAGCCTCCCTCGGGAGCTTTTCCGGCACCGCCATGATGTTGAGGGCCAGCTTCGGCTCGCCCCCCATGGCGTAGACGTCCGACAGGGCGTTGGCGGCGGCGATCTGCCCGAAGGTATAGGGATCGTCGGCGATGGGCGGGAAGAAGTCCACCGTCTGCACCAGGGCCAGGTCCTCCGTGATCTTATAGACGCTGGCGTCGTCGCTCCTGTCAAAGCCCACCAGCAGGTTGGGGTCCCGGAGGACCTTCAGGTCCCCCAGCAGCTGCGCCAGGACCCCCGCGCCCACCTTGGCGCCGCAGCCCGCGCAGTTTGCCAGCTTCGTGAGCTTTACTTCACTTTCCATAGCCTGTTCCTCCCGAAAAATGCAGGATCGCTTCCAGCACGCCCCCGCCCACGGCCAGGGCCTTGTCGGAGACCGTATGGCAGTAGGCCGCGTCTGACCGGGGATCCACGTCTCCGGCCTTCATGCCCCGGCGGACCTCCACGCCATCCGCCAGAAGGCCCCGGAGGACCCCGCCGATGGTGCAGCGCATGGGCGCCCCGGCGACGACGCCCACGGTATCCCCCGCCTCCACCGTATCGCCGATATCGGCTGTCGCCGTGAAGCTGCCGTCTGCCGGAGCCCTGAGGACCCGCTCCCCGGCAAAGCCGCCGATGAGCCCGGGGACGTTGGTGTTGGGCAGGGCGCTGCCATCATAGATGACCCGGCCCAGGGTATGGCCGCGCATGGTCTCCACCACGGCGTGACAGTCCCGTCCGGCGGTAAATCCCGGACCCACGCCCACCACGACAGGGGCGTCGGTCATGGCCGTGCCGAGGTTTCGCTTTGCCAGGATGGCGTCCACCAGCGCGTCGGGCCGGAGCTCCTCCCGGCAGGCGCAGTCCGGATCGGCCAGGACGGGGACGACGCCCCGGTCCAACAGGGCCAGAGCCTCCCGGGCGTCCGCGGCCCGCCGGGCCTCCACATCCTCCACGGCGCAGGCGCCGCACCTTATGGCCTCGGAAAAGGAGACGGTCCGGCGGATGGAGGTGGGCTTTTCGATGTCCGTCATGACCACGTCCATGCCGCTGTGCCGCAGCCGCAGAGCAATGCCGCTGGCGAGATCTCCCGCGCCCCGGATCAGCACAAGCATTCGTATTCCCCCTTCCACAGGCTCCCGCCCACCGCCGGGCAGTCCAGCAGAGCCGCCAGCTCCCGGGCATTCTCCCGGGCGGCGGCGTCTTCCGTTTTGTTGATGAAGACCCGGTCCCCCAGGCCCTCTGCGACGATCACCCGGGCGGCGAGCCGGGGCGAAACGGGCTCGTCCAAGGACCCGCCGGAAAGCCGCGCGTAGAGCTCCGGACGGTGGCACGCCTCCCGAATGGGATGTCCGAACCCGTCTGCCCCCGCCACCAGGATCGTCTGATCCGCGCAGGCGGGGATCACCGGCTCATGCCCCGCATGGGCCTTGAGCGGCAGCCCCCGGGAGCCGTCCGCCTCCACGAGGATATAGTCCGCCAGCGCCGAGAGCTCCTCCATGGGGATCTGCGGCGCGGTGAGCTTGTTCTCCTGGCAGGGCGTGCCGACGCACACCGCCCTCCGGCGGGCCAGGATCCCCCGGACCCGGGCCGCGTCCGGTCCGGTCACCACGTCAAGATCCTCCGGGACGAGGATATGGGTGGTGGTGCAGAGGATCACTCTGCCGCGGCCCATGAGCTCCCGCGACAGGGTATGCATCAGCGTGGTCTTGCCGCCGCCGCCGATGATGGCGGTGACGCCGGGACGTATCTCCAATAGCGTCGATATCTCCATATCAGCACTCCAGAACGTGGATGCCCGCCGCCTCGATGCCGCCGTCCGCGATGAGCGCCTCCAGCCTCTCCCGCCGGGAAAGGGGCGAGCACCAGGCGATGCCGCAGTCGGCGGAGAGCGCCCGGGGCGCCGGCATCAGGCGGCCGTCGATACTCTGCTCTCTGCATATCCGCTCCAACGCCATCGCCTCCGCCGTGGTGTGGAAGGTGATGACGACCCGGGGTTCCTTCTTTCGCATATCCGATGCCCCCTGCGGCCCGCGCCGCCGTCGATGTGTCCAAAGCTTATTATATCAGCGCTTTTCCTTCTTCACAAGCGTTTTAGCGCGGCCCGGTACTTCACAATCCGGCGCAAAGACGCTATAATCATAGAAACAGCGCCGTCCTGCCGCGGGCGGCGCATCAAGAGGAGAGGAGCCGCCGGACGCGCCGCGCCCGACGGATCGGAGCATGATATATCTGGACAACGCCGCCACCACGCTGAAAAAGCCGCCCCAGGTCGCCAGGGCCGTCCTGAACGCCATGGAGACCCTGGGCAACAGCGCCCGGGGCGCTCACGCCGGGAGCCTGGACGCGGCTCAGACCATCTACGGCGCCCGGGTGAAGGCGGCGGAGCTCTTCCGCTGCCCCCGCCCGGACCACGTCGTCTTCACCGCCAACGTGACGGAGGCCCTGAACATCGCCCTGAACGGCCTTCTGGACCGGGGCGACCATGTGATCGCCACGGATCTCGAGCACAATTCCGTGCTCCGGCCGCTCTACCGGCTGGAGGCGGAGCGGGGCATCCTCACGGACTTCGTTCCCGCCGACAAAGCCGGGAACCCGGACTACGAGGCTCTCGAGCGTCTCATCCGGCCGGAAACGAAGGCCGTGGTCTGCACCCACGCCTCGAACCTGACGGGGAACCTGGTGGACCTGCGCCGGGTGGGGGAGATCGCCCACGCCCACGGCGCCCTTCTCATCGTGGACGCGGCCCAGACGGCCGGGACCCGGACGGTGGACATGCAGGAGCTGGGCGCGGACGTGCTGTGCTTCACGGGCCACAAGGGTCTTATGGGCCCCCAGGGGACCGGCGGGCTCTGCCTCCGGGAGGGGGTCGATATCCGGCCCTTCGCCGTGGGCGGCACCGGCGTGCAGACTTACAGCCGCGCGCAGCCGGAGCAGCTTCCCACCCGCCTGGAGGCGGGCACCATGAACGGGCACGGCCTGGCGGGCCTTGCCGCCGCCATGGACTTCATTCTTAAGATCGGTCCCGAGACCATCCGGGAAAAGGAGGCCGCCCTGACGAAGCGCTTTTACGAGGGCGTCCGGTCCATCCCCGGGATCACGGTCTACGGCGATCTCTCCGGGGACCGGGCCGCCATCGTGGCCCTCAACCTGTGGGACTGGGACTCGGGAGCCGTGGCGGACGCCCTGTGGGAGGACTACGGCATCGCCGTCCGCTCCGGCGCCCACTGTGCGCCCCGGATGCACGAGGCCCTGGGGACGAAGGAGCAGGGCGCGGTGCGCTTCAGCTTCTCCTGGTACACCACGGAGGAGGAGATCGACACGGCCGTCCGGGCCCTGGCGGAGCTCGCGGCGGACGCCTGATGGTCATGATCCGGTCCGGTAAGCCGGACCCGGAAAGGGGGCATGCTTCACATGAATCGCAGAACGGCAAAGCTGGCTTTTTATAGATCTCTGCCGGTGATGGCGGGGTATATCGTGCTGGGCATCGGCTTCGGTATCCTTCTCAGGAATGCGGGCTACAGCGTGCTTTGGGCCTTTGCCATGAGTACCCTCATCTACGCGGGCTCCATGCAGTACGTGGGCATCGGGCTCATCGCGGGAGGCGCCTCTGTCCTCACCGCGGCCCTCACCACCCTCACGGTGAACGCCCGGCACCTGTTTTACAGCATCTCCATGATCGATCGATACAAGGACACGGGGGTATACAAGCCCTATCTGATCTTCGCCCTGACGGACGAGACCTACTCCCTCCTGTGTGACGGCGCCGTCCCCCGGGACACGGACCCGGGCCTTTACCGGTTCCTTGTGTCCCTGTTCAATCACTGCTATTGGGTCGCCGGCAGCGTCATCGGAAGTCTGTTGGGGGCCGTTCTTCCCTTCTCCACGGAGGGCATCGAGTTCTCCATGACGGCCCTGTTCATCGCGTCCTTCACGGAGCAGTGGCTGACAAGCCGCGACCACATCCCGGCCCTCACGGGCATCGGCAGCTCGCTTTTGTGCCTCATCGTCTTCGGGCCGGACCGCTTCCTGATCCCGACGATGCTGCTCATCACGCTGGTACTCACCCTGCTCCGGGGACGGGAGGAGGCGACGGAGGCACCATGAAAAGCGCTGTTCTCGTGGCGGTCATGGCGGCAGTCACCGTCCTGCTCCGCTTCCTGCCCTTCCTCATCTTCCGGGAGCGCACGCCCAAGTACGTCACCTATCTCGGAAAGGTGCTGCCCCCCGCCATCATCGGTATGCTGGTGATCTACTGCCTCAGGAGCGTGTCCTTCGCGGCGTCCCCCTTCGGCGCGCCGGAGCTCATAGCCGCGGCCTGCGTGGCGGGGCTCCAGATCTGGAAGCGCAACTCCCTCGTCAGCATCCTGGCCGGAACGGCGGTGTATATGCTGCTGGTGCAGACCGTGTTCCGGTAACTCCGCGTCGTCAAAGCCGATCCGGGCCTTCTCCTGCGGGAGATGGCCCGGATCCTTCGTTTTTGCGGTATGGCGGATCAGTCCGTGATGGGCATGACCATGTTTTCGATGGCCTCTACCAGCCGGGGATGCCGTATCACGAAATGGATCGCCGGGGATTTGTTCTTGGAAATGACCGCCCGTTCCCCTTCCAGGATCACGATCTGGATATTCCGGAAGGGCGCACTCCTGTCCCGGAGACAGGTATAGCCCGGGTGGGTCTCGGCGAAGGCGTCGCACAGGGCAAGATGCTCCGCGTATTCCTCGTAGGTCAGCCGGATCTCGCCCTGGTAGAAGATATCCGCCAGGGGCAGGCTCATGGGCCATCTGCTGTATTCGTCTGCGGCGATCTCCGGCAGGGTGTCGCTGACGGTACTGTGCTTCAGAACGGCCTCCATCCGCTGTCGTTCCTCCCGGATATGCTCCATCAGCACCTCCCGCTCCGGCTCCGGGACCCCGTTCCTGTCCAGGATGCACGCCGCCAGCTCCTCGGAAAGGGTATAGACGGGAAGCATGGAGAGGATCGAGCGCCGGGGACCCGTTCCGTTCTTCTCCCTGCTTCGAAACCGTCGGAAGGCCGCCTGTCTCTCGATCCCGTAGATCTCCATGAGGGGGGCGGCCTGGTCCAGCAGCTGCCCGGCCTGCACCCGGAAGCCAGCCACCTCGCTCCTGCGGCTGGTGAGATACATCCGCCCCTCCCTGATATGATCGGCCACGCACTCCCCCTGCAGGGCGGCGTCCCCCGACACCCAGAGCATGTGCCGGAACACGCTGTTCTGTTTCCCCGGCAGATAATAGGGAGAGATCTGTCCCGTCATGTACATGGGGATATAGCTCTCCAGCCCCAGCATCATCTCATGGAGAGGCCGTTCCACATCATGGATCATGTTCAGCCGAAGTCCCTTTTTGAGCATGGCCGCCATGCCAAGCATCCAGTTCTTCGGGAATTTCGCGTCCCGGGACATCTCCGTCATGGGCAGGTCGCTGTACATCGTCACATCCTCATCCGAACGGGAGAGCACGGTGGTCTTGAGGAAATCCAACTGGGCGTCCATCAGCTCCTTGAGCCCCGTATACACATGGGAGGAGGGGAGCTGGATCGGCGCGGTGGGCACCTTCATCTTATCAAAATGGATGACGCGGATATACTCGTCCAGGTCGAACTCGTCCATCTTCCGCAGGAGCGTGACGATGCTCCCGGTGCTGGGCGGCTCGCTGTTTGGCATCAGATATCGGGCCACAGCGCCGGCGTATTCCTGTTCCGGGGCGTCGGGGCGCAGATCCGCCCCGAGAAAGGCCGACAGCCGGGCCAGGTCTTCGGCGCCGCGGCATTTTCGGACGATATGATACCCTACGCTCAGAGAAAAGGAGCCCATGTCCCTGGGCGCCCTCTCCCCCGCGCGGATGCGGACGATGTGGGAGCGGTCGAAGCGCAGAAACTGCGCAAGCTCCGTATTGCCGACCTCAAAGTCGTCCAGCAGCGCGTTCAGGTTTTGGTGGAACACGCTCCTGTCCCGCTCCGCCTGCTCTCCCTCCGACAGCAGCGCCTGACGCAGTCCGTCCTCGATCTCCTCCCGGGCAAGCTCCCGCACGCCCCGTTCCTCCGCCAGCGCGGCCAGGCCCTCCGCCAGCTTCCGCCATTGCTCGCCGTCCATGTCCGGGGAGTGGATGCCGGTGCGGTAGCGGCTGACGACGGACGGGGCCACGCCGCTGGCTGAGGCCAGCTCCTTGCCTGTACAGCCGATCCGTGTCATATAGCTGTTCAGCGTCTCCTGAAATGTCATAGGCTGCCCCCTTCACGAACATGATCGCCGTCACTATCATCGTTATCATACCGCATCAGCATGGAAATTGCACCGGAATTCCTCAAAAAAGCACAGATGTGTCAAATGCCGGAATCGGCTTGAAGGCGGTGTTTTTCTCGCTTATAATGCTTTTATCAACGATCCCCGCCGGAGAGCGGGAAAGGAGCGATCACCCATGAAAAGATTTGGCGCGTTATTACTGATCCTCTGCATGCTGGCCGGCATGGTCTGCGTCTCGGCGTTCACCGACGCCCCGGAGGCCGACGGGCTTGCGGCGGAACAGACGGAGGAGCCCGTACCCGCTCCCCTCCTGTCGGAGGAGCAGCCAGAGGAGGCCGTACCCGCCCCCCTCCAGACGGAGGAGCAGACAGAGGAGCCCGTCTCTGCCGGCGAGCAGACGGAGGACGTCGAGGCCGAGGACGCCGTGCTGATCGGCGACTCGGACTATCTCACCGGGGCGTATGGCGTGAACGACGATTACACCCGGACGCATATCGCCTCCGGGGACTACGGCAAGGAGACCTTCTATCGCGTGGAGGCTCATGTTACGGAGGCCGACGAAGGCCAGGACGATATCATACGCAAAATAACTACATACTATCATACGACCGTGATCGCGGAAGCGACCGCGACAAATGCCGTTACCGGCAAGACCGTCACATTCACGACCCTTACTTCGGAGGAAATTGACGGCGATGTCACGGACAAGTCCGTCGCCGCCGTCATCGCCGACTATGAGGAGCAGATCCGCGCCTGGGCGGACACGCTGGGCTCCGTCCAGAGTATCGACATTTCCGGGGAGTTGGTCTATTATTATGATGTGCATGACGAAATAACCCAAACCGCCCCCACCGACCCCGACAGCGACGTGATCCTCGTCGGCGATCTGGACGAGTTGGATAATGCGTATGCTGCAGGCGGCTCCATCACGATCGAAACCATCTTAGATAAGCATCAGACCTATAAGCTGAGCGGCACGCTGACCTTTATCCCCGAGACAGAGCCCGCTCCGGTCGAATATGTTATCCTGGAGGGCGAAAACGGCTCTTGGACAGAGGGCGGCTCCGATCTGTACTTCCGCGCCAGCGGGGATTACGCCCTGTTCACCGGCGTCAAGGTGGACGGCGCCCTGCTCGACCCGGAGAACTACACCAGCGCCTCCGGCAGCACCATCGTGAATCTCAAGGCCTCCTATCTATCCACCCTGGCCGAAGGAAAGCACACCCTGACCGTCATGTACACAAACGGCGAGGCTTCCACGGACTTCACCATCCATAAGAAGGCCGCCGACACCAAAACAGCTCCCGCCCAGAGCCCCAAGACTCCCTCCGCCCCCAAGACCGGGGACGACAGCGGCGTCCTCCTCTGGACGGCGGTGCTGATCGGCTCCTCCCTGTGCCTCGGCGCCGTGCTGACGCGGAAGCGGAAGGGATATTGACACAGCCCCCTCAACCCGGGGCGGCGACGGTTTTCCTTTGCTCCGCCGCCGTCCTTTTATCGAAACCAAAACAGGAGCCGACGCTTTCGCGTCGGCTCCTCGGTTTATCATGGGATCTGGCCTCTGCCTGGGGCCGGTCTTTTATTTTTCCTCGCCGGTGCTGATGCCCATGTAGTCGGACAGGAGCTTTCCGGCGGCCTCGGCCTCCTGGTACAGCGCATAGTAGTCATAGTCTATGGCGCCCTCCAGATTGTCTGCCACGCCAAGGTCGCCGTTGCCGTACCAGGGGATATATCCGCCGGTGATCCCCGCGTCATACAGGCCCAGGATCTCCCGCTGGATGGCCAGGGAATCGTAGCTGTAGGTGGGGGTGTCCCAGGTCTGGATCCACGTCCGGACGATGGCCGGGGACGACGTCTCCTCCTGCCGCAGCGCCACGTGGACGCCCCAATCGTACAGGGTATTGTAGGGGTGCTCATAGTAGCGGTACAACCGCCCGCCGGCGTAATAGGAGGTGTAGTGGTCCGGGTAGGGCATGCCGCTGATGACATCCACCACCGTGCTGATGGCGGGCCAGTACTGGCCGTAGGGCGCCACATAGTCGTTGGAGATTTCACCGAACACGTCCGCGGAGACATAGACCCCCTTGGAATGCAGGATGTCGGTGGCGTAGATCAAAAACCGCTGCACGGCCTGGGCCTTGGACTCGTTATAGGTGTTCTTGAGATCGACGGTCCCCTCCCGCTCGTAGTTGATGATATAGTCCGGGAAGCGGACATAGTCGAACTGGACCTCGTTGAAGCCGAATTTTTCCACCGTCTCCACCGCCAGACCCACCTTGTACTCCCAGACCTCCCGGCAGTACACGCTGGGCCAGTACGAGTTGTTGACCGTGATGGGGTTCCCCGTGTGGTCCGTGATGCTCCACTCGGGGTATTTCCTGGCGAAATAGTAGTCGTTGAAGGCGGTGATGCGGGCCACGGTATAATACCCCGCCTCCTGCACCATGCGCACGGACTCGGCAAACTCCGCCTCGGTGTTCTTCACGGAGTAGCTGTCGAGCAGGCCGTACCGCGCCGTGATCTCCGCGTCGTAGGCCATCTCCATATCGTCATAGATGGTGAAGACGAAGGTATTGATGGCCGTCCCCTCCGCCAGCTCCAGATACCGCTCTATATCGGCGGGCGTGGAGCTGTTGATGGACACATACAGGCAGTAGCAGGCGTCGGGCATGACGTTGCCCGCATCGGAGAAATCTCCCTTCTCATGGGGCCAATAGTCCAGCTCCGCCGCGTCGCCGCCGCCGTAGGTGTCGCCCCGGAGGACATGGTAGGCGTAGACGTTCTCCTCGTTGTTCCAGTTCTCCAGGGACTCGGCGTAGGACAGGGTGACATAGTCGGAGCGGATCCAGCCGATGTCCGTGCCCATCTTGACCTCGTACATATGGACCTTGCCGTTGGGCATGAGGTAGTCATAGCCCACGATGCGCAGCAGGTCCCCCTTGCGGGCCAGCTGCCCAAGGGAGATCCCGTCCGGCTCGCTGTACAGATCCACCGCCGTGCGGACATAGACCTGGGTCTCCTGGAGCACGTCCGACTTATCGTCGGAGATGTTCTCGTATCGGATATAGCCGTAATGGCCGTCGTAAAAGACATGATAGTATTTCGCCCCGTTTTCCGCCACGAAGGGCTCCCAGCTCTCCAGGCGGACATACGCGCCGCGGCCGCAGCGCCAGTCCTCCGCCAGCGCCTCGTTGTAGAACGGGACCGTCAGCTCGCCGTCCCCGCCCACCACGTAGGCATAGATCTCCTCCTCCCAGCCCAGCTCCTCCGCCTCGGCAGGGTCCTCACCGCGGGACTGGCTGAGGTCGCTGAAGAGCGTGCTGCTCAGTCCCAGCAGGACCAGGATGCCCAGCGTGATGAAAAGCCGCTGCCATACCTTGATCCGTCTGGGACGGCGGGTCGTCGTTTTTTGAGACATTGCATCGCCTCCCCCACATGCGGACGCCGCCGAAGTGGAGGCTCCGCCCAGGATAAAATACCACAGACGCGGCAAAAGTGCAACCCGGTGGGGCAAGCCCCCCGTTTGCGCCCCGGCGGGCGATGTGGTAAACTGATAAAGAGGTGACGGCAATGACGGATCTTGAAAGAGCGCGGAAAGTATTTTATAAGAACACCTTCGCCGCGGAGACGGTGGGCTGCGTCATCGACGCGGTGGGCCCCGGCTATGCCCGCTGCTCCCTGGAGCTTTCGCGGGCCCACCGGAACGCCCTGGGCATGCCCATGGGCGGCGCCGTGTTCACTCTGGCGGATTTCGCCTTCGGCGTGGCGTCGAATTTCGACCGGGACATATACATCTCCTCCGCCGCCGACATCCACTTCCTGGCGGCGGCCAAGGGCGCGGTCCTCACCGCCGAAGCCCGGGAGATCCGCTGCGGACGGCGCACCTGCCTCTTCGACGTGACGGTAACGGACGAGCTGGGCGCCCTGGCGGCGTATATCACCGTGTCGGGGATGCTGGTCCGGGAGCGGAAAAGGATCGATAACACCTGATTTGTGCAAAAAGCACATCCCCGGTGCAGGAATTTTTTACTTACATTTTTGTTTTTTCTATGTTATAATGCTATCATTCAGGGTAATATAACCTTTTTTATCTAAGGAGGGATCGAGTTGTATCAGAAGGGAGAGCTTATCCTATACGGAGGTACCGGCGTATGCCGCGTGACGGACATCGTCGCAAAGAAATTCGCCCGTAACGAACCGGAGAAGCTCTATTATGTCCTCACCCCGCTGTACCAGACAGGCACCATCACGACCCCTGTGGAAAACGGCAAGGTGTTCACCCGTCCGGTCATCTCCCGGGACGAGGCCATGTCCCTCATCGACGAGATCCCCAACATCCATGTCCAGGCCTACCACAACCAGAACCTCCAGCAGCTGGAGAACCACTACAAAGCCGAGCTGGAGAGCCACGACTGCATGGACCTGCTCCGTCTGACCATGTCCACCTACCAGAAAAAGCGCGAGCGGGAGCAGGCAAAGCTCAAGTTCGGCGCGGTGGACCGCCGGTACATGGAGCGGGCGGAGGACCTCCTCTTCGGAGAGCTGGCCGTCGCCCTGGACATCGAGCGGGACCGCGTCCAGACCTTCATCGAGGACAGGCTCAGCATCGACCTCCGTCCCGGCGTATGACCCCGTGATATCCCCCGTCTTCCCACTCCGGGAAGACGGTTTTTTTGAAAAAATTTCTGTTTGTTAATTGACGGATAAACTTTTAAAATATATACTACATATGTGGAATTCCCCTTGCAGGGAAAAACAGAAATCGAATGGAGGAAAAAACAATGAAGAATCTGTCCAAGCTCCTGGCGCTCATGCTGGCGCTCTGCATGATCCTGTCCGTCGGCGCTTTCGCCTCCGGCGAGCCCTCCGCCGACCCGTCCGCCGAGCCCTCCGCGGAGGCCTCCGGCGAGGCCGTCTCCGTCGAGGACGCGTTCATCGACTACATCCACGAGTGGCTGCTGGCCGAGCTGGAGGTCAACTCCAACATGACCATCGAGCAGATCGAGGACGAGTTCATGCCCCTGGTGGAGGAGATGAACTTCGTGGACTTCCCCGCCGAGATGATCTACAACGGCATGCTGAACCAGGGCGTCCCCATGACCTTTGAGGAATTCGCCGCTCAGTACGTGCCCGCGGCCGCTCCCGCAGGCGAAGGCTACACCGCCGACGAGGCCGGCTACAAGGCCTATCTGAAGGACTGGGTCGCGGCCAACCCCGCCGTCCAGGCCAACAT
>CAJOIC010000007.1 GCA_905234625.1 uncultured Oscillospiraceae bacterium | reverse complement strand
ACCGCCTATGTGATACCATCCGCAGCCTTACCTGCGAGACTATTCGCAGTATCACTGGTCGTTCTTGGATTATTAAATGTTTTAATTAAGGAATAGTATCAGACACGGCGGCACTTGAAAAGGGCTTAGAGGTCCTCTCTGATTATGCTGCAGGTATGAGCGGGGGAGCCGAGCTTAGCACCTCCGAAATGGTTGACTATGCCACACAGCTTGGCAAGGCGTTAAACGGATCCAGCGCCAGTTTTGATGGTCTTACCAAGAAAGGTTTTGCCTTTAGCGAGGCTCAGGAGAATATTTTACGGTCTGACTTGACGTCCGATATGGAGAAAATATCTGTTCTTTCTGAGGTCATAGCTGAAAGCTGGGACGGCTTGTCAGAAGCGTTTGCGACAACGCCGACAGGTAAAATAACACAATTCCGAAACGCATGGGGTGATGTGAAAGAGATTGTTGGTGACAAGCTCTACCCATCGGTCGGAGACCTGTTCTCTATGCTGAGCGAGAAACTCCCCGGGGCCCAGGCCCTTTTGGAGCGGGGTGGTGAATGGCTCAGCGGTGCCATTGAAAGCGCAGTTCCGGTTTTAAGTGGGTGGATCGATACAGCATTTCAGAAGGTAGACGAGTTCAGCACCAAGGTCAGTGAGATGGTGAACTCCGATGAATGGGAGAACGCCGATTTCTTCAGCAAGGTCAGCATTGCATGGGACAACATCGTTGCTCAGCCGTTCTCCGAATGGTGGGAGGGCACCGGTAAGGTATGGCTGACCGATAAGGTCAGTGGCTTCGGCGAGACGTTAGGCAGCGGGATCACATCCGGGCTCCTGGCCTTTTTGGGATTTGACGCGAGCGACGCCGTCGAGGACGGCGCCAGCATCGGCCAGAGTTTCTTTGAGGGATTCAAAGCCGGATTTGACACAGACCAAATCAGCGCGGCAATAACAGATTGGGCTAGTGACCACAATGGGATCATCGCCGCGGCCGGTACCGTTGCCGGAATCAAGTTGTTGGGCGGCCTTGCGAATCTGTGGCAGAGCGGCCGGAGCGCCGCGGCAGGTATATTAAACTTATTCGGCAATATCTCCGGCGGTAACGCTGGCGCCCTGGGCGGTGCTGACGGTCTTATCGGCAGCTACACCACTGGCACTATGAATGTGAGCGCCGGCGTGGTCAATGTTAACGGTGGAGCCGCCGGGGCGGCATCCGAAGCCCTGGGCTCGGCTGCTGGAAGCGGTGTGGGAGCAGGCGGCGCTGCGGCAGGTGCGGGAACAGCAGGAGCCGGAGGAATCACCGGCGCACTGGCGGAGTTGGGCGGAGGCTCGGCCCTCACCGGCGGTGTGCTGGCGGCAGGAATGGCTCTGCCTGTCGTTCTTGGCGGAGCTGCCATCTATGACAGCGTAAAAACGACGCAATCGGCCGGATTTCTTGGCGAAGGCAAGAGCCTGGAAGCATACCGCGAGAATGTGGCAGCGCTTCAGCAGCAGCTCGTTGAACTGCAGGGGCAGTACAATGCCTTATCGGATGCCGGCGCTATTGAAGGCCTGGTAGCGCAGCAGGACCAAATCGACACAACGAGGCTTGCTATTCAGCATGCGCAGGAAGAGCTTGAAAGCGCTACCGTAGCGGCTGATCTTTTCGGCGATGCCATGAGCCTCGGGGTTCGAGGCTCTGCTACCGACGCGGAGGCCAGTATCCGGGGGCTTGCGGATCGTATCCGGGAGCTTGGTGACAACGACGCGGTCATCACTGCCAGCGCGTGGATGGATGAAGAAAGCTTTGCCGTCATGCGTGAGCAGATACAGGAGCAGATTGAGACGCTTTCTGGAGCCTACAACGAGGAGCTGAGCGTCCAGATCAATGACCTTAATTTGCAGCTGGCAGCCGGCTCGATATCCCAGAGTGAATACGATGCGCAGTTGATGGCGGCGGTCAGTGAATACGATGCTAGGATCAGCGACCTGCAGGTTGTGGTGGACAGCTTGGACATTGACCTCGACACGCCGTTCCAAACCGCCATGCAAACGGCAGTAAGTGGCATGTCGTTCACATCCTCGTTGTCACCCATCGGCACCATGGTATCAAGTGAAATCCCCGGCATCCTGTCTTCGCAGGATTACACGACATCCGCCGCAGCCATGGGCGCTAGCCTGAGCACCGCCATCAGCGGAATCGACATGAGCCCAATCAACAGCGCTGTGGATAGTGTTGTGGCGAACACCGGCAGTAGCGTCAACGCAGCATTCGCCCCTGGCTTCGACACAACTACGTCGGTGCGCGTGCAGGTCAATTATTCCCTGATCAATCCGTCCGCGACGATCTCGGCCGGCGGGTCCTCCCAGACGATCACCGCGCCCATCGCGTCCAACGCGACCGGCAACATCATCACATCTCCCATCCTTTCCTATATCGGTGAGGACGGCCCGGAGGCCATCATCCCCCTGGGTGGAAAATACAGGTCCCGCGGCATGGAATTATGGGAGCAGGCCGGCGACATGCTCGGCGTCAGCAGCCGCGACAGCGGCATGACGGCAGAATTGCCCCTGGCAGCCATCCAGGAGCCCGCAGACGAGGGCGAGGGCGGCACAGCCCCCACCACATACACCACGGCAACATCGGGCGGCACGAGCGCACCGGAGGCCGCACAGGGCAACGTCAACGTCCCCGTCAACGTGCAGATCAGCCCGGAGATCAACATCCAGGCGAGCGACAGCATGGACGAGGAGGACATCGTCCGCATTATGTTCGAGAACATCCGCGACCTGGTGGACGACATCAGCGACGAAATGGCTGACAGGCTGGCCAAGGTATTCGCCAATATGCCCGTGAGAGGAGGCGCGTAAACATAATCGGGTTGTTGAGTGGGCCGATAATAGTGAATAGAACTGTCCGTAGTTTTGGGATTTTTTTACTACCGTATTGTGTTTGATAATAATCAAGTGACGGCGGAAGTCATGGCCGCGCTATGGGAGAAATATCTGCCACTGATAAAGCGAACTGTGCACAGTGTAACGGGCCTCACAGAGCACGACAGCGATTTTGAGGACATGCTGCAGCAATCCTATTTCAGCTTCTCGGATGCGGTACAGAGCTATGACAGCTCCAAAGGGGTCAAACTCTCGACCCATGTTGTCAACCGCGTCAAATGGGGGCTGTACCGCTATTATGAACGCGGCGGAAATACCGTGCGTGTTCCTGCATACATGCGGCAGCGGGTAAAGGCATGCATAGAAAAGCAACTGCAGCTCGAAGCCGAGGCAGGAAAAAGTGTGCCGATCTCCAAAGCAGCTGAGGCGCTAGGGCTATCCCAAGCTGCTACGAAGAGCGTACTCGACGCCCTGCAAAAGCTGGAGGCAGTCAGCCTCGATGACGACGTCCCATTAAGGGAGGTGCTTGCCTCTGGGGAGAATGTGGAGGAAGCTGCGCTTTCACGGGAATGGCAGAGGGAGCTTCACGAACTGCTTGGCAAAGCACTTTTAGCCTTGTCGGCGGATGTAAGGGGGGATATCCTTCTGCATTATTACCAGGGCGTGCCCGTTTCACGAATTGCCATTAAAAACGGATGTACACCCCAAGCGGTTTGTAATCGGGAAAATACGGCTTTTCGTGCTATCCGTACCGGGAAATACGGTGCCGATCTTTTGGAGTTTATGCCGGATTTTATGGCAAAGAAAAGAGCGTGCCAGCTAATGCAACGAGACATGGAAGCGCTGCAGCTGACAGAAAAAGAGAAGGGGATGTTGGTTTTGTGATGACACCGTATCAGCGAAGGAAAACATTGCTTACGGAGGCCTTAGAAGGATACAGAGCCGGGAAACATCATGTTTTCATTGACTACGCTATAGAGATCAGCCGCAGCGCCATAGTGAACGAGGATGATAAAAAGCTTCACAATCTGCTGGTGCTGCGGTTTATGACTGAACAGCCACAGTCTGTAATGAAGATATGCAAAGTGCTGCATATAGGCCGAGATCACTATGAGGCCGTAACGGCCAGGGCGGTCGATCGTCTGCTTGTGCTGCTGTTTGGCGTGGATGGAATAGATTTTTCTGAAAGCAATAGGCGGGGCCGTGATGGCTCCGCCTAATTCTGTAACACGTCCGGGCAATTCAGCCCGGCCTCGTCTCCAAAGGTCTTTCTGTACCACTCATGCAGGTCGTCGGTGGTCTTGATCGTCTGCGCGATGATCTGGCCATTCTCCACGATCTTGTATGTCTCGCGGCGGAAATCTTCGATGGTGAGGGCCTTGAACGTCCACGGGCCCGGCATGAAGCCGGCGGCGCTCTCGAATACGAAGCGGTCCTCTCCGTCCTCCGTGATCTTTCCGGGGAACGAATGGCCGCGGAGGGTGTCGAAATACCGCAATTCGCCGTCGTGCATGTGGCAATTCATAGCCAGGCCGGTCGGCTTTTTGTCTCTTGGCCATGTAACGGTGTATGTTTTGCGTCGGTTCATAGCATGGCTCCGCGACCAATCAGGAACGCCTGAAGCTCCTTCACCCAGGCAGGGAGCTTTTCCCCCTTGGTGATCAGCTCGCCGTTGACATACTCCGCCACTTCGACAAAGCCGTTGTCATTGTCGAAGAAATGAGCCTCGTCGCAGTAGGGCAGGATCTTCGATACCGCCTCCCAGCGCCCGGCAAAGCGGCGCTGCACGTCCTCCTCCCGGATATTGTGGCCGCCGCGGCGGACCCGGTTCTCAATCCTCGCCAGGCACTCCTCTGGCGTGTCCAGGCCCACGTAGAAGAGCCGGATATAGTAACCCTCCCCCTTGGCCTTGGACGCCGTCAGCTCGACCCTGCGGCCTGAGAGCGTGGTTTCCTGGGTGAAGCTAACCCCTTTGCGCAGGCAATCGTTGAGACGCTCCAGGGCAACCTTGCCGCCCTCCATGGCGCTCCCGCCGAGCTGGGCCGTGATCTTGTCCACGTCGATGATGACGCCCAGGTCCGTCGTCTGCGTCTTCAAGACACCGGTCAGACTGCTCTTGCCGGTGCCGTTCACGCCGCCGATGATCGTGTATGTCTTCATACCGCTCTCCGCCCGATTCATCATGCGTATCTCAGCCGACCGCGCGGCTCCGGGATGGACCGGCCCAGCTCCGCTGCCGTCTCGATCCACTCTTGTATGACCGTCTCCACGTTGTGAAGGGCCTCCTTCGCGGTGGGACCGTCGGCCATGCACCCGGCCAGCTCCGGCACCTCCGCGATATAGGCGTTATCTTCCTCGCTCCAATACAGGATGATTTCGTACTTACTCAACGATGACACCTCCCAGCTGATATTTCAGGATGACCCCCCGGACCTGCTTGACCTGATACGGCTTTGCCATGCGTCCGGCGGGCTGGATGTTGATGATCTCCTCGATCTCATCCTTAGTGTAGATGAAATGATCTCCCTTTATGCGGCATTGGAACCCCAGACGGTCCAGGACCGTTTGTAGATCCGCAAATGCTATGTTCTTGTCTCTCGTGCCGCTCAGGATAGAAAGGAGGAGCTTTTCATATTGGCTCATGCTCCGTCCCGCTCCATCTTCTCATTGACTGCCTCGACGATATAGCCGTTGACGCTCTGGCCCTGGGCCTCTGCATGGACCTTGATGCGTTCCCGCTGCCCCTTTGCAACGCGAACCTTGATCTCGTCATAGTTCTCTTTCATATACTTCGCAACAGCTTTTTGCTGAGCTTTGGATGCTGGCATATTTTACGCCTCCTTCCGGGGCGGCCGGTTATAGGCGCTCCCCTTTTCATTCTACCCGTATTATAGCACATTTATCTATTGGGGACAATATACATGTTCTACATATATTGTCCCCAATATTTGTATGCTCTGCCAATTGATATATCGGGTACGATATGCTATCATATAGTCACAGGGAACAAGGGAGCCGCTGAAAGCGAAAAGAAGTGACGTAAGCGCTAAGTGTGGCAAGTGACCGGCCCGAGGGCTGTTTGGAGTACGAGCTACCACAGCTCCCGCGATCCCACAAATTCAAAGGAGGTTTACCCCATGAGTATCTACGAGATGAACACCCAGGCCGAGGCCTATTTCTCCCTGCTGGCACAGATCGAGGAATTGCAGGCCGAGGCCGAGGCCATCCGGGACAGCTTCAAGGCCCAGATGGTAGAGCGCAGCACCGAGGAGCTGGAGGGCACCGGCTGGCGGGCCACCTGGCACAACGTCACCAGCTCCCGCCTGGACAGCCGCAAGCTCAAGGCCGATATGCCCGAGCTGTACGCGCAGTATAGCAAGGCAAGCACCACCTGCCGGTTCACGCTGAACGCCATCAGCGCATGAAGAAAGCCGCTCCCGGCGCTACCAACACCAAGGGCGGCAAAGAGGACGGGACGAATGACACAGCCCGCTCCGTCCTCTACTTTATCAGATTTATAGGAGGAATACAAGAGTGGAAATTATACAATGCCCCAAGATAGAGCGTGCGCAGAAACAGCAGGAGGCCCAGGAGTTGTTTTTTGATACCTGCGTTAAGATCCGAAAAGCATGGAGGGCGATGGGATACTCTGGGGATCCTATCGCGGATATCTTCATTTCGATGATTGGTGTAAGTATTGGAGGGATGATATCATGAATGAATTGAACGAGCTCGACATTCTTTATCGCATATACTTACAAACGGTAAACGGGGGCATATCATGTGCAGCTGCTGCGGACATGCTTCCCAAAAAGGAGTATGAGGAGCTGGAGACAAAGGTTTGCGAAATCGGTGCCCGTGCCTTTGCAGCAGGTTTCCGGTTTGCGACACGGCTTTGGTCGGAAGGTATGAGGTAAAAGCGATTGATAAGGCGATCCTATACTTGTGTATGTGGTCGTCTTTCTGATATAATGCTTATTACATCACGTGATCGTCACGTGATGGATCACGTGACGCGTCCAGAATAATCACGATTTGATTGGTTGCACGGGGACGATTGACCGACAAAATGCCGACTGTAAAACATGGAGGCTGGAAAGGGTCTTGCTATGAAAAAGAAAGTGATCGATCAGCAACTATCCCCATTTGTCATGGTCGAGGAGGTCATGGAAATCCTGCAGGTTGGAAGATCGACCGCGTACCACACCATGCAGCAGCTCAACAAGGAATTGGAGGCAAAAGGGTACGTCACCCACGCCGGCCGCGTTTCACGAAAGTATCTGATGGAGCGGCTATATATCTGATTCATTGGGGAAAGGACACACCGAAGGACACACGGACATCAACAGAGAGTTATTTTTACCATTCATCAAGCAACGATAAGAAAGAATAAGTAAATATCCTGCGTCCCGCTTGTTTCAATGGGTGAGGGATTCAAGAAACGACAAGCGGCAAAAGGCTTTGATAACTACCAGGCTAATTGGTAATGACGAGGTCGGCGGTCCGAATCCGCCCAGCAGCTCCATCCGCAGCCCTTTGTTTTCAAGGGGTTGCGGTTTTTTTATCCGGCGGGAAGAACAGTCCTTTATGTTTGGCGCCGCTTGTGATACAATCGGCTTGACGCCGGAGGCCGTATGATGGCGGTACGAAATAATAAACCGGATGGAGTATAGAATGAAGCAGGACAAGACCAATGTGATGCGCATCCTGGACGGGAAAAAGATACCCTACGTCAGCCATACCTACGAGCCGGACGCCGCTCTGTCCGGGGCGCAGGTGGCGGCGCTCCTGGGCGAGGAGGAGAGCGCGGTGTTCAAGACCCTGGTGACCCGGGGTAAGACCGGCGGTCATTACGTCTTTGTGATCCCCGTGGCGGAGGAGCTGGATCTCCGGAAGGCCGCCAGGGCGGCGGGGGAGAAATCCGTGGATATGATCCGGCAGAAGGAGCTTTTGCCCCTGACGGGCTATATCCACGGCGGCTGCTCCCCCATCGGCATGAAGAAGGCCTTCCCCACCTTCATCCACGAGACGGCGCGGGAACATGAGACGATCTGCGTCAGCGCCGGGAAGGTGGGGGCCCAGATCGAGCTGTCTCCGGCGGATCTGGCCGGGGCGGTGCGCGCTGTCTACGCGGACCTCGTCGCGGGAGGATGACCATATGAAAAAGATTGAAAACGACCTGACCCGGGGCAGCGTGCTCCGGAAGCTCTGGTCCTTCACCCTGCCCTTCATCGGGGCGAACCTGCTCCAGACGCTGTACGGCATGGTGGACCTGTACATCGTCGGCCGCTGCGCAGCGACGGCGGACGTCTCCGCGGTGTCCGTGGCGGGCACGGTCATCGCCACCTTCCTGATGCTGCTCATAGGCTTGTCCGTGGGCGCGACGGTGGTGGTCGGCCAGCGCTTCGGCGCGGGGGACAGGGACTCTCTGTCCGAGGTCGCCGCCACCGCCTTCGCGCTGGCGTGGATCGTAGGCGCGGGGCTCATGGTCATTGTGGCTGCCCTCACCGTGCCGGTGCTGGGCTGGATCAACACCCCCGCCGAGGCCGTGGACGGCGCCGTCGCCTATATGCTCATCTGCAGCGTGGGGTATATCTTCCAGTCGGTATACAATATGCTGTCCGGCATCCTGCGTGGGGTGGGGGATTCCCGGTCGCCCCTGCTGTTCGTGGCGGTGTCCACGGCCTTCAATATCGTGGGAGATATCCTCCTGGTGGGAGTCTTCGGTATGGGCGCGGCGGGCGCGGCCATCGCCACGGTACTGGCTCAGCTGTTGTGCATGGTCTTCGGCATACTCCACGTGAAGCGGCGGGGCTTCTCCTTCGACTTCCGGCTGAGGAGCTGCCGGCTGGAAAAGGATGTCATGGGCCCGCTCCTCCACGTGGGCGTACCCGTGGCGCTGCAGGAGGTCCTGGTCATGTTCTCCTTCATCATCCTGGAGGGGATCATCAACCGCTTCGGTCTGAACGCCTCCGCCGCCGCGGGCATCCTGGACAAGATATTCCTCTTCGCCACCATCCCTACCAACGCCTTCAATGCTTCCATCTCCGCCATGGTCGCCCAGAACATCGGCGCGGGAGAGCAGAAGCGGGCGATGCGGTGCCTGTGGTACGGCTCGGTCCTCAGCGAGCTCTTCGCTGTGGTTTTTTTCCTTCTGGGCCTCTTCGTTCCGGAGAAGCTCGTGGGCATCTTCACCACGGACAGCGGCGTGGTGGCGGAGGGCGTCCTGTACTACGCGGGTTATAAATATGAATACCTGCTGTGCTCCCTGGCCTTCTGCGTGAACGGCTTCATAAACGGCACCGGCCACACCCGACTCACGCTGGTGAACAACGTCGTCTCCACCTACGCCGTGCGCATCCCCCTGTGCTTCGTGGCGGCCCATGTGCTGCACGCCGGCCTCTACGGCGTGGGGTACGCTCTGCCCGTGGCCTCTCTGGTGCAGGTGATCGTGGGCCTGGCGTTTTTCTTCACCGGTCGGTGGACCGGCACACCGGAGGGGAAGGCCTCCGGCGCATAAACTGCCGAGCCGCCCGCATAAAAACGAAAAATGCAGTTCCCGAAGATCGGGAGCTGCATTTTTCTGCGGTTTGAAGATAGGAGATAGATAGTGTAAGAGTGTGTCAAAATGTCTGCATTTTCTAGGAGCATGGAGGTGATGTTCCGCTTCGGCCTGGTTGCCAATCGTCCCGATGCCCGATGGAACGACTTCCCTGAGGCTCGCAGGCCGCGCGATCAAAACGAACCGCAGCGCTTTGAATTATTAGTTAACTCTAACTGATGCAATATTAGCATAGACTAACCGATATGTCAACCCCTTGTTTGAAAAAATCCTGAAAAATTTTAAAGGTCCTCCGGACCGGGGACCGAAAGGGGCTCCGGCGGGGACTGCATCAGACGCGGCGGTCCCGCCGGGGGTTGTATCCGCGGGAA
This sequence comes from uncultured Oscillospiraceae bacterium, assembly GCA_905234625.1. Lineage (GTDB taxonomy): Bacteria > Bacillota > Clostridia > Oscillospirales > Oscillospiraceae > CAJOIG01. The sequence goes on along the minus strand of CAJOIC010000007.1, from coordinate 64,759 downwards.
GTTGTGGTATACTGAAGGGCACGACAAACAAGGAACGAGGAAAAGACATGACAAAGCAGGAACTGCACGACTCAAAGCTCATCACCCTTCGGCAGGCGCTGGGTATGATCAAGTCCGGGGACGTGATCGCCTCGGGACATTACGGGGACGAGACCTGTCCCTTCCTCCGCGAGATCCACACCATCGCGGACCGGGTGGAGAACGTGACCGTTTGGCTGAATAATCCACAGGAGGATTATCCCTTCCTGTCCATGCCGGAGCTGAACGGGAAGATCGACGTGATCACCGCCTTCTACGCGGGGCCCCACCGGAGGATCCACGACGACCGGCGGGTCACCTACGCCCCCAACCACCTGCACTATCTGGCGGGGTGCATGCTGGACGTGAAGCGGCCCAATGTGTTCATCGCCACCGTGACCCCCATGGACAAGAACGGGTACGTGCTGAACTCCTGCTGTCTCCAGTACGAGCTGGAGCTCATGGAGGCGGCGGATCTCGTCATCTTCCAGGAGAATCCCCGCCTGCCTCACACCGTAGGGGAGGTCCAGGTCCCCATCGAGATGGCGGACTATATCATCGAGCCTGTGGACGAGCCCATCGTCTACGCCCCGGAGTATCCCATCACGGAGGTGGAGCGGACCCTGGCGAAAAACATTGCCTCGCTGGTGGAGGACGGGGACTGCCTCCAGTTCGGTATCGGCTCCCTGCCCGGGGCCGTGGCGGAGGCTTTGAAGGACAAAAACGACCTGGGTGTCCATACGGAGATGTTCAGCACACCCATGGGCCTTCTCATGAAAAACGGCAATGTGACGAACAGGCGCAAGACCATCAACCGGGACGTGTCCATCTGCACCTTCATGTGGGGGGACCGGGATTTCTATGACTATGTGGACTATAACCCCGGTATCCGGGTCCTGCGGGCAAGCTATGTGAACGACCCTTATATCATCGCGCAGAACGACCATATGGTGTCCATCAACTCCGCCATGCAGATCGACCTGACGGGACAGATCTGCTCCGAGCGGGTGGGCTTCACCCAGCACTCCGGCACCGGCGGAGCCACGGACTTCGCCTACGGCGCCTTCCATTCCCGGGGCGGCAAGGGCATCATCGCCATCCCCTCCACCGCGAAGCGGGGGACGGTCTCCCGCATCCGGCCGGGTCTGGACTATGGCTCCGTGGTGTCCATCTCCCGCAACATCGCGGACTATATCGTCACGGAGTTCGGCATCGCCCATGTGCGGCATATGGCGGTGCGGGACCGGGTCCGGGCCCTCATCGAGATCGCCCATCCCGACTTCCGGGACGAGCTCCGGGAGGAAGCGGAGCGGTATAAGCTCTGGTGACCGCGTCTCGGCGACGTCAGTGCATTCCCGGATAACGCCGCTGTCACGCCAAAAAGGAAAGCCCATGGAAGATGTGTTCCATGGGCTTTTTGGATGCTTTGGAGAGAGCTTACGCCATACCGCCGGAAGCGCCGGAGGCTCCCGAAGCGCCGGGGGCCAGGGAGATCACGATCTCGCCGGAATAGGCACCCGGGACGATGGGCGTCGCCGCGCCGTCCACCGTCATGGTTACAGACGCGCCGCCCGCCCCCGCGATGGCGGAGGTGGCGTCAATGGTGAGCTCGGTGAGGTAAGAATCCTCGGTGACGACCCAGACGGAGCCGTTCGTCAGCGCAAGACGCAGGCCCTCGTCGCCCTCCCGGTACATGCCGAGAACGGTGGCCTCGGCGTAGCCGATCTCCTGGGAGGCGGTGTCGCCGGAGGCGAAGTGGGTGACCTCCCAGTCATCGGAGCCCAGAGAGATGGCGCCGGTGACGGTGGAGGCGTCCAGGGTGACCTCCAGGCTGCGGGCGGTGCGGACGCCTACCCCGGCGGGGCCGCTGGTGGCGGTGTATTCGTCGCCCTCCATGGCGGCGGTGTTCAGGATGTTGCCGGCCATGTCGGAGTTCTTGATGGTGACGGTGGGGGCTTTGCCGGAGCTCTCGGTGCCGGAGCCGCCGTCGGAGTTATGGATGAGCTTCACGATGCAGTTGGAGGTGCTGCTGCTGAAAACGGTATGGACGTAATCGGGGTCCACGCCGTTGACGGTGCCGAACTGAGCGTCCACGTCGGCGATATCCACGCCGTACCGGGCGGCCAGGGCGGGATCGATGGTATAGGTACCGTCGAAGGCGATGGTGCAGTTGTCGAAGGTGACGGTGTTGGCGGTATCGCGGAGCATGACGCCGGCCTCGCCCACATGCAGCTCGGTGTCGGTGAAGGTGATCTCGCCGGAGCTGTTGCCGGAGTGAGTCATGACGCCGTACTCGCCGGAATTGATGACGCAGGCGTCGTAGGACACGATGCCGCCGCCGGTCTCCACAGCGGCATAGTCGGGCACGTCGATGGCGGAGCCGACAAAGTAGTCCCGGGCGCCGCCGTCAGAGTAGGCGCCGTAGCCGCTGGTGAGGACGGCGATGTAGCTGTCGTTCACGTGCAGCTCCGTGGGGTTCGACCAATCGGTATAGAGGTCGTCGCTGTCGGTGGAAAGAGCGCCCCAGCCCTGGGAGATGACGACGGAGCCGTTATAGGTGACATGGGACGCGCCCACGGCGTTGGTGGCGCGGACCTTGCCCTCCAAAAACAGCCCCGGAGGGCAGCCCTGCATGGAGACGAGGTTCGGATCGGACACGCCGTAGAAGGTGGAGCCGTTTACCGTGACGTCAGCGGCGAAGCGGGTGAACAGGGTGCCGCGGCCGGGACCGCGCGTGATGACGCGGAAGTTGTTGAGCTCCGCCACGGCGTTGTCGGACACATAGACCGCCGCGCCGAAGCCGCCCATATCGTTGGTGCCTGTGCCGGCCAGATCGATGACATAGTCGCTCAGGACCACGGTCTCGGGGGCGGCCAGACCCAGGTTCGTGTAGCTGGCGGAGCTGCCGCTGTCCACGATGGACTGGGCGATCTGCTCCAGACTGAGGGAGGCGTCATAGCCCAGAGCGCCGCAGAAGGCCTCCCAGTCGGGGTAGTAGATGCTGGTGATATAGGAGAAGTTGATCTTCTCCGCCACAAGAGCGGGATCGGAGGAGCCGCCCAGGACGAAGGCGCCGGTGTTGCGGATGGCGACGCCCACGGTATTCTCCTCGTCGGAGATGATGGAGGTCACGCCGTCCTTCACGGAGACGCCCGCCAGGGTGGAGTGGATCTCGTCGGAAGCGCCGCCGTCATAGGCGACGGAGGCCGTGGTCACGAGGCGCTGGACCTGGCCCATGGCCACGCCGTCCAGGGTGATGGCGGCGTCGGGATCCTTCGCCGCGGCGTCGGTGACGGTGGGTTCGGCGGCGGTGCTGCCGCTGGCCTCGCCGGAGGCCATGGCGGTCATGCCGAGGCTCAGCGCCAGGGCGAGACAAAGCAGGATGCAGAAAAGCTTTTTCATGGGATACTCCTTTCAACTGATTCTTCGGGAAAATTATAGCGCAGCCCAAGCGCCCCTGTCAACGCAAACCGACTGCGTGAAACCCGTTGACAGGACGGGACATTCTTGATAATATGTATGTGCATCTGACCGCAAAGTGCTTCTGAGCGGAAAGAGGAATGATCGGAAATACCGCGAAAGCCCCTGCCCGGGCCTTCGCGTTTGCTGCTCTGTCGGATGCGTTCCGGCGGAGTTTTGTTTTATGAAGGAGAACGGTATGTATCGTTTTGCGGTCTACGGAAAGGGCGGCATCGGCAAGTCCACCACCTGCTCGGCGCTGTCCTGCGCGTTCACGGAGCTGGGCCTGAAGGTCATGCAGGTGGGCTGCGATCCCAAGGCGGATTCCACCCTGTACCTCCACGGCGGGCAGCGCATCCCCACCATGCTGGACGTGCTGCGCGAGAAGCGGGATGCCGCCACCCTGGACGATCTCATCGTCACCGGGTATAAGGGCATCGTCTGCGCCGAGGCGGGAGGTCCCACCCCGGGGCTCGGCTGCGCGGGACGGGGCATCGCCGCGGCCTTCGAGGCCCTGGACGAGCGGGACGTCTTCGATATCGTGAAGCCGGACCTGGTGCTGTACGACGTGCTGGGGGACGTGGTGTGCGGCGGCTTTGCCATGCCCATCCGGGAGGGCTATGCCGACAGGGTGTTCATCGTGACCTCCGGGGAGAATATGTCCATCTACGCCGCGGCGAATATCGCCATGGCGGTGGAGAACTTCCGCAAGCGGGGGTACGCCGCCCTGGGCGGCCTTATCCTGAACCGCCGGAACGTGCCGGACGAGCTGAAAAAGGTACAGACTCTGGCGGAGGACCTGAGCACGGAGATCCTGGCGGACCTGCCCCGGGACGACCATATCTCCGACGCCCAGGACGGGGACCGGGGGGTCATGGAGGCCTATCCCGACTGCGCTTACGCGGCGGAGATACGGCGTCTGGCGGAGCGCATGCTGGCGCTGGGGGAAGACCATGCTTGAGTTTCGGCCCATCGGAGAACTGGAATATGAATATAACGCCGACCTGGGCCTCAGCTACGCCTCCCCGGTGCGGGGCGTGTGGAACATCGTGCACATCGGCACCCTGGTGCCGGAGGCACATGAGATCTTCGTCTGTCCCACCAGCTGCCTCCGGGGCGTGGTCCTGACCACGGCGGAGATGGGGGCCATGGACCGGCTCTCCACCATCACCGTCGGGGAGGACAATATCCTGGAGGGGGACATGGAGGAGGCCCTCCAGCGGGGGACCGAGCGGATCATAGCGGAGCTTCCCGTCCGGCCCAGGGCCATGCTCATCTATACGAGCTGCATCCACCACTTCCTGGCGGTGAACTACCAGCGGGTGTACCGGGTCCTGCGGGAGAAGTACCCCGATATCGATTTCATCGACTGCTATATGGACCCCATCATGCGCCGCACGGCCCCGGCGATCCCCTCCCTCTGGCGGCAGATCCATCGGCTTCTGAAGCCCGGCCGGAAGGTGAAAAACCAGGCGAACCTCGTGGGCAACTGCTTTCGGTACGGCGAATACTGCGACCTGACGGTGATGCTGCGGCAGGCGGGGATCACGGTCATGGACCTGAACACCTGCCGGACCTACGATGAATTCCTGCGCATGGCGGCGTCGGAGGTGAACTTCACCTTCCACAATACCGCGGTCCGGGCGGCGAAGGATATGAAGCTCCGTCTGGGGCAGGAGTGGCTGCCCATGCGGCCGGGGTACGACTATGACGCCATCGACGAGGATATGCGCGCGGCGGCGGACTTCTTCGGCATCCCCGGGCTGAGCCCGGAGGAGATCGCGGAGGAGCGGCGGCTGACGGAAAAGGCCGCGGCGGACACCCTGGCGCTCCTGGAAGACACGCCGGTGTCTATCGACTATACTGCGGTGGACCGGCCCCTGGAGCTGGCGCTGTACCTTATGGACCGCGGCTTCAACGTGGAGTCCGTGTTCGTGGACGTGTTCACCGAGGCCCGGGAGGTGTTCGAGGCCCTTCAGCGCCGCGCGCCGGAGCTGAAGATCTACCAGTCCCTTGGCTGGAACATCCGGCGCATGGAGCGGGGCTATCCCGGGAAGCTCCTGGCCGTAGGCCAGAAAAGCGCCTATTTCAAGGACACGAATTTCTTCGTGAACATCGTGGAGAACGACGGCATGTACGGCTACCGGGGCATCCGGCGGCTCATGGAGCTCATGCGGGAGGCCTGCGAGGCGGAAAAGCCCATGCGGGAGCTGGTACAGATCAAAGGCTGGGGATGCGGATGTTCCTTCTCATGAAAGAAAAGGGACCGAAAGAACTGTGATGCGCGTCTGCCAACAGCGGGCGTGAAGACGGATGCCCCCCAAGCGACCCCCGGGAGGAAAAGAAAAAATGGCTTTCGATTACCAAACGCATGTGTTTACATCCACATATACCGCGGATGTGTCCGGGGTGTGCTCGGCGCTGTATGAGCTGGGGGGCATGTCCGTGCTCCACGACCCCTCGGGCTGCAACTCCACGTATTCCACCCACGACGAGCCCCGCTGGTTCGATACGGACAGCCTTATGTACGTCTCCGGCCTGGACGAGATCACCGCCGTCATGGGGGACGACGACGTCCTCATCCGGGACGTGGTCCAGGCGGCGAGGGATCTGGCTCCTCGCTTCATCACCCTATGCGGCGCCTCCATCCCCCATATCATCGCCTTCGACTACCGGGGCGTGGCGTACCTCATCGAGAAGGAGTGCGGCGTCCCCGTGCTCCCGGTGGCTACGGACGGCCTCAAGTCCTATGTCAGCGGCGTGGGCCTGGCCCTCACCGCGTGGCTGGACCGCTTCGCCGACCCCGGGGAGACTCGGAACGCCCGGCCCGGCAGCGTGAACCTGGTGGGCGTCACGCCCCTGGACTTCTCCGTGAACGGCAACGTGGGAAAGCTCCGCTCTGCCCTGGAGGATGCTGGATATTATGTTAACTGTTGCATGGCTATGGGAGACACCTTTGAGACCATGGAAAAGGCCTACCGGGCGAAGGTGAACCTGGTGGTGTCCTCCGCGGGGCGAAGGCCCGCCCGGCACATGAAGAAAAAGGGCGGTATCCCCATCGTGGAGGGCCTGCCCATCGGCCCGGAGCAGACGGGAGCCGTCCTGCGGGCCGTGGCCGATACCATGATCGACGGGAAGGACCGGACGGCCTGGGGGAGCTTCGGCAATACCGGGCGCTGGACGGTCCCGGCGGGAGGCGTCCTGGTGATCGGGGAGGAGATCTTCGCCAGGTCCCTGGCAAATGCCGTGAACCTGCTGGGCGGCGCCCCTGCGTATCCCTTCTGGCCGGACGAGGACGAGGGCGTCCCCGAGGCGGAGCTCATAGCCGCCATGCGGGGGGCCGCCGTCGTCGTGGCGGATCCGCTGTACCGGGTGGCGCTGAAAAGGGACGGCGGCACGCGGTTCGTCGACTTCCCTCACGAGGCCTATTCGGGGCGCATCTACCGGGCGTCCCTGCCGGTGTTCTGCGGCCCGGACTTTTCCGTCCGGGGTTTGCTGGAGTAATATTATGTTAACTAACCCCGAGACCGCCCCATGGCGCTGGAGGGGAAAGAAAGGAAAGAATAAAATGAAAACAACTGCAAACATCCATCTGCTCTCGCGGCTCACGGCGCTGTGCCTGTGCCTGTGCATGCTCTTCGCCCTGGCGGCCTGCGGTTCCTCCGCGGGAAGCCCCGCGGCGGAAGAGCCGGCCGTCGTGGAAGAGCCGGCCGTCGAAGAGCCTGCGGCTGCGGAAGAGCCGGCCGCCGAAGAGCCTGCGGCTGCGGAAGAGCCTGATGCTGAGCCGGAGGCTCCGGAGGAGCCCGCCGGGGAGGCCGGGACCGTGACCGTCACGGACCACGCGGACCGCACGGTGACGGTGCCCACGAACCCTGACCGGGTGGTGATCCTGGACATCCTGCCACTGCCCTCGGTGCTGACGGTGTTCCTGGGCTCGGCGGAGACCATCATTGCCATGGAGCCCGCCAGCATGAACGCCGCCAAAAACGGCATCCTGTCGGAGCTGTATCCGGAGGTGCTGGATGTGAACACCGACATCATGAGCGGGGACGACGTGAACGTGGAGGCGCTGATGGCCCTGGAGCCTCAGATCGTGTACTATAACGCGGGCAACGCCGCCCTGGGCGAGAAGCTGGATAACGCGGGGCTCACGTCCGTGGCCGTCTCTCCCACGAAGTGGCAGTATGACTGCATCGTGACCTACGATAACTGGATCGATCTGCTCAGCCAGATATATCCCTCCGCCGACGCCTCGGAGCTCCGGGAGAGGGTCCACGATTTCAGCACCTCCATGTATGACCTCATCCAGTCCCGGACGGCGGATATGGAGGACGCGGACCGGCAGAACGTGCTGTTCCTGTTCCAGTATGACGAGAATACCATGGTCACCTCCGGCTCCAGCTTCTTCGGCCAGTGGTGGTGCGATGCCGCCGGGGCCCTGAACGCGGCCAACGAGGTGGAGGCGGACAATAAGAACGCCGTCATCACCATGGAGCAGGTCTATGAGTGGGACCCGGATGTCATCGTTATCACGAACTTCACCCAGACCCAGCCGGAGGACCTCTATAACAACGCCGTGGGGGACGACGACTGGAGCACTGTCTCCGCTGTGGCGAACGGTCAGGTGTACAAGATGCCCCTCGGCACCTACCGCACCTATACCCCCGGCGTGGACACACCCATGACCCTGGAGTGGCTCGCGGTGGTCCTCTATCCCGCGCTGTTCCCCGAGTTCGATCTCGCGGCGGATGTCCGGGCGTACTATAACGACCTCTACGGCGTCGAGCTCACCGACGAGCAGATCGAGGCCATGTATCATCCCTCCAGCGCTGCGGGATCTTGGAAGTAACGTACTTTTCTTGGAAGAAAAGTATGCAAAAGAGCTTTTAAACTCGCACCGGGCTGGCAGTAGCCTATACAGCTCAGCCCGGTAACGATACCGCTCAGTTGACCGGGCTTTGAAAAGCCTGGAAAAGCATAGTTGAATTTGCGCCGCGGAGGGGAGGAAGACCATGGATCAGCGCAGGAAATTTCATATTTGGATGGCCGTGACGGCGGCGCTGATCCTGGCGTTCTCCCTGGCGGCGCTGTGCATGGGCCAGTTCCGCATCGAGCCTGGCCGTGTGCTGCGGGAGCTGTTCGTGGAGCGGGGGACGGACAATGTCCACACCACGATCTATAACATCCGCATCCCCCGCGTCATCATGGCCCTGGCGGCGGGGGCGGGCCTCGCTGCCTCGGGGGCGGCGTTCCAGAGCCTGTTTGCCAATCCTCTTGCCACGCCGGACACCCTGGGCGTCGCCAACGGCGCCTCCTTCGGCGCGGCTCTGGGCATCCTCCTGGGGGGCGGAGCCTTCCAGGTGCAGGCCCTCGCGCTGGTCTTCGGCGTGGCGGCGGTGCTTCTGGTGTTCGCCGTCACCCGGGGCGTGGGAGGCCGGGATCCCTCCATGCTTATGGTCATCCTGGCGGGCCTGGTGATAAGCTCCCTGTTTTCCGCCCTGGTGTCCCTCATAAAATATATCGCGGACCCACAGGATGTGCTGCCCGTCATCACCTTCTGGCTCATGGGCCGGTTCTCCGGGGTGACCCGGGCGTCCATGCTGCTGGCCCTGCCTCTGATCGCTGCGGGCACGGGGCTCATCTTCCTTCTGCGGTTTCGGCTCAACGCCCTTTCCCTGTCGGAGGATGAGGCCAGGGCCATGGGCGTGGATCTGCGGCTGGTGCGGGCCCTTGTCATCGCGGCGGCGGCCATGACCACGGCGTCGGTGGTGTCCGTCTGCGGCGTCATCGGCTGGGTGGGGCTCCTCATCCCCCATATCGCCCGGATGCTCTTCGGTAACGACAACCGCTACGTGGTCCCGGCCTCCGTTCTGTTCGGCGCGCTGTTCATGCTGGCGGTGGATACCCTGGCCCGGTGCGTGAACACCGCGGAGATCCCCGTGTCCATCCTGACGGCGGTCATCGGCGCGCCGGTGTTCATCCTGCTGCTGCGGAAGACGGGAGGGCTAAGCGAATGAGCATCGAAGTACGGGCGGGGACCTTCGCCTACGGGAAGAACGAGCCCATCCTCCGGGACGTGAGCTTCTCCGCGGAGACCGGGGAGACCGTGGCCATCCTGGGCCCCAACGGCGTGGGAAAGACCACCCTCATCAAGTGTCTTCTGGGCTTTCTGCCCTGGGAGCGGGGGAGCACGGTGATCGACGGCCGGGAGCTCCGGGACTTTCGGGGCCGGGAGCTGTGGCAGCGTGTGGCGTACGTGCCCCAGGCGCGAAAGCCCGCCTTCTCCTATCTGGCGGAGGACATGGTCCTCCTGGGCCGGAGCCCCTATCTCGGGGACTTCTCCATGCCCGGGGCGAGAGATCGGGAAATCGCGGCCGAAGCCATGGAGCTGGCGGGGATCAGCCGTCTCAGGGGCCGGAGCTGCGCTCACCTCAGCGGCGGAGAGCTGCAGCTGGTGCTGATCGCCCGGGCCCTGGCGGCGGAGCCGGAGTATCTCGTCCTGGACGAGCCGGAGTCCGGCCTGGATTTCCGGAACCAGCTGGTGGTGCTGGACCTCATCGCACGGCTGTGCCGGGACCGGCGGCTCACCGTGATCCTGAACACCCACTACCCCGACCACGCCCTGCGGGTGTCGGACAAGGCGCTTTTGCTCTTCGGGAACGGGATGCATCTCTTCGGACGGACGGAGCACATCCTCACCGAGGAGCATATGCGGGCCCTGTTCGGGGTGGACATCGCCGTCCGGCGGGAGCGCCTGAACGGGAAGGAATACGCGGCGGTACTGCCGCTGGAGATCCTGGAGAAAGGAGAAAACGGACCATGGACAAGACCCTGAGCCGGACCCCGGTGGCGAACCGGACCCATATTGGCTTTTTCGGGCGCATGAACGCGGGGAAATCCTCCCTCATAAACGCCCTGGCGGACCAGCCCGTCTCCATCGTGTCCCCCGAGGCGGGAACCACCACGGACGTGGTGAAGAAGACCATGGAGATCCACGGCATCGGGCCATGCGTCCTGCTGGATACGGCGGGCTTTGACGACGCGGGCGAGGTGGGGAAGCTGCGCATCGCCGCCTCCCGGAAGGCCGCGGAGTCCGCGGACCTGGCCGTCGTCCTCTTCGGAGAAGGGGACTGGACGGAGGAGAAGAGCTGGCTGGCGTTTTTTAAGGACGTGGCTACGCCGGTGATCGCCGTATGCACCCAGTCAGACCGGCGTCCTCCGGAGGAGAACCGTGCCCTGGCGGCGCGGGTGGAGGCTGAGACGGGGCTTGCTCCCGTGACGGTCAGCGCCCTCACCCGGGAGGGGATCGACGCCCTCCGGGAGGCCATGATCGCCGCCGTGGCCCGGAAGCCGGAAAAGCGGTATATCCTGGGGGATCTCGTGAAGGAGGGGGACGTGGTCGTTCTGGTCATGCCCCAGGACCCTCAGGCGCCGGAGGGGCGGCTCATCCTGCCCGAGGTGCAGACCATCCGGGAGAGCCTGGACCGGCGGTGCCTGGCCCTGTGCGTCCAGCCGGAGGAGCTGCCCGCGGCCCTTGGGAGCCTCCGGGAGCCCCCGGCTCTCATCGTGACGGACTCCCAGGTCTTCGACGCCGTTTACGCTATGAAGCCCGCCGGGACGAAGCTCACCTCCTTCTCCGTGCTCTTTGCGGGATACAAGGGGGATATCGGGTACTACATGGACAGCGTCCGGGCCATCGACAGGCTGACGGAGAGCTCCAGGGTCCTCATCGCGGAGTGCTGTACCCACGCGCCTCTGGACGAGGACATCGGCCGGGTGAAGATCCCCCGTATGCTCCGGCAGAGAGCCGGGCAGGGCCTTACGGTGGACGTGACGGCGGGGGCGGACTTCCCGGACAATGTGGGGCAGTACGATCTCATCATCCAATGCGGCGGCTGCATGTTCAACCGCAAATACGTGTGCTCGCGCATCCGGCGGGCCAAGGACGCCGGGGTGCCCATGACGAACTACGGCATCACCATCGCCTATGTGAAGGGCATCCTGGACCGGGTAGATACAGGGAGGAAGGACTGACATGACAGAACAGGAAACGCGCCTTGCCATCATCGCTATCGTTGTGGAGGACAGCGGCAGCGTGCTGGAGCTCAACGCGCTCCTGCACGAGTACAGCGCCTATATCATCGGACGCATGGGCATCCCGTATCCTGCCCGGAACGTGTCCCTCATCAGCGTCGCCATCGACGCCCCGGGGGAGACCATCAGCGCCCTGACGGGGAAGCTGGGGCGGCTGCCCGGGCTTGCGGTGAAAACGGCCTACTCCAAGGTGTGAGCAATGGACGGGAACGCCAGAGCCGCCGTGGACGCCCTGTTCGAAGCCGGGACCCTGGAGCGGGAGCCGCTGCGGGAGCTCATCGACGGGCGGGACGGGGAGACCGCGGACTATCTCTTTGAAAAGGCCCGGGTCCGCCAGCGGGAGAACTTCGGGAATTCCGTCTATCTGCGGGGCCTCATCGAATTTACGAACTACTGCCGGAACGACTGCCTGTACTGCGGTATCCGCCGGAGCAACAGAAACTGCGAGCGCTACCGGCTGACGGAGGAGGATATCCTTGCCTGCTGCGAGCAGGGCTATGCCCTGGGCTTCCGAACCTTCGTCCTCCAGGGGGGCGAGGACATGCGCTTCACCGACGGGGACCTATGCCGCATCGTATCGGCCGTCAAGTCCGCCCATCCGGACTGCGCCGTGACCCTGTCCGTCGGGGAGCGGAGCCGGGAGAGCTATCAGGCCTGGTTCGACGCCGGAGCGGACCGCTATCTTTTGCGGCACGAGACGGCGGACCCGGCCCATTATGCCCTTCTCCACCCGAAGGAGCTGTCCTGGGATAACCGCGTCCGATGCCTGTATGACCTGAAGGACATCGGCTATCAGGTGGGGGCGGGCATGATGGTCCAGGCGCCGTATCAGACCACGGACCACCTCATCACGGACCTTTATTTCCTCCGGGAGCTCCGGCCGGACATGATCGGCATCGGGCCCTTCATCCCCCATAAGGACACCCCCTTCCGGGACAAACCTGCGGGAACGGCGGAGCTGACCCTGTTTCTTCTGGGCATCCTGCGGCTCATGTTCCCCCAGGTCCTCCTGCCCGCCACCACCGCCCTGGGCACCATCGACCCCCGGGGCCGGGAGAAGGGCATCCTGGCGGGGGCCAATGTGGTCATGCCGAACCTGTCCCCCGCCGGCGTCCGGGGGAAATACCTCCTGTACGACGGGAAGATCTGCACCGGGGACGAGGCGGCGGAGTGCCGGGTCTGCATGCAGAACCGCATCCGCTCCGTGGGGTACGAGGTGGAGGTCAGCCGGGGCGACGCCCCCCGCTTTCGCCGCCAAAACTGAATCGCCGACCGGGCGTGAGCACAGGCTCGCGCCCGATTGCTTTAAATCAGTAAGGAAATCTCTCTTGTACTCATAAGCCGAATATATTATAATCGGTTGTGGCAGGTGATGAAAAAATGAGTGACAACATCCTCGAGGTCCGCCGCCTGAGAACCAGCTTCTTCACCGATACGGGGGAGCTGCGGGCGGTGGATGATATGAGCTATTCCGTCCGGCGGGGGGAGTTCTGCGCCATCATCGGTGAATCCGGCTCCGGGAAATCCGTCAGCGCGCTGTCCGTCATGCGGCTGATCTCCTATCCCCCCGGCTTCATCAAGGGCGGGGAGATCCTCTTCGACGGCCGGGACCTGATGGGCGTCTCCGACAAGGAGATGCAGGCCATCCGGGGCAGCGAGATCGCCATGATCTTCCAGGAGCCCGGCACGGCCCTGAACCCCGTTATGACCATCGGCGCCCAGATCGAGGAGAACATCCGCCTCCATGAGCGCGGCGTCTCCCGGGAGGAGACCGCCCGGCGCACGGCGGAGCTTCTGGAGCTGGTGGGCATCCCCGACCCGGAGACGCGGCTGAAGGACTATCCCCATCAGTTCTCCGGCGGCATGAAGCAGCGGGCCATGATCGCCATGGCCATGAGCTGCCGTCCGAAGCTCCTGTTCGCCGACGAGCCCACCACCGCCCTGGACGTGACGGTCCAGGCCCAGGTCCTGGAGCAGCTCAACGACATGCGCACCCGGTTCGGCACGTCCCTCGTGCTCATCACGCATAATCTCGGCGTGGTGGCGCGGTATGCCGACTCCGTGAAGATCATGTACGGCGGACGGATCGTGGAGTCCGGCTCCACGGACGATATCTTCATCGAACCCGCCCATCCCTACACCATGGGCCTCATCCGCGCCGTGCCCCGGCTGGATCTTCCCCGGAGCCACGGCCTGTACACCATCGAGGGCGAGCCTCCCGATATGTCGAAGACGCCACCGGACTGCTGTCCCTTCCACTACCGCTGTCCCTACGCGGACGAGCGCTGCGGGAAGGAGCGGCCCCGGGACGAAGAGGTATCGCCGGGTCACGTTTGCGCGTGCTTCCGCCGGGATGTGGCCAAGGCGGCATGGAAGGGGGCGGATGCATGAACGAGCAGACGACGCGCCGGGACGATTTTCTCGTGGTCCGGGACCTGAAGGTACATTTCCCGGTGACCCGTGGCATTTTGAAGCGCACCGTGGGCTATGTGAAGGCCGTGGACGGCGTCTCCTTCACCATCCGCCAGGGCGAGACCCTGGGCATCGTGGGGGAGTCCGGCTCCGGCAAGAGCACCGTGGGAAACGGCATCCTCCGGGCCACGCCCTATGCCCGGGGGGAGATCATTTTCGACGGCGTGAACTATAAGGATGTGGACAAGGCGGGCATGCGCCGCCTGCGCAAGCGCATCCAGGTGGTCATGCAGGACCCCTATTCGAGCCTGGATCCCCGCATGAACGTCCGGGACTGCATCTCCGAGGGCGTCCGCATCCATAAGACCATGTCCAAGGCCGAGGCTGACGCCAGAGCGGAGGAGCTTCTGGAGCTCGTGGGCATCCGCCGGTCCTTTGCCGACCGGTTCCCCCATGAGTTTTCCGGCGGCCAGCGGCAGCGCATCTGCATCGCCCGGGCTCTCGCCATGGAGCCGGAATTCATCATCTGCGACGAGGTGGTCTCCGCCCTGGACGTGTCCATCCAGGCCCAGGTGGTGACCCTCCTCATGGAGATGCAGCGCATGTTCGGCCTGACGTACATCTTCATCGGCCACGACCTGTCCGTGGTCCGGTATATCTCCAATAACGTGGCCGTCATGTATCTCGGGAAGTTCATGGAGCTGACCGAGTCCGAGACCCTGTATGAAAACCCCCTGCATCCCTATACGAAAGCGCTGATATCCGCCGCGCCCATCCCGGATCCCCGGGTGGACCGCGTCCGGGAGCGCATCCTGCTGACGGGAGAGATCCCGAACCCCATCGATCCCCCCGCGGGCTGCAGGTTCTGCACCCGCTGTCCCTTCGCCTCCGACGAGTGCCGGGAGACCGAGCCGGCGTTCCGGGAGGTCGTCCGGGGTCATTGGGTGGCCTGCCACAAGGTGGCGGAGGGAGGTGCCTGGCGTGGGTAAATACATCGTAAAGCGCATATTGCTCCTCATCCCCACGGTGCTGGTGGTGTGCATCCTCACCTTCGCCATGATGCGGATGCTCCCCGGTACGGCCCTCGACTATATGGTCAAGCGCCTCACCGCCGCGGGACAGGCCGTGGACGTGGAGAGCCTCCGGGTCCGGCTGGGCCTGGATCAGCCCGCCCTGGTGCAGTTCTTCACCTGGATGGGCGGCGTCCTCCGGGGCGATCTGGGCAACAGCCTGTTCCAGTATGAATCCGTGGGGGAGATCATCGGCCGGGAGCTGCCCGTCACCATCCAGCTGGGCTTCATGGAGCTGTTCTGGACCATCCTCTTCGCGGTGCCTCTGGGGGTGTGGTGCGCGGCCCGGCAGGACGGCGTGCCAGACTATACCTTCCGGGTCTTCGCCATCATCTTCATGGCGGTGCCCACCTTCCTGGTGGCCTCCATCGTGCTGGTGTACCCCGCCGCCTGGTGGGGCTACGCGCCGAACATCAAATACAGCGGCATCTTCCAGGACTTCGGCGCCAACATGCGGATGTTCCTGGTGCCCTCCGTCATCGGCGCCCTGGCTCAGACGGGCATGCAGCTGCGCATGGTGCGCACCTGCTGCCTCGAGACCATGCGCACGGATTTCGTCCGCACGGCCTGGGCCAAGGGCTGCGGCGAGTGGCGGGTCCTCATAAAGCACGTCTTCCGCAACTCCATGATCCCCGTCGTCACCGTCATCGGCGGCTCCGTGGCGGGCATCTTCGGCGGCAACGTCATCCTGGAGAACCTATTCAATATCCCCGGCATCGGCCAGCAGCTCATCACCGCGCTGGACCAGCGGGACTATACCGTCATCCAGGGGTGCGTCCTGGTCATGGCCATCATCGTCATGCTCATAAACCTCCTGGTGGATATCTGCTATAAATGGCTCGACCCCCGGGTCGAGATCGACTGAGGGGAGGGGCCGTCATGAAAAAGAAGAAAAACGCCCGCCCCTTCCTGAAGGATCTGTTCAGGAAAAAGCCCCTGGCCGCGGCAAGCCTCGTGTTTCTGCTGCTGCTGTTTCTCGTGGCCATCTTCGCGGACTATATCGCCCCCTATCCCATGCAGGACGGGGCCATGCAGGTGGACGTCTTCAACAAGATGCAGAAGCCGTACCTCTTCATGAACAGCGCGGAGAAGACCAGCGCCCAGACGCTCCTGGCGGTCTCCGGCGGCGCCCCCCATTGGCTGGGTACGGACACCCTGGGCCGGGACGTGCTGAGCTACCTCATCTACGGCGCCCGGACCTCCATCATCCTGTGCGTCAGCTGCTGCATCCTGTCCACCCTCATCTCCGTGGTCATCGGCACCCTGTCCGCCGTCGTGGGCGGGTGGTTCGACCTCATCGTCCAGCGCTTCGTGGACGGCTGGCAGTGCATCCCCTCCATGCTGATGCTTCTCGTTATCATGTCCATGCTGGGAAATGGCATCCCACAGCTCATTTTTGCCCTGTCCGTCCCCAGCGGCATCGGCGGAAGCCGCATGATCCGCTCCGCCGCCATGAGCATCAAGGACGCGGGCTATAATAAGGAATCCGACCTGCTGGGCGGCACCGCCATGTGGAAGACCGTCCGGCATGTGGTGCCCAATATCCTGCCCATCATCATCGTGGCCGCGGCGGGCTCTCTGGCGGGCGTCATCCTCATGGAGTCCAGCCTGAGCTTTCTCGGCTACGGCGTGGACATCGGCACCCCCAGCTGGGGCTACCTCATCTCCAACCAGGGCAAGAGCTATATGTACGTGGCTCCCTGGCTGGCCTTCGCCCCCGGCGGGGCCATCGCCCTGACCGTCTTCGCCGCCAACATGTTCGGCGACGGCGTCCGGGACCTGCTGGACCCCCGGCTCAAGGGCGGCGTCGGCTCCTACGACTCCCGGAAGATCGCCCGGAAGGTGGCGAAGCTCACCGGCGTCCTGCCGGAGCGCATGCCCGGCCAGAAGCTGGAGACGTAATATTTCTGTAACATTTTCTTGACCCCATGGCGCGGGTACTGTATAATCTCGTTATCCGTTAATAAAACGTAAAGGAAACATCAAGGAGGAAATACCATGACCAAACGTATCCTGGCGCTTCTGTGCGCCCTGGCGATGGTGTTCGCCCTGTCCGCCTGCGGCGGCAGCGGCTCGTCCGCCCCTGCCGCTGAGGAAGCGGCTCCCGCCGCGGAAGCCGCCTCTGCCGCGGAAGCGGAGGCTGCCCCCGCCCCGGCGCCCGCTGCCCCCGGCGCTAACGAGGTGACGTTCTACTATCCCAAGTTCTACAACACCTTCGATCCCGCCAACGCCAACGACTACTGCTATCTCATGATGTACGAGTCCCTCTTCGTGATGGACTACGGCTCTGAGGTGAACGACTTCTCGTCCTTCTACCTGAACGCCGAGAGCGTCACCGGCCAGATCGCCGAGAGCTACGACTGGGACGAGGCCACCGGCACCCTGGTGGTCACCATCCGGGACGGCATCACCTTCCAGTCCGGCAAGCAGGTGGGCTATTCCGGCCGCGAGCTGACCGCCTCCGACGTGGCGTACAGCTATGACCGTCTGCTGGGCCTGGACGGCGTTCCCAAGGCCGAGAGCGAGATCGACTGGGTCAGCACCCTGTCCTGCCTGACCGGCGCCACCGCCTCCGGCTCCGGCGAGCCCTCCGGCGAGACCAGTGAAGAGCCCACGGAGGAGCCTGCCGAGGCGCCCGCTGACGACCGCGTGGTCATCGAGGCCGACGATGCCGCCCGCACCGTCACCTTCCACTTTGCCGAGGGCAGCTGGAACGACATCGCCCTGACCACCTTCCTGACGAACCCCATCAATATCGTGGGTCCCGAGTGGGATGAGCTCACCCCCGAGCAGCAGACCAACGTGGATTATGTCTGCGGCACCGGCGCCTGGGTCCTGACCGAGTATGTGAAGGACTCCTACATGGTCTTCGAGGCCAACCCCGACTACTACATGACCGACGATAACGGCGTGCAGCTGCCCTATATCGACAAGGTCACCCTCCAGTACATCTCCGACTCCGACCAGATCGCGGCCCAGTTCATCGCGGGCAACATCGACTGGGTGGGCGATAAGTCCAACAACGTCCTCAACAGCACCCAGCTGGCTCTGGTGAAGGCCTCCATGGATGAGAGCGACTATGTGGAGACCGTCTATGCCGGCACCAGCCCCGCAGGCGTGGGCTTCAAGCTGGATCAGGCGGATCAGCCCTGGTCCGACCAGCGGGTCCGTCTCGCCCTCCAGTACGCTCTGGACGGCGACGCCATCGACGCCTATCTCGGCATCGACGGCGAGCAGCTCTTCACCGGCCTCTGGAGCGACAGCCTCTCCGGTTATCAATGGGAGATGGACGCCGACACCCTGGCCTCCTGGACCACCTATGATGTGGACTATGCCAAGGAGCTCCTGGCCGAGGCGGGCTATCCCGACGGCTTCTCCCTGGAGGTCGTGCTGGATGAGCTCCAGGATCAGGACCTCTACGTCCTGGTGCAGTCCTACTGGAAGGCCATCGGCGTGGACGTGTCCTACAGTATCGCCGGCGTCATGGAGCAGGGCATGATCGCTGCGGACGACACCGATCCCCGGCAGTACAACTGCTATGCCGGCGGCTTCGAGGAGTTCATGCTGGTGAAGATGATGGTGGCCAACGGCGGCCTGTCCTCCGGCTACTTCTATGACGATCCCGAATTCGACGCGGCTATGGAGGCCTACCAGAACGCCCAGACCGTCTCCGAGCAGGAGGAGGCCGCGAAGATCCTGGACGAGATCTTCACCACCGGCCACTGGTGCGTCACCATCGGCGGCGCCACCAGCCAGACCCAGCTGATCTCCTCCCGCATCGGCGGCTATCACGGGGAGACCCTGTACGGCGACCAGCACCTGCGCACCATGCTGGCGCACCTGACCGTGGAAGGCTGATTTTCACCGAAACATAAATATCCCCGGAAGCCTCGGCTTCCGGGGATATTTTCAGCGTGTGCCGTTATTTGATGTTCATGGCGGCGGCGAAGCCCTCGCGGACGGCCTTCTGGACGTTTCCGAATTTGTTCACGTCTCCGATGAACGCCATCTGGGGCGCGGCGCCGATGAGGGACTCCGCGATGTCGGTGTTGCTGGCGGCGCCGGCGCAGAGCAGGACGCTGTCGGAGACGACCTTCTTCTCGACGCCGTCCCGGTCGATGTACTTCACGCCGTCGGGCAGGATCTCCGTGCAGCGCACGCCGGTGATGCTCTCGAACAGGGGCTGGCGCAGCCAGTAGTTGTGGACCATGTTCTTGTAGTGGGCGTGAGGCGCGTCCAGGATGAGCTCCGGGAGCATCTCCAGGACGATGGTGCGCTTGCCGAGCTCATTGAGCCAGAGCGCGGTCTCCACGCCGATCTCGCCGCCGCCGATGACGGCCACGGTGTCCCCCAGCTCGTCCTGATGCCCGTAGCAGGTCATGCCGTAGTGGACGTTGGGCAGGTCCTTCCCGGGGAAGGGTGGGGCGATGGGATGGGCGCCCACGGCCACGGCCACCATGTCGTAGCCCTCCGCCAGGAGCATCTCCTTCGTGGCGCGGGTGTTCAGCCGCACGTCTACCCCCAGCTTGTCCATCTGGCCGACCAGGTAGTCCTTGAACCGGCGCAGGGGCCACTTGAAGCCGGCGTAATCCGCGTGCTTGACCATGCCGCCCAGGGCGTCGGAGGCCTCGTACAGGGTGACGGAATGTCCCCGCTGCCGGGCGATCTTCGCAAATTCCATACCTGCGGGACCTCCGCCCACCACGGCCACCTTGCGGCTGGGGACCTCCGCCGGGTACATTTTATAGAGCCGGTCCTCCATGCCCATGAGGGGGTTCACGGTGCACATGGTGCGGAACATCTCCCGTCCGGAGGGGACGTGGCACTTATTGCAGCGGACGCAGGGGACGATGTCCTCCCCCCGGCCCTCATAGACCAGGTCGCCGTAGTTGGGGTTGGAGATCCAGCTGCGGGCCATATAGACCAGGTCCGCCTTGCCCTCGCGGACGGCGGCGTCGGCGTTTCCGATGTCGAACATGCCGGAGCTGACGCCCACGACCATATGGAGGCCTGCGGCGCGGACGCCCCGCGTCACCTTCGCCATATCCTCGAGATAGGGCTCCGGCACGTCCTCCGGGGAGGTGAAGCCCAGGCAGTGCTGGGGGTCCATCTCGCCGCCGCGAAGGTGCAGGATATCGACGAGCCCGTCGCAGAGCCGGGCGAATTCGATGCAGTCGTCCGTGGAGTAGCCTCCCTCCGGCTCGCATACGGAGAACACCAGCTCGATGGGGAAGCCCCTGCCCAGGGCCTTCCGCAGGGCGGTGAGGAGCTCGACGGTGAACCGGGCGCGGTTTTCGAGGCAGCCGCCGTACTCGTCCGTGCGATGGTTCGTGATGGGGCTGAACATGCGGCTCATGGGCTGGTTGCGGTAGCAGGCGTAGATGCTGACGATGTCGAAGCCCAGGGTCTTCAGGTCCCTTGCCTGCTGGACATAGTCCGCGATAAAGGCGTCCATCCAGGCCCGGTCGATCTTGTTCACGTCCACGGCGGGAGGTCCGTCGTCCTCGGCGTTGTGGGGCTGATCGGGCGGGGGAGGGGGCGGCGCGAACTGTCCGCCGATGGGCGCGGGGGGAAGCTGGGGCCCCAGAGACTTGTCCACGGGAGCCATGATATAGCCCGTGACCTTGCTGTTGTAGCAATGGACGGCGTCGATGAGCTGGCACATATAGTTCTGGCAGGTGGCGTCGTCCAGCTCGTACATGTTGAAGTGGGCGGGGGGATCGTCGATGGTGCGGCCGGGCATCTTCATATCGTCGCAGTGCAGATGGTTGATGGTGATGGCGGCAGCGCCGCTGCGCGCCCGGGCGGCAAAGTGGCCGATGATCTTCTCCGTGGGCCAGAGCTCCCGTCCCTGGAGGAAGTGGGGCGTGGAGGCGGAGGACATCATACGGTTCTTGAGGATGATATCTCCTACCCGGATAGGGGATAAAAGCGCGTCGTATCTCGCCATGGCAAACTCCGTTCCGCCGCCGGAAGGCGGCCGTTTAGTTGTGAGATCACATTCTCCTGTGCTTTCGATTTATTATAGCAAAACGGTGAATATAATGCAACGGCGGCGGCGCGGATTAAAAAAGGATTGACGGCGAGGGAGAATCGTGGTTATTTTATAATGTATTTTGGAAATGATGGTGTGTGTGGCATGGAGATCATCCGATCCCGACAAAACGATATCGTGAAGCGGTTCATCGCCCTGGCCTCCGACGGAAAGGCCCGTCAGCGGGAGGGAGAGTTCGTCGGCGCGGGGGACAAGCTCCTGTCGGAGGCTGTTGCCTCCGGCGCGGAGGTGACCTGCGTCCTGACCGCGGAGCCGCTGGAGGGGCTGCCCTTTCGACTGGTGACGCCGGAGATCCTCCGGGCGGTGACGCCCCTGCAGAACAGCTCCGGTCCCGTGTTCTCCGTGCGGATGCGGCAGCTCCCCGCCCCGGAGAGCCTGGCGCGGGTCATCGTCCTGGAGAACGTCCAGGACCCGGGGAACGTGGGCACGGTCCTGCGCACGGCGGACGCCTTCGGCATGGACCTGGTGGTGCTGTGCGGCGCCTGCGCCGACCCCTATAACCCCAAGACCGTCCGGGCCTCCATGGGCGCGGTCTTTCGCCAGCCTGCGGCACGGGCGTCCGGCCCCGCGGAGCTGCCCGGACTCCTGGGTACGCTGCCTCTGTATGGCGCGGCCCTCCGCACCGATGCGGCGGACATCCGCGACCTGCCGAAGACGGGCCTTGCCGTGGCGGTGGGGAACGAGGGCAAGGGACTGACCCCGGAGCTTTTGGCCCTGTGCGCCGGTACGGCTGTCATCCCCATGCGGCCTCAGGCGGAGTCCCTGAACGCGGGGGTGGCGGCGGCGGTGGTCATGTGGGAGATGGTGCGCTGATATGAGTGATCTGAAGTACTGGGCGTGGCTGTCCTGCGTGCGGAACGTGCCGCCCCTTCTGAAGGGACATCTTCTCTATGAGCTGGGCGGTCCCGAGGCGGTGTATCACGCCGGACGTCCGGAGTTCGAGAACGCCGGAGCCACCCCCGGGGAGATCAGGCGCCTCATGGACAAGAGCCTTGAGGAGGCCCAGCGGGTCCTGGGGGAGTGCGCGGAGAAGAACGTCGGCGTCATCCCGAGCGGCTGCGGTCCATCCCGGACCCGCCGGTGGTGCTGTATGTGCTGGGCAGGCTCCCGGAGGTGGATCGCCGGGCGACGGTGGCCGTGGTGGGGACCCGGAAGGCCACACCCTACGGCCTGCGCATGTCGGCGAGGCTGGGCGGGGACCTGGCCCGGTCCGGCGCCGTTCTGGTGTCCGGTCTCGCGGAGGGCTGCGACGGCGCCGCCATGGAGGCGGCGCTCCGGGAAAACGGCACGGTGGTGGGCGTTCTCGGCACCGCCATCGACGTGGTATATCCCGCCAAGAACCGCTGGCTCTTCCGGGAGCTGGCGGTCCGGGGCGCGCTCGTCAGCGAGCACGGTCCCGGCATACGGACGTTTTCCGGGGATTTCAAGGCCCGGAATCGGATCATCTCCGGCCTGTCTCTGGGGGTGGCCGTGGCGGAGGCGCCGGAGCGCAGCGGCTCACGGGTGACGGTGGACCGGGCCCTGGAGCAGGGGAGAGACGTGTTCGCCGTCCCCACCGCCGCGGATGGGCCCAACGCCGACGGGTATATCGCCCTGACGCGGCTTGGCGCGGTGACGGTGGCCTCCGGGCGGGACATCCTGGAGCGTTATGGGGACGATTTCGACCTGAAACCGCAAAATACCCCGCCCACACCTATTAAAAAAGAGATTGACAAGCCCAGGGACATAGTTTATATTGACACGGAGAAGCTGGCGGGTCTTCCCGATCCCCAGCGGCGGATCCTGGAGGCGATGGACCGACCGGACATGCACGCCGACGATCTCATCGAGGCCACGGGGCTCTCCGCGCCGGAGGCTCTCGCGGCGCTGACGATGCTCCAGGTGGCGGGGTATGTCACCCAGAGCGCCGGGAAACGCTATACAAGGAAACTATAAGGCAGAGGTTGCATTATGGCGAAAGCGAAAAGCGAGCTTGTGATCGTGGAGTCTCCCGCGAAAGCAAGGACCATTGAAAAATATCTCGGCGGGGATTTCCGCGTGGTGGCCTCCATGGGCCATCTCCGGGACCTGCCCACCAACACCCTGGGCGTGGACATCGAGCACGATTTCACCCCGGATTACCAGCCCGTGAAGGGCCGGGAGGACGTCATCGACGATCTGCGCAAGTCCGCGAAGAAGGCGAACACCGTCTATCTCGCGACGGACCCTGACCGGGAGGGCGAGGCCATTTCCTGGCATCTGAAGGAGCTTCTGGACCTGCCGGACGACAAGGCCCGGCGCGTCACCTTCAACGAGATCACGAAAAAAGTCGTCCAGGACAGCATCCGGAACCCCCGGGACATCGACCGGGACCTGGTGGACGCCCAGCAGGCCCGGCGCGTCCTGGACCGCATCGTGGGCTATAAGCTCAGCCCGCTGCTCTGGCGCAAGATCCGCAAGGGCCTCTCCGCCGGACGGGTCCAGTCCGTGGCCACCCGCATGGTCATCGACCGGGAGAACGAGATCCGCTCCTTCGTGCCGGAGGAGTACTGGTACCTCTACGCCACCCTGGCCGCCGCTACGGGAGAGACTTTCCGGGCCAGCTTCTACGGTACCACGGAGAAGAAGCAGGAGCTCCACTCCGAGGCCGAGGTGGAGGCCGTCTGCAAGGCCGTGGAGGGGGACAAGACCTTCCGCATCCAGTCCGTGAAGCACGGCAAGAAGCAGCGCAGCCCGTCCCCGCCCTTCATCACCTCCACCCTGCAGCAGGAGGCATCCCGGCGCCTGGGCATGACCCCCCGGCGCACCATGAGCATCGCCCAGCAGCTGTATGAGGGCGTGGACATCGAGGGCGAGGGCACCGTGGGTCTCATCACCTACATGCGTACCGACTCCCTGCGGCTGTCCGAGGACGCGCTGGCCGCTGCGGGGGACTTCATCCGCTCCCACTATGGCGACAAGTACTATTACGGCAAGCCCCGCCGGTACAAGACCGGCTCCAACGCCCAGGACGCCCACGAGGCCATCCGCCCCTCCATCCCCAGCATGACCCCGGACCGGGTGCGCAAGAGCCTCACCGGGGACCAGTACCGGCTGTACCGCCTGATCTGGGGCCGCTTCACCGCCAGCCAGATGGCCAACGCCGTCTACGACAACATGACCATCGATTCCGAGTGCGCCGGGTACATCTTCCGGGCCTACCACTCCGAGATCGACTTCCCCGGCTATACCGACGTCTATAAGGACGACGAGGAGGACACCGAGGGCGAGGAGCCCGGCAAGGGCAAGATGCCCCTTCCGGAGCTGAAGGAGGGCGAGAGCGTCGCCCTGTCGAAGCTGGACCGGGAGCAGAACTTCACCACGCCCCCCTCCCGCTATTCCGAGGCCACCCTCATCCGGGCCATGGAGGAGAAGGGCATCGGGCGGCCCAGCACCTACGCCCCCACCATCAGCACCATCACCGCCAGGGAATATGTGGTGAAGGAGGGGAAGTACCTCCGTCCCACCCCCCTGGGTGAGACCGTGAACGGACTCATGGAGGAGCGCTTCCCGGACATCGTGGACGTTAAGTTCACCGCCCGGATGGAGGACTCCCTCGATAAGGTGGAGGAGGGGCAGGAGGACTGGAAGAAGATCCTCCACGACTTCTACGACGGGTTCTCCGCCTCCCTGGACAACGCCGAGGAGGCTCTCCAGGGGGTCCATCTGAAGGTGCCCGATGAGGTGTCCACGGAGGTCTGCCCCAACTGCGGGAAGAATCTTGTCTACAAATCCGGCCGGTTCGGCCGTTTCCTGGCCTGCCCGGGCTATCCCGAGTGCAGCTTCACCATGCCCATCGTGGTGGAGATGCCCGGCAAATGCCCTCGCTGCGGCGGACGCATCCTCAAGCGCACCTCCCGGAACGGGCATCCCTACTATGTCTGCGAGAACCGTCCCGTGGGGGAGAAGCGCCCGGAGGGGAAGGACCGGAAGGAGTGCGATTTCTGGACCTTCGACGTGCCCGTGAAGGACGAGTGTCCCGCCTGCGGCAAGACCATGTTCAAGGTCTCCGGCAAGGGCCAGCGCAAGCCCTTCTGCATCAACACCGAGTGCGCCAACTTCCTGCCGGAGGATAAGCGGGGCTACCGCACCTGGAAGAAAAAGACCGACGACGCCTCCGGCGAGGAAAAGGCCGCGGAGGAGAAGCCCAAGGCCAAGCGCGGCCGCCCCAGGAAAGAGGCGAAGGCGTAATGGCGGCGGTATCCGTCGTCGGCGCAGGGCTTGCGGGCAGCGAGGCGGCGTGGCAGCTGGCTCAGCGGGGCCATGAGGTCACCCTCTATGAGATGAAGCCCGCCAGGATGACCCCGGCTCATACCTCCCCTCTCTTCTCGGAGCTGGTCTGCTCCAACTCCCTGCGGGGGGACGATCTGTCCAACGCCGTGGGTCTTCTGAAGGAAGAGCTGCGGCGTCTGGGGAGCCTCATGATGATGTCCGCCGAGCGTCACCGGGTCCCCGCGGGAGGCGCCCTGGCGGTAGACCGGGTGGCTTTCGCTCAGACCATCACCGACGCCATCCGCTCCCATCCCAATATCACCGTGGTGGAGCGGGAGCTGACAGAGTTTCCCAAGGGACCGTGCATCGTCGCCACGGGCCCACTCACCAGCGACGGGCTCATCCCCGCCATCGCGGAGCTGTGTCCGGAGGAGGATTTCCTCCACTTCTATGACGCCGCCGCGCCCCTCATCGCCTTCGACAGCATAGACATGACAAAGGCGTGGTTCGGCTCGCGCTACAATAAAGGTACCGCGGATTACATAAACTGCCCCATGGATAAGGATGAGTATCAGGCCTTCGTGGCGGAGCTCGCCAAGGCCGAGCAGGCCGCGGTCCACGGCTTCGAGGACGGAGGCGTCTTCGAGGGCTGCATGCCCGTGGAGGTCATGGCCCGCCGGGGCGAGGACACCCTGCGGTACGGCCCCCTGAAGCCTGTGGGCCTGCGGAACCCCGAGACGAACGAGGCGTATTACGCCGTGGTCCAGCTCCGGCGGGACAATGACGACGGTTCGGTGTACAATCTCGTGGGCTTCCAGACCCACCTGACCTTCCCGGAGCAGCGCCGGGTGTTCGGCATGATCCCCGCGCTGAAAAATGCGGAATACCTCCGCTATGGGAAGATGCACCGGAACACGTTCCTGAACTCTCCGAGGATGCTGGACCGGTACTACCGGCTGCGCTCGGACGAACGGCTGTGCTTCGCCGGACAGATGACCGGGGTGGAGGGCTATGTGGAGTCCTGCGCCTCCGGGATGCTGGCGGCGCTGGAGCTGTCCCGGCGGCTGAAGGGCCGGGAGCCCATCGACTTCCCGCGGCAGACCGCCATCGGGGCGCTGGCGCTGTACATCGAAAACGGCGCCGTCACCGGGGATTTCCAGCCGATGAACGTGAACTTCGGCATCATCGAGCCCCTGGGCGAGCGCATCCGCAATAAGAGAGAGAAAAACACGAGGATCGCCGAGCGGTCTCTCGCCGTTATCGACGAGATCGTGAAGCGGGAGGATTTTGCCGTATGAAGATCATCCTGGACGCCATGGGCGGGGACAACGCCCCCCAGGCCATCGTAGAGGGAGCGGTCACCGCCGCGAAGGGATTTGACGCCGAGATCGTCCTGGTGGGACGGGAGGCCGAGGTAAAGACCTGCCTCGCCGCCGCCGGGGGAGAGGGTCTTGCGAATATCTCCGTGGTGAACGCGGAGGAAACGGTCACCATGGAGGACGACCCCACCCGCGCCTGCAGCCGGAAAAAGGATTCGTCCATGGCGGTGGCGCTGCGCATGGTGCGCGACGGCGAGGGAGACGCTATGATCTCCGCCGGCAGCACCGGCGCGCTGCTGTCCGGTGCGACGCTCATTGTCAAGCGCATCAAGGGCATCCGCCGTGCGGCCATGGGACCCGTCCTGCCCAACGGGCATAAGGGCGTGGTGCTCATCGACTGCGGCGCCACCGCCGACTGCACCCCGGAGTATCTGCTCCAGTTCGCGTTCATGGGCTCCTTCTACGCCGAGCGCATCCTGGGCTGCGAGAAGCCCCGGGTGGCCCTTCTGAACGTGGGCACGGAGGACACCAAGGGCGGCGAGCTGCAGAAAGCCGCCTTCGCGCTCCTGAAGGCCGCCGGGGATGAGGGACGCATAAACTTCGTCGGCAACGCCGAGGGCAGCGACCTGCTCACGGGGAAGATGGACGTCCTCGTGGCGGACGGCTTTGCCGGGAACGTCATGCTCAAGACCGTGGAGGGCGCAGCGAAGTTCATGTTCTCCCAGCTCAAGGGCGTGTTCTATGCCAGCGCGAAAAACAAGCTGGCGGCCCTGGCGGTCAAAAAGGACCTCAAGGGCATGAAGGCCATGCTGGACCCCTCCGAGGTGGGGGGCACCGCCATGCTGGGCATCACGAAGCCCGTTATCAAAGCTCACGGCAGCTCCGACGCCAGAGCCATCTATAACGCCGTTCGCCAGGCCATCGCCTGCGCCGAGGCGGACGTGGCCGGCGCCATCGCCGCGAACATTGACTATATGAAAATTTCTGCCAGTGAAGGAGAATGAAAGCTATGTATGACAAGATCGTAGAGATGATGTGCGAGCAGTTCGACCTGACCCCGGACGCGATCTCGGAGGAGACTTCCTTCGTGGACGATCTGGGCATCGACTCCCTGGACGTGGTGGAGCTCGTCATGGAGCTGGAGGACGCGTTCAACATGGGCGAGATCCCCGAGGAGGACCTGAAAAAGATGCGCACCGTAGGCGACCTGGTGGAGTACGTCAACGCCCACGCCGACATCTGATGACAGAACTTGAAAAGCGGCTGGGCTACGGGTTCCGTGACAGCCGCTATCTCGATAACGCCCTGACCCACTCCTCCTACGCCAACGAGCGGGCGGGCCTTAGCAGCAACGAGCGCCTGGAATTTCTGGGCGACGCGGTGCTGGGCTTCTGCGCGGCCAAAAACATCTGCCGCCTGTACCCTGCCATGGCGGAGGGGGAGATGACCCGCCTCCGGGCGGAGCTGGTCTGCGAGACGAGCCTTCACGCCGTGGCGAAGACCCTGGACCTGGGCCGGTATATCCGCCTGGGCCGGAACGAGGAGTGCAACGGCGGCCGGGAGAGAGTCTCCATCCTGGCGGACGCCGTGGAGGCCATCATCGCCGCTATCTTTCTGGACGGTGGCCTGGAGCCAGCGGAGGCTTTCATCGAAGAGCGCATCCTGAAGGATCTGGAGGCGGGTCGCCGCCCCGTGCGCACGGATTATAAGACCCAGCTCCAGGAGCTTCTCCAGCGGGAGGGCGGCGCCGCGCCGCGGTACTCCATCATCGGCGAGAGCGGACCCGACCACAACAAGTCCTTCACCGCCCGGGCGGTCCTGCACGACGGGGCCTTTGCCGACGGGACGGGACGGAGCAAGAAGGAAGCGGAGCAGGCCGCCGCCAGGGCGGCGCTGGAGCTTCTCGGCGTGTGATGGCAAGGCGGCGTATCCTCCCCATCTTCATACCCCATCTGGGCTGCCCGAACGAATGCGTGTTCTGCGATCAGCGGCGCATTTCCGGCAGCCCTTTGCCTGCATCCGGGGCGGAGGTGACCGAGGCGCTGGAAAGGGCGAAAAGCCAGGGCCTCCGCGGTCTGGAGCTGGCCTTCTACGGGGGCAGCTTCACCGCCATCGCCCCTGCGGAACAGGAGGAGCTTTTAGGCGCGGCCCAGCCGTTTTACGACGATGGGACCATCGTTTCGATCCGCCTGTCTACCCGGCCCGACGTCATCGACGCTGCCGTGATCGAGCGGCTCAGGCGGCACCGGGTCTCCACCGTGGAGCTGGGAGCACAGTCCATGGTGGACGAGGTGCTGTACGCCTCCGGCCGGGGCCACACCGCCGGGGACACGGAGACCGCCGCGAGGCTCCTGAAGGCCGCGGGCTTTTCGCTGATATTGCAGATGATGACGGGCCTTCCCGGGGCGGATACGGAGCGGGATGCGGAGACCGCCCGGCGGATCATCGCCCTGGGGCCTGACGGCGTGCGCATCTACCCCACGGTGATCGTGGAGGGGACGGAGCTTTGCCGTATGTGGCGGGCCGGGACCTACCGGGAGCACACCGTGGAGGAGGCCGTGGAGACCTGCGCTGCCATCCTGCCGCTGTTCGAGGCGGCGGGCATCCCTGTCATCCGCCTGGGTCTCAATCCCACGGAGGAACTCTCCGGCGGGTCCGCCGTGGGCGGCGCGTACCATCCTGCCCTGGGGGAGCTGGTGCGCTCGGAGCTCATGCGGCGCAAAGCGGCGGAGCTTTTGCGGGATGTCCCGGCGGGGGCCTCCGTCACCCTGGGGGTGGCGAGGGGCAGGACCTCCGCCATGACCGGTCAGCACCGGCGGAACATCGCCCTTCTGACAGAGGCCTTTTCCCTGTCCGGCCTGCGGATCGCGGAGGTGCCAGAGGCGGAGGACGGCGACATATTGGTGGTTGACTGGATTCTTTAACCGCGATATACTATATTTTGTATATTTATGATTTTTGAGGTGTAAGATTTGTATCTGAAGGCGCTTGAAATTCAGGGCTTCAAGTCCTTCCCGGACAAGACCACGCTCCTGTTCGAGAAGGACGTTACGATGATCGTCGGACCCAACGGGTCGGGGAAGTCCAACATATCGGACGCGGTGCTGTGGGTCATGGGCGAGCAGCGCACGCGGGCGCTCCGCGGCGGGAAGATGGAGGACGTCATCTTCGGCGGCACGGAAAAGCGCAATCCCCTGGGC
Organism: uncultured Oscillospiraceae bacterium; assembly: GCA_905234625.1. Taxonomy (GTDB): domain Bacteria; phylum Bacillota; class Clostridia; order Oscillospirales; family Oscillospiraceae; genus CAJOIG01. Next base: position 34,902 of record CAJOIC010000007.1, on the reverse strand, counting down.
TTTGCCCAGGTGACGCTGATCCTGGACAATTCCGCCCGGCTTTTCCAGATCGACAGCGACGAGCTGTCCATCTCCCGCCGGTACTACCGCAGCGGGGACAGCGAGTATTTCATCAACCGCGAGAGCGTCCGGCTCCGGGACATCCATGAGATCCTCATGGACACCGGCCTCGGCCGGGACGGCTATTCCATCATCGGCCAGGGCCGCATCGCGGAGATCGTCTCCGCCAAGAGCCAGGACCGCCGGGAGATCTTCGAGGAGGCCGCAGGCATCTCCCGCTTCCGCTTCCGGAAGGAGGAGGCGGAGCGGAAGCTGGCGGCCACGGACGAGACCCTCACCCGGGTGGGAGACAAGATCGACGAGCTGGAGCTGCAGCTGACGCCCCTTCGGAAGCAGGCCGCCGTGGCGGAGAAGTATCTCGTCCTGCGGGAGGAGCTGAAGACGGCGGAGGTGTCCGCCTGGATGGAGACCCTGGACAAGCTCACCTCCCAGACGGCTTCCGTGAAGGAAAGCTACGGTCAGGCGAAGGCGGAGCTGGAGAAGACCCGCAGCACGCTGACGGAGGACTATCAGCGATCCGAGACCATCAGCGAGAAGATGCGGGAGAAGGACATCGAGGCCGAGCAGCTGCGGACGCGGCTGTCGGAGGCGGAGGCCGATATCGGCGAGAACGACCGTGTGGCGGCGGTGCTGCGGGCGGACAGGTCCAACAACGAGGACAGTATCCGCCGTGTGCAGAACGACATGAGCCAGGACGAGGGCCGCATCCGCGCTCTGGAGGAGCAGATCGCGCAGCTCCGGGAGCGGGTGACGGAGGCGGACGCCCAGTACGAGACCCTGGCGGCGAAGGTCCGTCAGCTGCAGAACATCGTGAACGGGCATCGGATGAAGATGTCCGGCCGGGAGAACAAGGTCGCCTCCCTTCGGGAGGAGGTCACCCGCCTGACGGTGGACGGCCGCAGCATGGACGGACGCATCTCCATGCTCACGGAGATGGAGAAGGAATACGAGGGCTTCAACAGGGCGGTACGCACCGTCATGAAGGAGGCCGAGCGGGGCACCCTCCGGGGCGTACACGGCCCGGTGGCGAACCTTGTGCGGACCTCGGACCGGTACGCCCTGGCCATCGAGACGGCCCTGGGCGCCGCGGCCCAGAACATCGTGGTGGACACCCAGAACGACGGCAAGGCCGCCATTGAGCTTCTGAAGCGCCGGGACAGCGGCCGCGGGACCTTCCTGCCCCTGGACGCCGTCCGGGGCAGGACCCTGGAGCGCCTGCCCCGGGGAGAGCGGGGATATCTGGGCCTCGCCCTGGAGCTGGTGGAATATGACCGGACCTATACGGATATCTTCGAGAATCTCCTGGGCAGGACCGTGGTGGCGGAGACCCTCTCCGACGCCGTGGCCATCGCCCGGGCGAATCGCAACGCCTTCCGCATCGTCTCCCTGGACGGGCAGATGATAAACGCGGGCGGCTCCATGACCGGCGGCAGCGCCGCCAGGGGCACGGGGGTCATCTCCCGCGCCAACGAGCTGGAGCGCCTGCGGGCGCAGCGGGAGGAGCTGCGTCAGGAGCTGGACGGGAAGGCGGAGCGCCTTTCCGAGGCCGAGCGGGAGCTGGCCGCCGCCCGGTACGATATGGACGTCGCCGGGGAGGAGCTGGCCGCCGCCGGACGGGACGCCGCCTCCGTGGACGCGGAGCGAAGCGCCAAGAAAACGAACATCGAGCAGCTGGAGAACGTGAAGCTCGCCATGGCTGCCGGAGGAGACGAGCGGCGGAGCCTCATCGAGAGCCTGGAGCGGAAAAACGCGGGCATCGACGGGGAGCTGGAGAAAAACGGGGAGCGGGGCGCGGAGCTGAAGGCCCGGGCCGACGGTCTCCGGGAGCGCATCCGAACGGTGACCCAGCAGAAATTCGAGCTGGAGGCCAGCCGCACCCAGGCGGACCGGGACGCCCAGCGCCGCAACGAGCAGCTCATCGACCAGGAGCGGACGGTGGCCTCCATCGAACGGAAGATGATGGCCGCGGAGATGGAGGAGCGCCAGATCATCGACAAGCTCTGGGACACCTACGAGCTGTCCCGCACCGCCGCCCAGGAGCAGCGGCAGCCGGTGGAGAGCCTGACGGCGGTGAACCGCCGCATCTCGGAGCTCAAGCGCTCCATCCACGCCCTGGGCACCCCGAACCTGGGGGCCATCGAGGAATCGAAGCGCGTGGGCGAGCGGTACGACTACCTCTCCGAGCAGCGGGACGATATAACCAAGGCGAAAAACGAGCTCCTCGGCATCATCGGGGATATCACCCGCCAGATGGAGGAGATCTTCGTGACGGAGTTCAACGCCATCAACGAGAGCTTCCAGGCAACCTTCCTGGAGCTTTTCGGCGGCGGCAAGGCCAGCCTCCGCCTGGAGGACGAGAACGACGTTTTGGGCTGCGGCATCGAGATCAAGGTCCAGCCCCCCGGTAAGGCGGTCTCGAACATCAGCCTCCTGTCCGGCGGAGAGAAGGCCTTCGTGGCCATCGCGCTGTATTTCTCCATCCTGAAGCTGCGGCCCACGCCGTTCTGCGTCATGGACGAGATCGAGGCTGCCCTGGACGAGGAGAACGTCATCCGGTTCGCGGAGTACCTGCACAGGCTCAACAAAACGCAGTTCATCGTCATCACCCACCGCAGGGGCACCATGGAGTACGCGGATGTGCTCTTCGGCGTCACCATGCAGGAAAAGGGCGTATCGACGGTGATCGAGCTCGACCTGGCGGAGGCGCAGAAGACCGCCTCGGCATAAAGGAGACAGAAATCTATGGCACTTTTCAGCGAGAAGAAAAAAGGCTTCCTGTCCGGACTGTTCTCCGGCATGTCCAGGGTGGACGAGGAGTTTCTGGACGAGCTGGAGGAAAAGCTCATCCTGGCGGACGCCGGGGTAGACGTGGCGGAGTACGCCGCGGAGGAGCTCCGCAGCGCCAGAGGCGTGAAGGGGGAGGAGGCCATCCGCGCGAAGCTGGTGGATATCCTCACCGCCAAGATGGAGGAGGCGGGGACCGACGGTCTCGACCTCTCTACCAAGCCTGCCGTCATCGTCATGGTGGGCGTGAACGGCGTCGGCAAGACCACCACCATCGGCAAGCTCTCCGGGTACTTCAAGGCCCAGGGGAAGAAGGTCCTGCTGGCGGCGGCGGACACCTTCCGGGCGGCTGCCTCGGAGCAGCTGGGCATCTGGGCACAGCGCACCGGCGCGGACATCGTGCGCCACGGCGAGGGCGGCGATCCCGGCGCGGTGGTGTTCGACGCCTGCTCCGCCGCCAAGGCCCGGGGCACGGACGTCGTCATCGTGGACACCGCCGGACGTCTGCACAATAAGCAGAACCTCATGAACGAGCTGACGAAGATCACGAAGATCGTCTCCCGGGAGCTGCCGGAGGCCGCCTGCGAGGTGCTCCTGGTGCTGGACGCCACCACCGGACAGAACGGCCTCATCCAGGCGGAGCAGTTTGCCAAGGCCGCCGGCATCACCGGCATCGTCCTGACGAAGCTGGACGGCACCGCCAAGGGCGGTGTGGTCTTCGGCATCGCGGAGCGCCTGGGGGTGCCCGTGAAGCTCGTCGGCGTGGGCGAGGGGGTCGAGGATCTGCGGCCCTTCGACGCCCGGGAATTCGCGGAGGCGATGGTGGAATGAATACGACGACCTTTATCCTGGCCTCCAACAACCAGGGAAAATACAGGGAGTTCAAGGCGATCCTGGAGCCCCTGGGCTTTGCCCTGGTGCCCCAGGCCGTGGCCGGGGTGGATTTTGAGGTGAACGAGACCGGCGACACCTTCGAGGAGAACGCCTATCTCAAGGCCTCCACCGTGGCGCAGTACACGAACTTTCCCGCCATTGCGGACGATTCCGGCTTGTGCGTGGACGCGCTGAACGGGGAGCCCGGGGTCCACTCCGCCCGCTTCGGCGGCGGCAAGGACTGGACGGACGAGCAGAAATACCTCTACCTCCTGGAGCGGCTGGAGGGGGTGACGGACCGGAGCGCCCGGTTCGTGTCCTGCATTTGCCTCGTGACCCCGGGAGGAAAGATCATCCGGGCCCGGGGGGAGTGTCCCGGCCGCATCGCGGAGGCTCCGGCGGGGAACGGCGGCTTCGGATATGACCCGGTGTTCGTCCCGGAGGGATACGACGAGCCCTTCGGCGTGCTGGGCACGGACGTGAAGAATCAGATCTCCCACCGGGCCCGGGCGCTGGCGGCGTTCCGGAAGGAGCTGGAAAGGAGCGGACTATGCTGACAGGAAAACAGAGGGCGTACCTGCGCTCCCTCGCACAGAAGGAGGACTGCATCCTCTATGTGGGCAAGGCCGGGATCACCGACCCCGTCATCAACGAGGCGAAGGAGGCCCTGGCGGCCCGGGAGCTGGTGAAGGGCAAGGTCCAGGAGGCCTGCATGTACACCGCGGCGGAGGCCCAGCAGGCCCTGTGCGAGGCCTGCGGCGCCGAGGGCGTCCAGGTCATCGGCCGGGTGTTCGTCCTGTATAAGAAGAGCGATAAGGCGGCGAAGATAGAGCTGCCCAAAGGCTGATATGCGGATCCTTATCTATGGAGGGACCTTCAACCCGCCCCACGCCGGGCATGTCCGGGCGGTGCAGGCGGCGGCGGAGGCCCTGGGACCCGGGAGGATCCTCCTCATCCCCGCCGCCATCCCGCCCCACAAGGCCCTGGCGGACGGCAGTCCCGACGGAGAGGAGCGGCTGGCGCTGACCCGCCTTGCCGCCGCGGAGATCCCCGGCGCCGAGGCGTCGGACATCGAGCTGCGCCGGGAGGGGAAGAGCTATACCTCCGACACCCTGCGGGCTCTGAAGGAGACGTACCCGGAGGATGAGCTCATCTTCCTGCTGGGGACGGATATGCTCCTGACCCTGCCGGACTGGCACGAGCCGGAGATCATCTGCTCCCTGGCGTCCGTGGCGGTGTTTTCCCGGGAGACCGGCCGGGAGGCGGAGATCGCCCGGGGCGCGGAGTTTCCGCCACTGTGTACGTCCTCTCCGGCGAGCCGGTGGAGGTCTCCTCTACCCAGCTGCGGGAGATGCTATGCCGCCGGGAGGGCGCGGAGCTCCTGCCCCGGGAGGTGTACGCCGAGATCATCCGAAAGCGCCTGTACGGGGCGAAGCCGGACCTTCCCTGGCTTCGGGCGAGAGCCTACGCCTACCTCAAGCCCAAGCGCGTGGCCCACGTGCAGGGGGTGGAGCAGGAGGCGGTGAAGCTGGCGGAGCGCTGGGGCGCCGACCCCGGGGAGGCGGCGGAGGCTGCTGTCTGCCACGATATCACCAAGGCCCTGGATCACGATGCCCAGTTGCGGCTGTGCGATAAATATGCTATCATGACGGATGAGCTGGAGCGAGAGAGCGAAAAGCTCCTCCACGCCAAGACCGGGGCGGCCCTGGCGCGGGACCTCTTTGGCCTCGCGGACGATACGGCCATCGCCATCCGGTTCCACACCACGGGACGGCCCGCCATGACCACCCTGGAGCGGATCACCTACCTCGCGGACTATATCGAGCCGGGCCGGGCGGGCTTTCCGGGCCTTACGGAGCTCCGGGCCGTGTGCTACGAGGACCTGGACCGGGCCATGGAGCTTGCCACCCGCATGAGCATCGACGAGGTGCGCTCCAAGGACTGGCCCTGCCACCAAAACACCATCGACTGTCATATCTGGTATCTGAACGCGCTGCGGCGGCGGGGCATCGCTCCGATGCACGCGGACGGAATACCCGACGAAGTATAATACAAGGGAGAATACTATGGAACCTTTTGAAGCGGCAAAGCTGGCGGTCAAGGCCCTGGACGACAAGCAGGGCGCGGATATCCGCCTTCTGAAGACCGAGGAGCTCACCGTCCTCGCCGACTATTTCGTGATCTGCACGGCAAACTCCACCACCCACGTCCGCACCCTGTACGACGAGGTGGACAAGCGCCTGTCCATGGCGGGGCTGCCCCCCATCCGGCGGGAGGGCTACCGCAACTCCAACTGGCTGCTCCTGGACTTCGGCAGTCTCATCGTCCACATCTTCCAGAAGGAGACCCGCGCGTTCTATAACCTGGAGCGTCTCTGGGACGACGCCCAGGAGATCGATATTTCCGAAATCATCAAGGAAGAGGCATAACGAGATGGCATACGATTTTAAAACGATTGAGAAGAAATGGCAGGACCGCTGGGAGGTCGAGAAGCCCTACGCGGCGAAGACCGGCGATCCCCGGCCCAAGTTCTATGGCCTGATCGAGTTCCCCTACCCCTCGGGACAGGGCCTGCACGTAGGCCATCCCCGGCCCTACACGGCCATGGACATCGTCTCCCGCAAGCGCCGGATGCAGGGCTACAACGTCCTGTTCCCCATGGGGTACGACGCCTTCGGTCTTCCCACGGAGAACTTTGCCATCAAAAACCATATGCATCCCGCCGAGGTGACGAAGCAGAACATCGCCCACTTCACGGAGCAGCTCAAGATGCTGGGCTTCGGCTTCGACTGGGACCGGGTGGTGGATACCACCGACCCGAAGTACTATAAATGGACCCAATGGATCTTTCTCCAGCTCTGGAAGCACGGTCTGGCGTACAAGGCCACCATGCCCGTGAACTGGTGCACCTCCTGCAAGTGCGTCCTGGCAAACGAAGAGGTCGTGAACGGCGTTTGCGAGCGCTGCGGCTCCGAGGTGGTGCAGAAGGAAAAGAGTCAGTGGATGCTGAAGATCACCGCCTATGCCCAGCGGCTCATCGACGACCTGGACGACGTGGACTTCATCGAGCGTGTGAAGACCCAGCAGCGCAACTGGATCGGCCGGTCCGAGGGCGCGGAGGTGGACTTTGCCACCACGGCGGGCGATACCATGCGCATCTTCACCACCCGCTGCGACACGCTCTTCGGCGCGACGTATATGGTCATGGCGCCGGAGCACGCTCTTATTGAGAAGTGGAAGCCCCTGCTGAAGAACGCGGCGGAGGTGGAGGCCTACCAGGCCGCCGCTGCCCGCAAGTCCGAGTTCGAGCGCACGGAGCTTGTAAAAGAGAAGACCGGCGTGCGCCTGGACGGCGTCGCCGCTGTCAACCCTGTGAACGGGGAGGAGATCCCCATCTTCATCTCCGACTATGTCCTGGCCACCTACGGCACCGGCGCCATCATGGCCGTCCCCGGCCATGATGACCGCGACTGGGACTTCGCCAAGGCCTTTGACCTGCCCATCATCGAGGTCGTTGCCGGCGGCGATGTGGAGAAGGAGGCCTACACCGACTGCGAGACCGGGATGCTTGTGAACTCCGGATTCCTCAACGGCCTGCCCGTGGAGGAGGCCAAGGAGAAGATGATCTCCTGGCTGGAGGAGAAGGGCATCGGCGAGCGCAAGGTGAACTTCAAGCTCCGGGACTGGGTGTTCTCCCGCCAGCGGTACTGGGGCGAGCCCATCCCCATGGTGAAGTGCCCGTCCTGCGGCTGGGTCCCCGTGCCGGAGGAGGAGCTTCCCATCCTCCTGCCGGAGGTGGAGAGCTATGAGCCCACCGACACCGGCGAGAGCCCCCTGTCCAAGATGCGCTCCTGGGTGGAGTGCAAGTGCCCGAAGTGCGGCGGCGACGCCGAGCGTGAGACCGACACCATGCCCCAGTGGGCGGGCTCCAGCTGGTACTTCCTGCGGTATATGGACCCCGACTGCGACACCGGCATCGCCTCCCCCGAGGCTCTGCAGTACTGGTCTCCCGTGGACTGGTACAACGGCGGCATGGAGCATACCACCCTCCATCTGCTCTATTCCCGGTTCTGGCATAAGTTCCTGTACGATATCGGCGTGGTCCCCACCAAGGAGCCCTACGCCAAGCGCACCAGCCACGGCATGATCCTGGGCAAGAACCCCCACTATGTGGGTAATTTCTCCACCCAGGAGGAGAAGGATGAGATGATCCGCAAGTATGGCGCGGAGGCCCAGCGTCCCGCCGTGAAGATGTCCAAGTCCCTGGGGAACGTGGTCAATCCCGACGATGTGGTGAAGGAGTTCGGCGCGGACACCCTGCGGCTGTACACCATGTTCATCGGCGACTTCGAGAAGACCGCCACCTGGTCCGACAATGCCGTCAAGGGCTGCAAGCGCTTCCTGGATCGCATCTGGGCCCTGGCGGAGGGCCGGCTGGAGGGCGACGAGCTCTCCGCCGCCAACGAGGCCGCCGTCCACCGCACCGTCAAGAAGGTCTCCGAGGATATCGAGGAGATGAAGTTCAACACCGCCATCGCCGCCATGATGGCCCTGGTGAACCAGTTCTATGACACAAAGCCCAGCCGGGGTGACATGAAGACGCTGCTCCTGCTGCTGAGCCCCTTCGCGCCTCACTTCTGCGAGGAGCTGTGGGAGATCCAGGGCTTCGAGGGCTATGCCATGGAGCAGCCCTGGCCTGCGTACGACGAGTCCAAGATGGTCGAGGCCACGAAGGAGCTGGCCATCCAGATCAACGGCAAGGTCCGCTCCACCGTCACCGTCCCCGCCGACGCGGAGGACGAGATCGTCGTAGAGGCCGCCAAGGCCGATCCCAAGGTGGTCAAGGCCATGGAGGGCATGGAGCTTATCCGCACCATCGTGGTGAAAAACAAGCTCGTCAACCTGATTTTGAAGCCCGGGAAGTAAGAATTTCTTGACAACATGGGTCGAACCAATTATAATATGCAAGGTTCATATTTAGTAAGCTATCAAGAACATGAGGCGTATTCGAGAGGAGGGAAAAACAAATGTCTGAAATCCGTGTGAAAGAGGGCGAATCTCTCGACAACGCGCTCAAACGCTTTAAGCGGAGCTGCCAGAAGTCCGGCGTCATGAACGATCTGCGCCGCAAGGAGTACTATCAGAGCCCCAGCGTCAAGCGCCGCAAGAAGTCCGAGGCCGCTCGCAAGAACAAACATAAGCGTTATTGATCGATCCATAGAGAGCACACGGGATTTCTCCCGTGTGTTCTTTTTTTGTTTTTATTGAATTTCCCAACTGGATATATTATAATAAATTGATATACTGGCAGAAAGTGGGGTATAAGCGCATGGATCAGGCGATCGAGACGCTGCGCGCCTGGGTAGCGGAGAGCGGCAATATCGTTTTTTTCGGCGGTGCGGGCGTGTCCACGGAGAGCGGCATCCCCGACTTCCGCAGCGTGGACGGGCTGTACAACCAGAAATGGGCCTATCCCCCGGAGACCATCCTCTCCCACTCCTTCTTTGAGCGGGACCCCAAGGAGTTCTACCGGTTCTACCACGAAAAGCTGGTCATCCGCGGCGCGAAGCCCAACGCCGCGCATCTGCGCCTGGCCGAGTGGGAGCGGGAGGGAAAGCTCAAGGCGATCCTGACCCAGAACATCGACGGGCTGCACCAGGCCGCGGGAAGCCGGGAGGTCCTGGAGCTCCACGGCTCCACCCACCGGTGCTACTGCTCCCGCTGCCGGAAGGTCTACGATCCATCCTATATCAACGACTGCGAGGGCGTGCCCCTGTGCTCCTGCGGCGGCGTCGTCCGCCCGGACGTGGTGCTGTACGAGGAGGCCCTGGACCAGGATGTCCTGGAGCGCAGTGTGCGGTATATTGCGAACGCGGATATGCTCATCATCGGCGGCACCAGCCTGAACGTCTATCCTGCCGCGGGCCTCATCAACTACTACCGCGGCCATAAGCTCGTCCTGGTGAACCGGGGCGTCACCCCCCGGGACAGTGAGGCGGACCTCATCGTCCGAGGCAACATTGGCGAGGTGTTCTCCCAGCTATGAGCCGGACAGAGGTCCTGGGCGTGGGCTTCGACGCCGTCACCGTGGACGAAGCCGTGGCCCGGGCCGGGGAGCTCATGGCGCGCCGGAGGGCGTATGTATGCACCCCCAATCCGGAGATCGTCATGGCGGCCCGGAGGGACCCGGCGGTGATGGATGCGCTGAACGGGGCCGATCTCGTCCTGGCGGACGGTACGGGCGTGGTCTGGGCGTCGAAGCGGCTTGGCCGCCCCCTGCCCCAACGGGTGGCGGGGTACGATTTCCTGCTGGCCTTTATGGAGCGGTTCACCGGCAGCGTTTTTATCCTGGGCGGGAAGCCCGGCGCGGCGGAGAAGGCCGCGCGGACGCTGACGGAGCGCTTCCCGGGCGTTGAGATCGCCGGCTGTCACGACGGCTATTTTACCGACGAGCGCCCCCTGACGGCGGAGATCGGACAGACAAGACCGGACCTTCTTCTGGTGTGCCTCGGCGCGCCGAAGCAGGAGCTCTGGATGGCGTCCCACCGGGACCTGCCGGTGGGGCTCATGATCGGCCTGGGCGGCTCGGTGGACGTTCTGGCGGGCACGGTGCCCCGGGCGCCGCTCCGGTGGCGTCAGCGGGGGCTTGAATGGTTATACCGGCTGCTGCGGCAGCCGAAGCGCTTTTTCCGGCAGCTGAGCCTTGTGGGGTTCGTGTGGGCCGTGATCACGGGGAAAGAGACATGAAAAAAGGTAAGCTCATCGTTCTGGAGGGCATCGACGGCAGCGGGAAATCCACCCAGTACCGGATGCTGACGGAGCGGTTCCAGAAAGAAAATATCCCGTTTTACAGTACGGTGTTCCCGCGGTACGGGGAGGAATCCTCCACCCTCATCCGCCTGTATCTGAACGGCGCCTTCGGGGACAGGCCGTCGGACGTGAACGCCTGCGCCGCGGCCACCTTCTTTGCCGCGGACCGGTACGCCTCCTATAAGCAGGACTGGGGCGGCTTCTATGAGAGCGGCGGCCTCATCCTCTCGGACCGGTACACCACCTCCAACGCGGTCCACCAGGGCTGCAAGGTGGCGGAGAAGGACCTCCCCGCCTTCCTGGACTGGCTGTACGATTTCGAGCACGTCCGCCTGGAGCTGCCGAAGCCGGATCTCGTGTTGTATCTCGATGTGGACATCGAGACCTCCGTGGCGCGGATGCGCCGCCGGGAGGCGAAGCACCACACCCACGCCGATATCCACGAGAAGGACGTCGACTATCTCCGGGCCTGTCTGAGGACGGGCCGGTTCGCCTGCGAGCATTACGGCTGGCGGCGTATCGACTGGCTGAAGGACGGCGCCGAACGTGAGAAGCAGGAGAAAAACGACGAGATCTTCTCCATCATCAAAGAAACGGGGCTCATATAGAGCCCCGCCCGGATGGTCCGGATCGACCTCAGTTGCAGCCGCAGCCGCAGCCGTTGTTGTCCGCAGCCGCAGCCGCCCCAGCCGTTGCCGCCGGCGGCGAACAGGAGGATGAGGATGATGATGATCCAGAGCCAGCCGGAATTGCAGGAATTGCAGAACATAATGTGTTACCCTTTCTCCGCGCACAGAAATGATCTTCGTGACCGCTCTCCGCGCGGTGGAGACGCGGCGCGTCCCGTCCGAGCCATACTATGTCAAGGGCCCGTCCGGGGTGAATGAGGGAGAGAGGCTAAAATAAAGGAGTGTTCCCATGTCGGACAATACGCCGAACAAGAATAACGATTTTGAGTGGTCGGACGCGGGTGATACCGAGTTCGAGTTTCCCGGCGCCCAGCCGGAGGATCTGACCGAGGAGGAGGCCGCCTTCACCTTCGACGACGACTATCTGGACGGGGATTTCCCGCCGGTGCGCGCGCCGGAGCCGGAGCCTGACCCGGCGGAGGACCGTGCCCAGCGGGTGGACGCCCTGGCCTCCGCCTTCCGGACGAACCAGAAAAAGGAACAGCAGGCCCGGCAGGAGCGGGCGGAGAAGGTGGACGCCGTGTTCGATGCCTTCAAGCGCCGCGCCTCCGCCTCAGAGCCCCCGCAGCAGGCGCAGGAGCAGCAGGTCTACGACGATTTCTCTCAGCTTGCCCGGGAGCGGAGCGACGCTTCTGCCAAGCCCCAGACGTCCGGACAGAAAAAACGCCTGAGCGCCGCCCAGCGCCGCCGCATCGCCGTGCGGCGCAGGGCGGACCCCGTCACGGTGGGCCGGGAGCTGCGGGGGGACCAGATGCTGGTGTACGACTCAGAGCTTGACGAGTACGATTATACCGACGATGAGGATCTGCCGGAGTTGCGGGACTATCTCCCCATCCGCTTCCGGCGGTACGGCCGGATCGGCATCGCCGGGGGCATCCTGTACGCCCTGTTCGTCATCAGCGTGAGCATCATCCTCGCCTGCATGGCGTGGCTGTTCGCATCGGACGTGCTGGCCCTGAACAAGGAGCCCAAGTCCGCCATCGTAACCATCGACGAGTACGTGCCGGAGGGGGACGAGCCCGCCACCGTGGAGATCGATGAAGAGGAGGTCCCCATCAAGGTGGACATCGACCAGGTGGCGGACGCCCTGAAGAACGCGGGCATGATCGAGTATAAATGGCTGTTCAAGCTGTTCTCTCAGTTCTCCCACGCGGAGACGAAGATCGACCCCGGCACCTTCGACGTGTCCACGGAGCTGGACTACCGCGCTCTGGTCACGGCGCTGCAGTTCGGTTCCGGCAACCAGGAGATCACCCGCGTCACCTTCCCCGAGGGCTATTCCGTGGAGCAGGTCTTCACGCTCCTGGAGGAGAACCACATCTGCCACAAGTCGGAGCTTTACGACGCCGCGGCGAACTTCGATTTCGACTATGACTTCCTGGAGGACCGTCCCCTGGGCGACGAGAACCGGCTGGAGGGCTACCTCTTCCCGGATACCTACGATTTCTACCAGGGCGAGGACGCCGCCGTCTCCATCAACCGCTTCCTGCAGAACCTGGACAATAAGCTCACGGACGAGATCCGCCGGCAGGCGGCGAACCGGGGGCTGTCCGTCCACGAGCTGCTCACCGTCGCCTCCTATATCGAGAAGGAGGCCGGCAGCGACGACGAGCGGCCCATCATGGCCTCCGTCATCTATAACCGTCTGAACGCGGGCATGGCCCTGGGTCTGGACAGTACCATCAACTATATCAAGGGCACCAACACCTTCGCCCTGACCATCGCCGACACGGAGATCGACGATCCCTACAACACCTATATGTACACCGGCCTGACCCCGGGACCCATCTGCAACCCGGGCCTCGCCTCCATCCAGGCGGCTGTCGAGCCCGATGATACGAATTACTGGTACTGGTACTCCTATGACGGCGTCACAAGCTTCTTCAACAGCCTTGAAGAGCAGCAGGCCTTCCAGGCGGAGCACCCCATTGACTGAATGAATCAAAGCTAAGATATAAGAGGTAGAAAGAAATGGAAAAGAAATACGGTCTGAACGAGCTGCGGGAGATGTTCCTGTCCTTCTTCGAGACGAAGGATCACCTGCGTCTGCCCAGCTTCTCCCTGATCCCCCAGAACGATCCGAGCCTTCTGCTCATCAACTCCGGCATGGCGCCCATGAAGCCCTACTTCACCGGGGAGCAGGAGCCTCCCCGCCACCGGGTCTGCACCTGCCAGAAGTGCATCCGCACCGGCGATATCGAGAATATCGGCAAGACCGCCCGGCACGGCACCTACTTCGAGATGCTCGGAAACTTCTCCTTCGGCAACTATTTCAAGAAGGAGGCCATCCCCTGGGCCTGGGAGTTTTTGACCAGCCCCGAGTGGGTGGGCCTGGATCCGGACCGGCTGTATCCCTCCGTCTTTGCCGGCAACGAGACCACCCCTGCGGACGATGAGGCCGCGGCCATCTGGCGGGACGTCGTCGGCATCCCCGAGGAGCGGATCTTCCGCTTCGGCAAGGAGGATAACTTCTGGGAGCACGGCTCCGGCCCGTGCGGTCCCTGCTCCGAGATCTATTATGACCGCGGCCCCGCCTACGGCTGCGGCAAGCCCACCTGCACCGTCGGCTGCGACTGCGACCGGTACATGGAGGTCTGGAACGTGGTCTTCTCCCAGTTCGACAACGACGGCCACGACCACTATACCGAGCTCGCCCAGAAGAACATCGACACCGGTATGGGCCTTGAGCGCCTCGCCGTGGTCTGCCAGGATGTGGACAGCCTCTTCGACGTGGATACCGTCATGAACATCACGAACGAGGTCTCGAAGCTCACCGGCGCCACCTACGGCCAGAGCCACAAGATGGACGTGTCCCTCCGGGTCATCACCGACCACATCCGTGCCTCCACCATGATGATCTGCGACGGCGTCATGCCCTCCAACAACGGCCGGGGCTATGTGCTGCGCCGCCTGCTGCGCCGTGCCGCCCGCCACGGACGGCTCCTGGGCATGAAGGAGCCCTTCCTGTACAAGCTGGTGGACATGGTGGTCCACGAGAACGAGTCCGCCTACCCCGACCTGCGGGAGAAGCAGGACTACATCACGAAGCTCATCCTCGTGGAGGAGGAAAACTTCGGCCGCACCATCGACGGCGGCCTGCGGATCTTCGCCGAGACCCTGGCCGAGTGCAAGAAAAACGGCGAGACCGGCTTCCCCGGTGACGCGGCCTTCCTGCTCCACGATACCTACGGCTTCCCGCTGGACCTGACCACCGACATGGCCGAGGAGGAGGGCATGACCGTGGACGCCGACCGCTTCCAGGAGCTCATGGAGAAGCAGCGCCAGATGGCCCGGGACGCCCTGGGCGACGGTAAGGATGCCTGGAAGGGCATAGACCTCGGCCTTGACAATGCCCCCACGGAGTTCATCGGCTATGAGACCCTCACCGGAGAGGGGACCGTCCTCGCCATGGTCATCAACGACGAGGTCACCCATGAGATCGCCACCGGCGCGGAGGCCATCATCGTTTTGGACAAGACCCCCTTCTACGCCGAGATGGGCGGCCAGACCGCCGACCACGGCGCGTTCCTCCGGGGAGACAGCCGCTTTGAGGTGACCGACGTCCAGAAGAACAACGCCGGCAAATACCTGCACTACGGCAAGGTGGTCTCCGGCGGCTTCAAGGTGGGCGACACCGTGAAGACCGAGGTGGACCGGGAGCGCCGGGAGGCCATCTGCCGCGCCCACTCCGCCACGCATCTGCTGCAGAAGGCACTTCAAAATATCCTGGGCGATCATGTCCATCAGGCGGGCTCCTTCGTGGAGCCTGACCACCTGCGGTTCGACTTCACCCACTTCTCCGCCATGACGGACGAGGAGATCATGGAGACCGCCCGTCAGGTCAGCGTGGAGATCCTCAAGGGCGACGGTGTGGACATCCAGGAGATGCCCATTGCCCAGGCCCAGGAAAAGGGCGCTATGGCCCTCTTCGGCGAGAAGTACGGCGACGTGGTCCGGGTGGTGGACATGGGCGGCTGGTCTGTGGAGCTCTGCGGCGGCACCCATGTGGACAATACCGCGAAGATCGGCCCCTTCCGCATCGTCAGCGAGAGCTCCGTGGCCTCCGGCGTGCGCCGTATCGAGGCCGTTACCGGCAAGGTGTTCCTGGATCAGGCGGAGGAGGCCTACCGGAAGCTGGCCCAGGGCGCGGCCCTGCTGAAGACCAGCCCCGCGGAGCTGATCTCCCGCATGGAGGGCACCCTCCAGGAGATGAAGACCATGCGTCAGGATATGGAGAAGCTGAAGGATCAGCTCCTGTCCGGGGACGTGGACCGCTTCCTGTTCTCCGCCAAGAAGATAGGCGAGCTGAAGGTCCTCACCGCCACCCGTTCCAACATGGAGGTCCAGGACCTGCGCAAGCTGGGCGACTTCCTGCGGGATCGGGACCCGGACGTGGTGGCCGTGCTGGCCTCCGTGAACGGGGAGAAGGTCTCCTTCCTGGCGGTCTGCGGCAAGAACGCCGTGGCCAAGGGCGTTAAGGCCGGGGACATCATCAAGGCCGTCTCCGCCGTGGCCGGCGGCAAAGGCGGCGGCAAGCCGGACTCCGCCATGGGCGGCGGCACCAACGTCCTCAAAACGGACGATGCCCTGGCTGTTGTGGACGACTTCGTAGCCGAAAAGCTGGGCGTTTGATCAGAAAATAGAAAGGTAAGCTGACAATGTCTGACGTGAAGAATTACGATCCCGACTGCCTGTTCTGCAATATCATCAGGGGAGACATCCCCTCCACGAAGGTCTACGAGGACGACGCCTGCTTCGCCTTCCGGGACATCGCACCTCAGGCACCCACCCATATCCTGGTGATCCCCAAGACCCATATCGCCTCGGCGGACGAGCTGAACGCGGATAATGCCGCCCTGGCGGCTCACATCCTGGCGGTCATCCCGCAGATCGCCGCGGCGGAGGGCCTCACCGGCGGCTACCGCATCGTGTCGAACGTGGGCGGCGACGCCGGGCAGACGGTGCGTCACCTCCACTTCCACATCCTGGGCGGCAAGCGCCTGGAAGATCAGATGGCGTAAGAAACGACTGTGAGGAAGCTCGCATGGGCTGCCACCGGCTTTGCTGCCGCGGCGTTTCTGGCGGAATATGTTTTGCCGACTCCGGGGCTGCCGTATATCGCGGCAGCCCTTGTCGTATGCGCCCTGGGCCTCCTGCCCTGGAAGCGGGTGCGCCGCCGGGCCATGCTCCTCATCCTCTCCGCCGCTGTGGGCCTGCTGTACTGGTGGGGGTCCTATGAGCTGAGGGCCGCCCCCTGCGAGGCTCTGACGGGGCAGGATGTGACCGTCACCGCCCGGGTGACGGACTGGCCCCTGGAGCGGGAGGGCTATACCCGGCTGTCCGTCACGGTGACGGATGGCGCGCCCCATGTCAGAGCGTACCTCTACCTCTATCACGATGAGCTTCCGGCGCTGGAGCCGGGAGACATGATCTCCTGCACCGTCCGGGTCCGGTCCGCCATGCTCCGGGGCGAGGAGCGGTCCCACACCGCCACGGCGGCGGGACGGATGATGACGGGATACATCAAGGGCGACGTGGCCCTCCTGGGCCGGGCGCCGTCGGCGTGGCTGTACTTTCCCCAACGCATCGCCCGGTATGTGGGCAATACCTGCCGGGCGCTGTTTCCCGGACGCGCGGGCGTTTTTATGCAGGCGCTCCTCACCGGGGACAAGGAGGACCTGTACGCGGACCCGGAGCTCTACGGCGATATGCGCGCCGCCGGGGTGCTCCACGCGGTGGCGGTCAGCGGGATGCACGTGTTCATCCTGGTGGAGTTCATCCGCCGCCTGTTCGGCCGGGGCAAGCGTACCACGCTCCTGTGCCTGCCGGTGATGGGGCTGTTCGTGCTCATGTCCGGCGCGGGACCCTCCGTGGTCCGGGCGGCGCTGATGCAGACCGTCTATATGGGCGCGCCTCTGGCGGACCGGGAGAGCGACAGTCCCACCGGCCTTGCCGCGGCCCTGCTGCTCATCCTGCTGATAAATCCCATGGCCGTGGGCGGCATCTCCCTGCAGCTGAGCTTTGCCTGCATGGCGGGCTATGCCTTCTTCATGCCAAAGCTCCTGCGCCGGATATCCCGGCTCCGACGGCTCTGGCGGCATCTGCCGGAGTGCCTGCGGGGCGTCCCGCCGAGGATCCTGACGAACCTGGCGGCCACCTTCAGCGCCACGGCGCTGTCCATTCCCGTAGCGGCGTACTATTTCGGCGCCGTGCCCTTGCTTGCCTTCGCCGCGAACCTGCTGGCGCTGCCGGTGGTGGAGTTCCTCTTCGCGGCGGGGTATGTCCTCTGCGGTGTGAACGCTCTCCTGCCGACCCTGGCGCGGCTGGCGGCACAGGTCATGACCTGGGGCGTGCGGTGGTGCTTTCTGGTGTTCCGCGCCGTGGCCCGGCGGCCCTTTTCCTGCCTGTACACCGCGGACCCGGCGGCGGTGGTGTGGCTGGTCCTTGTCTATGTCATGCTGGCGGTGTGGCTTGTCCTGCGGAGAAAAGGCCGGGCGTGGCCTGCCGTGATCCCGGCGGAGCTGGCTGTCATGGGTCTGTGTCTGGTGTTTCTGTGGAGCGGCGCCCGGCTGGCGCTGGGACGGCGGGAGATCTCCGTCCTGGATGTGGGCCAGGGGGAGTGCGTGGTCCTGCTGGACAGGGATAGCTCCGTAGTGGTGGACTGCGGCGGCTCAGGCATGACCGACGCCGGAGACACGGCGGCGGACTGGCTCCGGGCCGCCGGAAAGAAGAGCGTGGACCTTCTCATCCTCACTCATCTGGACGACGACCACGTGAACGGCGTGGAGACCCTGTTGTACCGCATGCCGGTGGGCCGGATCCTCCTCCCCGCTGCGGCAGCGCCGGAGGATATCGAAGAGCTCCGCGTCTATGCGGAGAGGTACGGCACGGCGGTGACGGAGCTGAACTCCCGGGAGGCGTATGCCCTGGGAGAGCTGACTGTCGACCTGCTGCTGCCGGAGGGGAAGGATGATAACGACCGCGGCATCGTGGTCATGGCCTCCTGGCCCGGCGCGACGGCACTCGTCATGGGGGACGCGGGGGAGACGGCGGAGCGCTCCCTTCTGGAGCAGGGCTGCCTGCGGGACGTGGATGTCCTGGTGGCGGGACATCACGGCTCCGCAAGCGCGGGAAGCGCCCTGTTTCTACGGGCGGCGGACCCGGAGACGGCGGTGATCTCCGTGGGTGTGAACTCCTACGGCCTGCCCTCTGAGGAGGGACTGGACCGGCTGGACCGGTACTGTGACGAGGTCCTGCGGACGGACGAGGACGGCACGGTGACGATTTCGATGAAAGAGACGGATCGATATGGCGAAGACGACCACAAAACCGGCTTTTGACTACGGCGCGGAGCTCAAAAAGCTCCGGGCTGAGGGACCCGCGCGGCTTTATATGCTCCGGGGCGAGGAGGACTACCTGCGGGACAGCTTCCTCTCGGAGCTCAAAAAGCTCGCCGTGGAGGAGGGGACGGAGGCCTTCAACCTCCACCGCTTCCGGGGCCCAGGCCTGGACATGAGCGGCTTCCGGGACGCCGTGGAGGCCATGCCCTTCATGGGGGAGCGGACCCTCGTGGAGGTGCGGGACATGGATGTGAACCGGACCTCCGGCTATGACCCGGAGCTTATGAAGGGGCTTTTGTCCGATCTGCCGGAGTGGACGACGGTGGTCTTCGTCTTCGCTCCGGGATATAAGCCAGACGGCAAGCTCACCCTGGTGAAGACCCTCCGGAAGGAGGGGATCGACCTGGAATTCACCTCCCCCGGGGAGGGGGATATGATCCGCTGGGTGCGCCGCCGGGTGGAGAGCCAGGGCAAGCGCATCGACGGAGGCACCGCCAGCTACCTCCTCTGGGTATGCGGCAGCCGCATGAACGCCCTCATCCCGGAGATCACGAAGATCTGCGCCGCGGCCAAGGGGGAGGAGGTCCTCCGGGCCGACATCGACGCCGTGGCCAAGCGCGCGCCGGAGACCACCATCTTCCAGCTGACGGACGCCCTGGGCGCCAAGGAGTACGATAAGGCCGCGTCCCTGCTGTCCGATCTGCTGGCGGACAAGGACACGCCCCCCGCCTTCCAGATCGCCATGATCAGCGAGCAGTTCCGCCGGCTCTATGCCGCCCGGGTGGCGGCGGACGAGCGCCGGCCGGAGAGCTTCATCGTGGACTGTGTGCCGGAGCTGGGCCGGAACTCTTACGGTCTGAGCATCCTCAAGCGCACCTGCCGCAATTACAGCCGGGAGCGTCTGGCCCGAGCGGTGCGGCTGTGCGTGGAGTGCGATTTCGGCATGAAGGACGGCGGACCTGACCCGGAGGAGCGCATGAAGGAGCTGATCCTTCGCCTGGCGCTGGACAAGGCGTGATCCGGGTCGGGGAGGCCATCGTGGTGGAGGGGCGCTACGACAAGGCGGCCCTCAGCACCGTGGTGGATACGGTGATCCTGGAGACGAACGGCTTCGGCATCTTCTCTGACCGGGAGAAGCTCGACCTCCTGCGCCGTCTGGCGGAGAAGCGAGGCCTCATCGTCCTCACGGACAGCGACGGCGGCGGGCTCCTCATCCGGAGCTTTCTCAAGAGCGCCATCGACCCCGCCCTGGTGAAGCACGCCTATATCCCGGACGTCCCCGGCAAGGAGCGCCGCAAGAGCCGCCCTGGGAAGGAGGGGAAGCTGGGGGTGGAGGGCATGAGCGGGGAGGTGCTGCTGACCTGCCTGCGCCGTGCCGGGGCCACCATCGAGGGGGAAAACGCCCCGCCCCGGGAAAAGCCCATGACCAAGGCGGAGCTGTACGCCCTGGGCCTCTCCGGGCGGCCGGACAGCGCTGTCCGCCGCGCCCGGGTCAAGAGGGCTCTGGACCTGCCGGAAAACCTCACCGCCAACGCCCTTTTGGATGTGCTGAACGTCCTTGTCACCCGGGAGGAGCTCATAAAGCTCCTGGACAGCATAGAAGAGATCTAACGGATCCAAGCTATATCCGGCCTTCGTGACGGACCGACGGCGCCGAAGTATATGCCGCGCAACTTTTTTCTGATGTTGCTGGCGGCACACACTTCGGCTTCGCGGTCTCGCCCTGCGCTTACACCGTATAGCTTGGATCTATATTTACAGGGTTACATAATATTTTTCTGGCAATATCTTGCGGCCTGTGGTATAATGCAGAACAGTATGTAGTGTTACCGGGAGGAACAGCCATGAAGTGTCCCTATTGTGGGTATATGGAGAGCAAGGTCATCGACTCCCGCCCTGCGGAGGAGGGCAGCACCATCCGCCGCCGCCGCGAGTGCATGGCCTGCCGCAAGCGCTTCACCACCTATGAGATCATGGAGCGCCTGCCGCTGGTGGTGGTCAAGCGGGACGGCAGCCGTCAGAGCTTCGACCGGGTGAAGGTCATCAACGGCCTCGTCCGCGCCTGCGAGAAGCGGCCCGTGTCCCTGCAGCAGCTGGAGGATGTGGCCGACGAGATCGAAAACGAGCTCCAGGGCGCGCTGGAGCGGGAGATCTCCACCGCTGAGATCGGCGAGATGGTCATGGCCAGGCTCAAGGATCTGTGAGGTGGCCTATGTCCGCTTCGCCTCGGTGTATCGCCAGTTCAAGGATATCAACACCTTCATGGAGGAGCTGACGAAGCTCCTGGGGGACAAGGCCCAGAACGCCTAATTGTCTTTTTCCATCGGCGCGAGAAAGATCCCGTCCTGACTGTCGGCGGTCATCATATACACCTGCTCCGGCGTGGTAAGGCCGTTTTGCTTCAGCTGCTTTTGGAGCCAGTTTTCGTCCCGGCCCAGACGGCGCAGGTTGTCCGTCAGGACCCTGCCCCCGCTGATGACGATGACGGGCCAACCCGGATCGGACTCCACCGCGCCCACCTGCCCGGCGGTGGAGGGCTGCTTTTCCGGCGTGGGGAATCTTCCCGCTGGTCTCCAGAACGGCGTACTGAACGTCCCGAAGGTCCAGAAGGCCGTCGTCCCGGAGCGCTTCCGCCAGCTCGTCCGGGGTGATGCGGTTTTTCCGCATCTGGGCCTGGTCGATCCGCCCCCGGACCACGAGGAGGGATGGCTTCCCCGAAAGAATGCCCCGCAGACGCACGTTTTTGAGCGAGACCACCGACAGCAGGACCTCCAGCCCCATCAGCGTGACCGCGGGGACGAGGGCCCCCAGCAGGGTGGCGTGCTCCTCCACGATGGGTCTGGCAGCGACCTCCGATATGAGAATGGTGACGACGAGCTCGGACAGTTCCATTTCTCCCAGCTGCCGCTTCCCCATCAGGCGTATCAGCAGCATGAGCCCGGCGTAAATGAGGATGGAATTACCTATTTCACGCAGTATCATGAGCATAGTTTTCCACGGAACGCACCGGATTATGAAAAACCGATAAGACCGCCTCCGTCGAGGCGGCCTTTTCGGTTTTTGTGGAGTTCAGCCTTCGAGGTTCTGCTTTGCGGAGCGATAATCCTCCGCCGTCTCGATGCTGTCGGGCGGGAAGAATTCGTCCACGGGGAAGTTGATACGGCTGAACATGGTGCAGGGATCGTCCTGGATGCCGGGCTCGCATTCCTTGTCGGGCAGGCAGTAATCGTACACCGGCAGGACGAGCTGGCTGTCACGCTCCAGCCGGAGGATGGAAAACTGGCCCAGGGTGCAGGTGAGGGTCCGGCAGCAGTCTGCCAGCACCAGCTCCTCCCCAAAGTAGTCCATGATGTTCTGGGGGATCTGCCGGGGCTCAGGTCTCGGCCCGGGAACGGCGTCCGCCAGCTTCATGTTCAGGATGATGGGATCGACGCATTCCGCCACGGCCACGGGCTGGGCGTTGCCGTCGGAGAAGCTGCCGTCCGAGGCAAACACCTTGGCGGAGCCCTCGCTGCCGAAGAGCATGACCCGCTTGTTGAATACAGCCAGGCCGTGCACGGCGTTCTCTCCCGGGAAGGTGACGCCCGCCACGTCGTAGAAGTAGGTGACGTCCACGGTGTAGTACCCCCGGTTGAAGCTGATCTCATCCACCTGGACGTCGGCGTAGAGCAGCGTCGCGGCGCTGGGGCGCACGCTGAAGGCGCTGTCTATGTACGGCTGGGAGCTTGCGGTGGGATAGACCCGCAGATCCTCCGCGCAGTCCTTGTCGCGGCAGCTGTCGTATATCTTTCTCGTATGGACGCATACGGCCTCGGTGATCTCCTGGCTTTCCGCCATGATGATGCCCTCCTTTATAAACTGTTGTACCGGCGGAAGCCGGCGTTCAGTACAGTCTATGCGCCCCGGGGGAAAATGTGAAATTCCCCTGTACCTCCGGCGGAAAATGGTTTATAATAGGGGCGTATCTTCGGTAAGGAGACGGGCTATGGACATCCATTTCGGCTTTATCCGCGACAAACTGGACATCAAGATCCTGCTGCTGTATATCCTTGAAAAGCTCCCCGGTCCCGTGGAGCCGGTGATCCTGTCGGATCTTGCGCTGTTTGACGGGGGCTTCACCTGGTTCGACTATACGGACTGCCTCGCGGAGCTGGTGGAGACCGGCCACGTGGCCGAGACGGACGGACGGTACGAGATCACCGAGAAGGGCCGCCGGAACGTGGCCGCCGTCGGCACCAGCATTCCCTACTCCGTCCGGGCCAAGGCGGACCGACTGACGGCGCCGGTGGTGTCCAGGATGCGCCGGGAGCGCCAGATCGAGACGGCCTCCGAGCCCCAGGAGGATGGCACCGTGTCCGTGAGCCTGCGCCTGTCGGACGGGGTGGGGGAGGTCATCGCCCTGCGCCTGACCGTGCCGGACGGGGAGCTCGCCGCCGCCGTCGAGAGCCGATTCAGGACGGGCGCGGAGACCATCGCCAACAAGGTCATCGATCTGCTCACCGCGGAGTGATACCGCATAAAATAATAATACCCGCCGTTCCCGGGACTGTCACGGGAACGGCGGGTTTTCTGATGCGGGGGGGTTATTTCATCTTCTCCTGCTTGACCTTGTGGTCGATGACGTGCCGGGAGGCAAGCTCCGTCTTCAGCTCCTCCAGGGAGATGCCCATCTCCACCATGAGCACCATGGCGTGATAGGCCAGATCCCCCAGCTCGTAGACCGTGTTGGGCTTGTCGTTGTCCTTGGCGGAGATGATGACCTCGGTGCACTCCTCGCCCACCTTTTTCAGGATCTTGTCCAGGCCCTTCTCGAAGAGGTAGGAGGTATAGGATCCCTCGGGCGGGTTCTCCTTCCGGCCTTTGAGGAGCTCCATCAGCGCCTCGTATTGGAAGGCGGGGGGCGTCTCGCCCTCGTAGATGACCTCGTTGAAGCAGGAGTCCGTGCCCAGGTGGCAGGCGGGACCGTCCTTCACCACCTCCACCACCAGGGCGTCCCGGTCGCAGTCGGCGGTGATGGATACGATGTGCTGGTAGTTCCCGCTGGTCTCGCCCTTGAGCCAGAGCTCCTGCCGGGAGCGGCTCCAGAAGCAGGTGAGGCCTTTTTCCATGGAGATGCGCAGGCTCTCCTTATTCATATAGGCCACGGTCAGCACCTTTTTGCTGCCGGAATCCACCACCACGGCGGGGATGAGGCCCTTGTCGTCGAATTTCAGGCTGTCGATGTCAAACATAGGTTATCTCCTTACCAGGATATCGTTTTCGGAAAGCGTGTTCTTCAGGTCGTCGATGGTGACCTCCCCGAAGTGGAAGATGGAGGCGGCGAGCCCCGCGTCCACCTTGGGAAGGGTCTTGAACAGGGTGACGAAATCGCCGATGCCCCCCGCGCCGCCGGAGGCGATGACCGGGATGCTCACCGCGTCGCAGGCGGCGGCCAGCATCTCAAGGTCGAAGCCCTGCTTCACACCATCGGTATCGATGGAGTTGAGCACCAGCTCCCCCGCACCGAGATCGACGCCTTTTTTGATCCACTCGATGGCGTCCATGCCGGTATCCTCCCGGCCGCCCTTGGCGAAGACGCGGTAATGCCCATCCACCCGCTTCGCGTCCACGGAGAGGACCACGCACTGGCTGCCGTAGCGCTTGGCGGCGTCAAAGATGAGCTGCGGATCTTTGATGGCGCCGGAGTTCACGCTGACCTTGTCCGCGCCGCATTTGAGCACCCGGTCGAAGTCCTCCACGGTATTGATGCCGCCGCCCACGGTGAGGGGGATGAAGATGGTGGAGGCGGCCTCCCGGAGGATGTCGGTGAACAGGGTCCGGCCCTCGGCAGAGGCGGTGATGTCGTAGAACACCAGCTCGTCCGCGCCGCAGCGGGAGTAGTATTCCGCGAGCTTCACGGGGCTGGACACGTCCGCCAGACCCAGAAAATTGACCCCCTTGACCACCCGGCCGTCCTTCACGTCCAGGCAGGGGATGATGCGTTTCGTTATCATTTTGCCACCTCGATCGCTTCCTTCAGGTCGATGGCGCCGATGTAGTACGCCTTGCCCACGATGGCCCCGTGCAGGCCCATATCCCGCAGCGCGGCGATATCGTCCAGGGTGGAGACGCCGCCGGAGGCGATGATGTCAAGGTCCGGGAACCGGCCCGTCAGGTCCCGGTACAGCGCCCGGTTCGTGCCGCCCATGGCGCCGTCCTTGGAGATGTCCGTGCATATGACGGCGCGGACGCCGGTGCTAGACAGCTTTTCGCAGAAATCGAAGCAGGTGAGGGCCGAGGTCTCCAGCCACCCCTTGATGGCGATGTACCCGTCCCGGACGTCCACCCCCGCGGCGATGTGCCCGGGGTATTTCCGCGTCATGTCGCAGAAAAAGTCCCAGTTCGTGATGGCGGCGGTGCCGAGGATGACCCGGTCGATACCCGCGTCGAGGTATTTTTTCACGATCTCCTCCGAGCGCACGCCGCCGCCGATCTCCACCTTGAGAGAGGTGCTTTTCGCCACGGAGGCTACCACGTCGAAGTTGGGGGTGGCGCCGTCCTTGGCTCCGGCGAGATCCACCATGTGGATGTTTTTGGCGCCGGCGGCCTCAAAATCCTTCGCCACGGAGAGGGGATCGTCGCTGTACACGGTCATTTGGGCGTAATCGCCCTTATACAGCCGCACGGCCTTGCCGTCGTACAGGTCGATGGCGGGATAGATCAGCATGACGTCACCTCATTTCACAGAAGGCCCGCAGGATATTGAGGCCCACGGGACCGCTCTTCTCGGGATGGAACTGGCAGCCCAGGACATTGTCCTTCCCTACGGCGGCGGTGAGAGACGCGCCGTATTCCGCGGTGGCCAGGACGGCGTTATCGCACTCCGCGGCATAATAGCTGTGGACGAAATACACGCAGTCCTCCGGGCGGATGTACCTCCACAGGGGATGATCGGGCTTCGTCAGGTGCAGAGCGTTCCAGCCGATGTGGGGCACCTTCAGCCCCGGGCCGATCACCGGGCCCATATCGACGACCTTCCCGGGGATGAGACCGAGGCCGGGATGAACGCCGAACTCGTGGCTCTCGTCAAAGAGGAGCTGCATCCCGAGGCAGATGCCCAGGATGTATTTTCCGTCGGCGGCCTCCTGGCGGACGACCTGGTCCAGTCCCGCCTCCCGGAGCTTTTTCGCCGCGTCCTCGAAGGCGCCTACCCCCGGCAGGATGATCCGGTCGGCGGAGCGGATGACGGCGGGGTCGCCGGTCACCGCGGCGTCCGCGCCGATCATGGAAAAGGAGCTCTGCAGGGAGAACAGGTTCCCCACGCCGTAGTCGATGATGGCGATCATGTCACAGGACTCCCTTGGTGGAGGGGATCTCCCCGGCGCTGTCCGGATCGAAGGCAACGGCCTGCCGCAGCGCCCGTCCGAAGCCCTTGAAGGCGGCCTCGATGATATGATGGGTGTTGGTGCCGTCCAGCTGCCGCAGGTGCAGCGTGACCCCGGCGGTGCGGGTGAACGCGAGGAAAAACTCCTCGACAAGCTCCGTGTCGAAGGTCCCGACCTTCTGCGCGGGGAGGGCAAGGCCGTACCGCAGGGTGCTCCGCCCGGACAGGTCCACCGCCGTCAGCACGAGAGCCTCGTCCATGGGCAGGAGCATGCTGCCGTAGCGGGTCACGCCCCGCTTGTCCCCCAGCGCCTCGGCGAAGGCCGCCCCCAGGGCGATGCCGATATCCTCGGTGCTGTGGTGATCGTCCACATAGGTGTCCCCCCGGCAGGAGAGGATGAGGTCGAACCGTCCGTGCCTGGCGAAGAGCGTCAGCATGTGGTCGAGAAAACCCACGCCGGTATCGATGCTTGTCTCGCCGGTACCGTCCAGGTTCAGGGCCAGGGTGATGTCCGTCTCGGCGGTCTTGCGGGTGACGGTGGCGTTTCTCATGCGGGGGAGCCTCCTTTGTCGTTCAGAATCGCGCGGATGTTGTCCAGGAGGATATCCATCTGCTCCCGGGTGCCCACGGTGATGCGGGTGAAGTTGTCGATGCGGTCCTTGGCGAAATGCCGCACCAGTACGCCCCGCTGTTTCAGGGCGGCGTAGAGGTCGGCGCCGGAGATCGCGGGACTTTCCGCGAATAGGAAATTTGCCTTCGACGGCAGAACGGTGAAGCCCAACTCCTCCAGCGCACGGGCGGTGTATTCCCGGGTCTCGATGATGGTCCGGGCGTTTTCCATGTAGTAGTCGTTGTCGTCGATGGCGGCGCAGCCGGCGGCCTGGGTCATGCGGTTGACGTTGTAGGGGTTCACGGAGTACTTGAGGGTGGTCAGGTCCCGGATGAGGCTCTCGCATCCGATGCCGAAGCCCAGGCGTCCCCCCGCCAGGGAGCGGGATTTGGAGAAGGTCTGGGTCACCAGGAGATTTTCGTACTTCTCTATGAGGGGCACGCAGCTGACCCCGCCGAAATCAATGTATGCCTCGTCGATGACGACCACCCGGTCCGGGTCGGAGGCGACGATGCTCTCGACCTCCTCCGGGGACAGGGCCCGGCCCGTGGGGGCGTTGGGGTTCGCGAGCACGATGGTCTCGTTAAGGCCCCGGTAATCCGCCGGGTCGATGGACAGGTCCTTCTTCAAGGGGACGACGTGGGCGGGGATGTGGAGCAGATCGGCGTACACGGGATAGAAGCCGTAGCTGATGTCCGGGAAGGCGATGGGATGGTCCTCGTCCCCGAAGGCCAGGAAGGCCAGATACAGGATCTCGTCCGAGCCGTTCACCGGCAGGATGTTCTCCGGCCTCACGCCGTAGAGGGCGGCGGCTTTTTTCCGGAGCTCGGTGCACTCGGGGTCGCAGTATAGGTTCATCCGACCGGCCTCCGCCGCCGCCGCGGCGATCACCGCCGGGGAGGGAGGATAGGGGGACTCGTTGGTGTTGAGCTTCACGTACTGCATGTCCCGGGGCTGCTCCCCGGGGACATAGGGGACGAGAGAGGCGTGCTTCTTGCTGAGGAACCGGCTCATGTGACGACCTCCCTGTCAAAGCGCACCAGCGCCGAGCGGGCGTGGCCCTCCAGCCGCTCCTGCCGGGCGAACAGGGCGATATCGCCGCTGACGGCCTCCAGGGCTGCCGGGGTGAAGCAGGTGTACTGGGTCTTTTTCACGAAATCGTCCACCCCCAGGGGGCTGGAGAACCGTGCCGCGCCGGAGGTGGGCAGGGTGTGGTTGGGCCCGGCGAGGTAATCCCCCAGGGCCTCGGGACAGTATTTCCCCAGGAAGACGGAACCGGCGTTC
Organism: uncultured Oscillospiraceae bacterium; assembly: GCA_905234625.1. GTDB lineage: Bacteria > Bacillota > Clostridia > Oscillospirales > Oscillospiraceae > CAJOIG01. The sequence continues at coordinate 7,089 of CAJOIC010000007.1, read as the reverse complement.
CGGATCTTGTCAAGGTAGGGCATGGGATCGTCCACGCAGATCTCCAGGTGCTCCGGGGCCAGCGCGTTGGCGGCCTCGATGGCGGTGAGAAGATCCTCCGTCACGATGATCTTGCCGTTGTTCTCGATGGAGGCCCGGGCGATCTCCTCCCGGGGCAGGAGGGAAAGCTGCCGCTCCACCTCCGCCTGGACGGAGAGGGCAAGCTCCGGACTGTCCGTCACCAGTACGGCGGTGGCCAAAACGTCGTGCTCCGCCTGACTGAGCAGGTCTGCGGCCACATATGCGGGGTCGCAGGTGCCGTCCGCCAACACCAGGATCTCGCTGGGTCCGGCGATCATGTCGATGTCCACCCGGCCGAAGACCTGGCGCTTGGCCTCCGCCACGAAGGCGCTGCCGGGCCCCACGATCTTGTCCACCTTGGGGACGCTCTCGGTGCCGCAGGCCAGGGCGGCCACGGCCTGGGCGCCGCCGATGCGGAAGATCCGATCCACCCCGGCGATCTTCGCCGCGGCGAGGATGGCGGCGGGCTGCTTCCCGTCGGGACCCGGCGGGGAGACCATGACGAGCTGGCTGCACCCGGCGAGCTTTGCCGGGATGGCGGTCATGAGCACGGTGGAGGGGTAGGCGGCGGTGCGTCCGGGGACGCAGAGGCCCACATTCTCGATGGGGGTCACCTTCATGCCGAGGACCGTGCCGTCGGGCCGCTCCACTCGGAAGCCCTCCGTCCGCTCGTTCTCGTGGTAGGCCCGGATGTTGGCGGCGGCCTTCTCCAGTACGGCGAGGAAGGCCGGGTCCATGGCGTCGTAGGCCGCGTCGATCTCCTCCCGGGAGACCTCCAGGGAGGTGAGCTCCGCCTTGTCGAACCGGCGGGAGTACTCGAAAAGCGCCTCGTCGCCCCGCGCCTCTACGTCCGCGAGGATGTCCCGCACGGCGTCGGTGACGCCGGAGCGCTCCACCGTCCGGATGAGCAGGTCCGACAGGGGTACCTGGCTGTATTCGTATATCTTCATCATGGCGTTCGCCTCATTTTCCTTCCTTCATCATGCGGTCGATGCGTGCGGTGAGGGTGCGGATCTCCTCGCTGCGGAACTTGAACCGGGCCTTGTTCGCAATGAGCCGCGCGCTGATGGGCACGATCTCCTGGAGGGGGGCCAGGCCGTTTTCTTTCAAAGTCTTCCCGGTCTCCACGATGTCCACGATCACGTCCGACAGCCCCACGATGGGGGCAAGCTCGATGGAGCCGTTCATCTTGATGATGTCGATCTCCCGGCTCTGGGCGGCATAATAGGTCTTGGCGATATTGGGGAATTTCGTGGCCACCCGGAGGGTCCGGGCGGGATCGTCCCGGAAGTCCGCGGGACCCGCCACGCACATGCGGCATTTGCCCATGTCGAGATCCAGAAGCTCATAGACGTCCGGGCTGTACTCCAGCAGGATGTCCTTCCCGGCCACGCCGATGTCCGCCGCGCCGCGCTCCACATAGATGGACACGTCCGAGGGCTTGGCCCAGAAGTAGCGGACGCCGGTCTCCTCGTTCTCGAAGATGAGCTTCCGGTTCTGCTCCTTCAGGGCGGGGCAGGCGTACCCCGCGGCCTCGAACATGGCGTAGACCTTCTCTCCCAGGCGTCCCTTGGGCAGGGCGATGTTCAGCATGCTTTTCATTCCGAGACCTCCCGTCCGTCCATGCCCACGCGCCGCCGGTAGGTGACGGCGGGCTCGCCCCGGAGCTGGGCGCGGACGGTATCTCCGCCCCGGGTCAGCTCCTTCACCCGCCTCGCCACGGCGGTGGGGTCGTCCTCCCGGTCGTAGACCAGCAGCGTGTCCACGTCGTAGGCGGGCTTTTCGTACAGCATGAGCTCCAGTGCGCTGAGGTACACCGCGAAGCCGATGGCGCCGCCGGTCTTCCCCATGCGGTTGACCAGGTGGTCGTACCGTCCTCCGGAGAGGACCCCGGTGTTTGCGCCGTCCACGAAGCCCCGAAAGATGAGGCCGTTATAGTAGTCCGTGTCGTCCGTCACGGAGAGGTCGATGTTCACGTTGTATGACCCGAAGGCCCGCAGCACGCCGCAGAGGCTTTGGAGCTCCCGGGCCGCGTCCATGGCGGCGGCGGGCAGGGGCAGCGCCAGAAGCGAGGGCAGGACCTCCTCCGCGCTCCCGCCCAGGAGGCAGAGCTTCTCCAGCAGCGCCCCCGTCTCCGCCGGGAAGGCCTCGCAGACGTCCCGCAGGGCGTGGAGGTTCTTCTCCCCCACGGCAGCCAGGACCGCCCGGGCCGTATGTCCGTCGGCCTTCGCATCGTCCAGCACCCCGGTGAGGACGCCCAGGTGGGACAGATCCAGCACATAGGCCGGGGAGATGGCGGCCAGGCTCTCCGCCGCCAGCATCACCACCTCCGCCATGGCGTACAGGTCGATGGGACCCACGCACTCCAGACCGGTCTGCACGATCTCCCGGAAGCCGTAGCCGTTCCGGTCCGCCCGGTAGACGTTCTCGTTGTACCACACCTTGCGCAGGCGGTCGTCGTCCCGGGTGTTCTTGATGACGGACAGGGTCACGTCCGGCTTGAGGGCCATGAGCCGCCCGTCCGTGTCGCTGAAGGTGAGGATGCGCTCGTCCCCCAGGAAGCTCCGGTTCCGGGCGTAGAGGTCGTATTCCTCGAACTTGCTGACCTTGTACTGCCGATAGCCGTGGGTCTGGTAGAGTTCCCGCAGGGCCAGGGAGAGACGCTCGGTCCTGTCCGGGGCGTTCATGCCTCCTCCTCCGCCAAGCGGTCCAGCACCGCCGCGTAGCCGCCGTCGCCGTAGTCCAGGCAACGCTTCACGCGGCTGATGGTGGCGGAGCTGGCGCCGGTTTGGGCGATGGTCTGCTGATAGGACTGACCGTTTTTGAGCATCTTCGCCACCTCCAGGCGCTGGGCGAAGGTGAGGACCTCCTTCACGGTGCAGAGATCCTCGAAGTATTTGTAGCACTCGTCCATGTCCCTCAGGGACAGGATGGCACGGAAAAGCTGATCGGTCTGCTCGGTGTGCTTGAGAGCCATAATGGGATATACCTCCAATAGGGAATCATTCGACTACTATACTACTATACTAAAGCGATAAAGTCAACGGGGAGACCCTGCCCGCGGAAACAAAAATCACGCCCCGGCAGGAGCGTGATTTGTGCAATTCGCGGAGGTCATGACAGATAGAGCTTCGTCAGGATGAAGCGGGCAAGTCGGTCCGGGAGGAGACGCTTTATGAACATCAGCGCCTTATAGGGGAAGCCCACCGCCACCCGCACCGGGGGATCGCGCCTGCCGACGAGCTTCAGCACCACGTCGGACACGGAGGAGGGGGGACGGCCGTTCCGCTCGTCACGCTCCATGGCGGCCACGCTTTTTTCGCACACCCCGGCGTAAGGGGAATCCGGTGCGGGGACGTACTTCCGGCGGGCGTCGGTGAAGCCCGTGCGGGTGTCCCCGGGCTCGATGATGCAGGCCCGGACGCCGAAGCGCCTCATCTCCATCTCGACGGCCTCCGTGTAGGCCTCCAGGGCGTATTTAGAGGAGGAGTAGTGGCTCTGCATGGGGATACTAACCCGTCCGGCTACGGAGCCGATGACGAGGAAGAGGCCCCGCCCCTGGGCGCGCATCTTCGGCAGGACGGCTCTGCCCACCCGCAGCACGCCGAAGTAGTTTACCTCCATCTGCCGGCAGGCAAGCTCCATGGGCAGCTCCTCCGCAGGACCGGATACCCCCATCCCGGCGCAGAGGACGGCGATATCCACCCCGGGCAGCGCGCCGGCCACCGCCTCCACGGAGGCATCGTCCGTCACGTCCATCCGCCGCAGGGTGAGGCGTCCGCCGCCGGGGTAGTCCGTGACGGTCTCCTCGCAGGAGCGGGATACCCCCAGCACGTCGCAGCCGTTTTGGGCCAGGGCCTCGGCGCAGGCCTTTCCCAGACCGCTGGAGGCTCCGGTGACGAAAGCCCGCTTTCCGTAGACGTTTTTCATGGTGTTCACATCCTTTTCACCCGATGAGTATAACATGCCCGGGAAAAAATGACAAACCCGGGCATGGTTCCGACAGGAAGCGCATAGGCTTTTCCGGGAGGGATCGCCATGCTTTGCCGATTTTCGGATTTTCGCTACAAGGAGGTCATCAACGTCCGCTCCGGCACCCGGATGGGGTATGTGTGCGACGCGGAGTTCGAGTGGCCCGAGGGCCGCATTCGGGCCCTCATCATCCCGGGGAAGCCCAGGTACCTGGGACTCTTCGGGCGGGAGGACGATTACATCCTGCCCTGGGAGTGCATCAGCAGGGTGGGGGAGGATATCATCCTCGTGGAGTCGGACCGGGGCATACGCCGGGGCAAACGCCCGAAAAAACCTCTGTTTTAGCGGGAAAAGCACTTGCAATCGGGGAAAAGCGCTGGTATAATATATCAGCTTGCCAATTACGCACGGACGCCGACGCGCGACCCTGTTCCGGAAACACGGTTTCGGGATGGTCGTAAGGATGAAGCGTCCGGAGGGTAAAACTGAATAAACAAGGAGGATAAACGTAATGGCAGTAGTTTCTATGAAGCAGCTCCTCGAGGCCGGCGTGCACTTCGGTCACCAGACCCGCCGCTGGAACCCCAAGATGGCCGAGTACATCTACATGGAGCGCAACGGCATCTATATCATCGACCTGCAGAAGACGGTCAAGAAGCTGGAGGAGGCTTACGCTTTCGTGCGCTCCCTGGCGGAGAACGGCCAGTCCCTGCTCTTCGTCGGCACCAAGAAGCAGGCCCAGGACGCCGTCCGTGAGGAGGCCTCCCGCGTGGGTCAGTACTATGTGAACGCCCGCTGGCTCGGCGGTATGCTGACGAACTTCAAGACCATGCGCACCCGCGTGGATCGCCTGAATCAGCTCAAGCGCATGTCCGAGGACGGCACCTTCGACATGCTGCCCAAGAAGGAAGTCATCAAGCTCATGAAGGAGCAGGAGAAGCTCGAGAAATATCTCGGCGGCGTCAAGGACATGAAGAAGCTCCCCGGCGCCCTGTTCGTCATCGACCCCCGCAAGGAGCATAACGCCATCGCGGAGGCCCGCAAGCTGCACATCCCCATCGTGGCCATCGTGGACACCAACTGCGACCCCGATGAGGTCGATTACGTCATTCCCGGCAACGACGACGCTATCCGCGCCATCCGCCTGATCTCCGCCACCATGGCCAACGCCATCCAGGAGGGCCGTCAGGGTCAGGACGCCGAGGTGGAGGAAGCTCCCGCCGCCGAGGAAGCCGAAGCTAAGGAGGAATAATATCATGGCTGCTATTACCGCTGCAACCGTTAACGAGCTGCGCAAGATGACCGGTTCCGGTCTTATGGACTGCAAGAAGGCCCTCCAGGCCTGCGACGGCGACATGGACAAGGCCGTCGATTATCTGCGCGAAAAGGGCCTGGCCGGCGCCGCCAAGAAGGCGGACCGCGTCGCGGCCGAGGGTATGGCCTACGCCGCCGTCGTGGACGGCATCGGCGTCGTTGTCGAGGTCAACTGCGAGAGTCCGACTTCGTCGGCGGCAACGAGCTCTTCCAGGCCTTCGTGAAGGATCTGGCCGTGGTCATCGCCAAGGAGAACCCCGCCGACGTGGAGGCCCTGCAGGCCGCCAAGTGGGTAGACGGCGCCACCACCGTCGCCGACGCGAAGAACGAGCTGTTCCTCGCCATCCGTGAGAACATCCAGATCCGCCGCTTCCAGCGCGTCGAGGGCGGCGTGTCCGTCCCCTACGTCCACATGGGCGGCAAGATCGGCGTCCTTGTGACCCTTGACACCGAGAGCACCGCTCCCGCCGTCACCGAGCTGGGCAAGGACGTGGCCATGCAGATCGCCGCCATGAACCCCCAGTACCTCGACAAGACACTGGTGGACGCCGCGTTCATCGAGCATGAGAAGGAAGTCCGCCTGGCCGCCGCCAAGCAGGACCCCAAGAACGCCAAGAAGCCCGAGAACATCATCGAGAAGATCGTGATGGGCGGCATCGAGAAGTACTACAAGGAGATCTGCCTCCTGCAGCAGGCCTACGTCAAGGGAGAGGGCGAGGATGTCGCCGCTCATGTGGCCGCCGTTGCGAAGGAAGTGGGCGCTCCCATCAGCGTCAAGTCCTACGTCCGCTTTGAGAAGGGCGAGGGCATCGAGAAGCGCGAGGACGACCTCGCCGCCGAAGTCGCCAAGATGGTGAACGGCTGATAGCCTGTCAAATGAAAAGGGCGGAAGCGAAAGCTTCCGCCTGTTTTTTGAAACAGTATGGACGAACTGATCTACGAAATCAAACACAAGCTGTTCATGCGGGACTGCGACACCTTCCAGCGCATCAAACCCTCCGCGGTCCTTTGTATGTTCCAGGACTGCTCCGAGGCCCTGACGGAGGGCTGGGGCGTAGGTCTGGGGGAGATGCTCTCCCGGGACGCCATCTGGGTGGCGGCGAAGGTGGAGGCTCAGGCGACGCGCCTGCCGCTCCATGCCGAGGAGGTGACGGTCCGGGGCTGGGCCAAGCGCAGCCGCTCGGGGATATTCCCCTTCCACTATGAGATGCTGGACACGGAGGGGAACGAGCTCATCTCCGGCTGCTCCATGTGGGTGCTGTCGTCTCTCAAGACCCACTCCATGATGAGCCCGGACGTGCCGAAGATCACCCTGCCCACCCCGGAGCCGGACAATGCCCCCCTGCCCCGGATGCGCCCCATCAAGGGCCCCGAGGAAAAGCGGAGAGACACCCGGCGGGTGCGTTTCACCGAGACGGACATCAACGGGCACCTGACCAACACCCGGTACATGGACTGGGTGTGCGACCTGCCGGACCGGGAGTTCCACCGGACGCATCCCTGGAAGGCCCTGCGCATCGACTATCGGGCGGAGATCTATCCCGATGAGGACGTGGTCCTGGACTGGGCCTGCTCGGACGACGGCCTCTGGTGTGAGAGTCCCGGGAAATTCACCGCGGCGATCTATTATAAATGAACGCGAACAGGGCGCGTTGCAGAATAGCGCCGAATGAAACAAAGGCACCAGCTTTCCCGAAAAGGGGTTGGCTGGTGCCTCTGTTTGCGTTAGAATTATGGTGTGAA
>CAJOIC010000006.1 GCA_905234625.1 uncultured Oscillospiraceae bacterium | reverse complement strand
GTCGCAGGCATAGCTGATGCCCACGACCTGCTGGATGGCGTCCCCGGTGAAATAGAGGATGGGGCCGGAGCCGTCCGACAGGGTGACGGACACGGTGAGCTTATCGCCCTCGGGCGTCTCCACGGTGTCCGGCTGGACCCCCACGGCGCAGACCGTCCGCACGAAGTCCGCGGCATCGTCCCCGTCCAGGGCGATGTAGCCGCTCTGGTCGCCGATGGCGTACTCCACGAAGACCCCGGAGACCGTCAGCTCGGCGTCGTCATCGGCATCCGCCGCGTCCGCCGCCCGCCGGATATCCTCCCGCAGGCCCGCCAGCGCGCCGCCCTCAAAGGCGCCGTTCGTATTCTCCGAGGCGATCTCCACGGCCCAGAGCTCGTCCGTCCCGGAGATCCAGTAATACACCGGGCCGAAGCTCTGGTTCGCGGTCACCGCCAGGCACCGCTGGGCGAAGGAGAAGGTATAGCGGGTACCGTCCTCCAGGGTGAAGAAGTAATCCCGGGTCTGGGTCAGGTCGATGTTCTGGTCCGGCTGATCCTCCACCACGATGATCTCGGCGCCCGCCAGCGCCCGGAAGGCGGCTTCCACCGCCGCGGGATCGGTGCTGGTGATGCTGGCGCCGCTGTTCAGGCGATAGCCCACGGACACGGGGGTCTCGCTGTCGAAGCTGTCCGCAAAGGCGCGAACGGAGCTGTCGAAATACAGGTCAAAAACGTCGAAATCTGGGCTGTACGCCGGGAATCCGATGGCCCAGAGGTCGTCCCCGCCCACGATGGTATAGTCCCCTACGGCGGTACTCAGGACATGGGTCTGCCCGTCCGCCAGGATGCCGAAGACGACGGCCAGCTCCCCGCCCCCCAGGGTGAGTGTATACTCCGCCCGGGACACGGGCTCCTCCTCGGAGATGCCCGTCACCGTCATGGCCCGCAGAGCGTCGCAGGCTGTGATGATGGTGGCCCGGTCGAACACATAGGACCGGCAGCCCACGGTACCGTCCGCGGCGGTGGGCTGGTAGCCCAGGGCCGTGGGGGTATCGGTATAGTAGGTCTCGCCGAAGCTCTCCCGCCCCACAAAGGTCAGCAGCGGGCGCTCCTGGAAGGCGGCCTCGCCGTCCTCCGCGACGGAAATGCTCTCGGAGGGAAGCTCCGTCCCCGGCAGGATGCTGACGAACCGTCCGCACCCGGTCAGACACAGGACCAGCGCCAGGAGCAGCGCCGCCACAGCGGTCTTTTTCATCATGGTTCTCCCTCCCTGGGATGCTCGTTTACATGTATGCACCGTAAGTATAACATATCCGCCGTGATTTGAAAAGTCAGCGCACCCAGAAGCGGCCCTCCGCCAGGGTCACGCCGCACTCCACGGTCTGGCCGCCCCCCGTGCGGGTGAAGCGGACGACACCGTCCCCCGCCTCCAGGAATCGGATATCCCCCACCCGCAGGGCGGGGTTCCCGTTTTTCAGCCGCGCCAGCTCCCGGTACAGGTCCTGGAGCTCCCGGTCCTCCCGGCCCCAGGGGAAGGGCAGCCGGTTCATGGGGTCCCGTCCGCCGCAGAGCCCGGCCTCATCCCCGTAATAGATCACCGGGGAGCCCGGCAGCGTAAACTGCAGGAACGCCGCCGCGCGGCGGGCGTTCCTGTCCGGCAGGATGGTCCCGATCCGCTCCGTGTCGTGGTTTCCCAGGATCGTCATGGTGCAGTCCAGGGCGCCGGCGGGGTAGTTCTCCGCCAGGGTCTCCACCGTGTCCCGCAGCGCCTCGCCCCCGTCGGTCCCGGAGGCGAAGTTCAGGATCGCCGTCCGGAAGGGGTAGTTGATGACGCCGTCCAGCTCGCCGCCGGTGAAGTACCGCCGCCGCACGCCGTAGGCCTCCTTGGTGGAGGCGTCCTCCCAGACTTCGCCGATGACCACCGCCTCCGGCTTCACCGCCCGGACCCGTGCCCGCAGCTCCGCGATGAACTCGTCCGGCAGCTCGTCCGCCACGTCCAGGCGGTAGCCGTCCGCCCCCAGCCGCAGCCACTTGGCCGCCACGCCCTCCGGTCCCAGGATATACTCCCGGTAGGACGGCTCCAGCTCGTTCACGTTGGGAAGAGACTCGATCCCCCACCACGCCTCGTATTCATGGGGAAAATCAATGAAATTATACCACTTATAGTAGGGAGACTCGGGTCCTTTCGAGACCGCTCCCCCACCGAACACGCCCAGCGCGTCGAAATAGACGCTGTTCTTCCCGGTATGGGAGAAGACGCCGTCCAGCACCACCCGGATGCCCCGGGCGTGAGCCGCGTCGAAGAGAACCCGCAAGTCCTCCTCCGTCCCCAGCATGGGATCGACCCGGGTATAGTCCGCCGTGTCGTAGCGGTGGTTGGACGCCGCCATGAAAATGGGGTTCAGATAGATGACCTTCACCCCCAGGCCCGCGATATAGTCCAGGCGCTTCACGATGCCCCGGAGGTTGCCCCCGGCGAAGTCCGAGGCGTCCCGGGTGGCGGGACAGAACTCCGCGAAGGGCTGCACGGTGTAGGGCCCCAGCTTCTCCGTCAGGTCGCAGTCCCCCTCCTTCTCGAAGCGGTCCGGGAAGATCTGATAGTACACGGCCCCCCGGAAATCCTCCGGCACGGACCAGCCCTCCGGCAGGACGGACACCTGCCACAGGTCCCCCTCGCCGATGTTGGTGGTCTCCCCCGCCCGGAAGAGGTCGTAGTCCCCGTTCCGGTCCCAGATGTGGAAATGATAGAAGTACAGCCCAGGTTCGGAGACCATCAGGGTCCCGGTGAAGCGGTCGTAGAGGCCTTCCTCCCCGTCACGGATAAGCTCCGCCTCCAGGCCCTCGCCGGTGAGCACCGCCCGATAGGCGCCGCAGTCCCGGGGGATCCGGACGCGGATCCGGCAGGGCGCGCTCGCCTCGATGGTGCCGAAGGGGGCTTTGTCCTCGGGATCGCGGCTGTTATACAATATGTTCATATAAAAACTCCATGATATAAGAAAGCACCCGGCTGGTCGAGCCGGGCGCTGTTTCTTGTTAGGTTACTCTGCCATGGCGTTGATCTTCTTGGCCATCGCGGATTTCTTGTGCGCCGCGTTGTTCTTGTGGATCAGGCCCTTCGACGCCGCCTTGTCAACGGACTTCACGGCAGCTTTATAGGTCTCGGCAGCCATAGCACCGTCGCCGGCAGCAACCGCCGCGTCAAACTTCTTGATCTCGGTCTTCAGAGCGGATTTCGCAGCCTTGTTCTTGGCGTTGGCCGCCTTCTGAAGCTGATCGCGCTTGGCGGAAGACTTAATATTCGGCAATCCCTTGCACCTCCCTATCAAAAGCTGAACATGATGTCCGCAGAGTGGCATTATACCAACACTTTTATAAAATTGCAAGCTTTTTTTTATTTCTTTTTTTCTCCCTCAAAATATTGAGTAGGAACGACGCCTTCTGCGCAAAATATAGGGTATTCTATGAGAGGAGCAAAGGAACATGCAGGGATCAAGGACCGACCTGGCCGCGGAGGAGCTTCCTCAGGGCGGCGGCGAGCTGGAGGGCGTACGCAGCAGCGTCTCCCAGCGGGACGGCTTTCAGGTCACCAGGGTAGAGGTGCTGGACGAACGGGGCGAGGTTGCGTTATGTAAACCCAGAGGGACATACATCACCGTGGATATGGAGATGTTTTTCCAGCGCCGGGAAAACGCCTTCGAGAGGGCGGTGACGCTGCTGTCCCGGTACCTGTCGGAGCTGTTCACTCTGCCGGAGGGAGGCAGCGTCCTGGTGGCGGGCCTGGGAAATCCCGCCATCACGCCGGACGCCGTTGGGCCTGAGACCGCCGCTCTCACCCTGGCCACCAGGCATTTGAAGGAGCGCATGCCGGAGGAATTCTCCGCCTTCCGGCCGGTGAGCGTCTGCCGCACGGGCGTACTCGGCACCACAGGCATGGAGAGCTCCGACGTCATTCGCGCCCTCTGCGGCGCCGTGAAGCCGGACGCTGTGGTGGTGGTAGACGCCCTCGCGGCCCGGGAGACGGACCGGCTCTGCCGCACGGTGCAGCTCACCGACAGCGGCATCGTTCCCGGCTCCGGGGTGGGAAATGACCGGGCGGAGCTCTCCAGGAGGGTGCTGGGCATCCCCGTGACGGCGGTGGGAGTGCCCACGGTGGTGGACGCAGGGGACGGCCTCATCGTCACGCCCCGGGATATCGACCGCTATGTCAAGGACGCGGGCAAGCTCATCGCTTATGCCTTGAATCTCGCGCTTCATCCCGCCCTGACCCTCGGGGACGTGGATATGTTCGTGGGATGATGTTTCACGTGAAACATCGGCCCCGCATTCCCGGTTGAATTTCTCCGTCAATCTGTTATAATAGGAAGGCTGATATTCAAGGAGGTGCGCCATGGGACGCGTGATCTGCTTTGCCAATCAAAAGGGCGGCGTGGGCAAGACGTCCGCCTGCGTGAATCTGTGCGCGGCCGTCACCGAAAAGAACCGGAAGGTCCTCCTCATCGACGCCGACCCCCAGGGGAACGCCACCACGGGCATCGGCGTAGACAAGCACTCCCGCCCCAACCTGTACGACGTGATGATCGGCGGTACTCCCATTGAGGAGGCCATCGTTGCCACCCCCTTCGGGGACGTGGTCCCTTCCAACCTGAACCTGTCCGGCGCTTCCATCGAGCTTGTGGACATGGACGACCGGCAGCAGGCCCTGAAGCAGGCCATCGCCCCCGTCCGGGACCGGTATGACTACATATTCATCGACTGCCCCCCCTCCCTGGGACTTCTGACCCTGAACGCCCTGGTGGCCTCGGACAGCATCATCATCCCCGTCCAGTGCGAGTATTACGCCATGGAGGGCCTGGCGGACCTTGTCACCTCCATGCGGCGGACGAAGAAGCGCTTCAACCCCGAGCTGAAGATCGAGGGCATCCTTCTGACCATGTACGACCGGCGGCTGAGCTTCACCGGACAGGTGGCCCGGGAGATCCGGAAGTATTTCGAGGGCGCGGTGTATTCCACGGTGATCCCCCGGAACGTGCGCATCGCGGAGGCCCCCAGCCATGGACGGCCCGTCACGGATTACAGCCCCATGAGCCGGGGTGCGGACGCCTACGGCAGTCTCGCCATCGAGTTTTTCCGACACAATCACACCTACGACATCTGATCGCGGAGGTACATATGGCAAAGAACAAAGGCCTGGGCGCCGGTCTGGACGCCCTATTCGGCGCGGAGACGGAACAGCTCCCCGCGGACACCCTGCCCATCTCCCGGGTGGAACCCCGTGCGGGACAGCCTCGGACGGTATTCGACGAGGAGGCGCTGGCGGAGCTTACGGAATCCATCGCCCAGCACGGCGTGCTCCAGCCCATCACGGTCCGGGCCCTGGACAGCGGTTATTACCAGATCATCGCCGGAGAGCGGCGGTGGAGGGCGGCGCGTCAGGCCGGCCTCAAGGAGATCCCCGCCCGCATCATCGAGGCGGACGACCGGAAGGCCCAGGAGCTGGCCCTCGTAGAGAACCTCCAGCGGGAGGATCTGAATCCCATGGAGGAGGCCCGGGGCTACCGGGCGCTGATGGAGGATTTCGGCCTCACGCAGGAGGCTGTTTCCCAGAGCGTCGGAAAGAGCCGCCCCGCTGTGGCCAATGCTCTGCGGCTGTTGAACCTCTGCCCGGAGGTCATGTCCATGCTGGAGAGCGGCCTGCTCTCCTCCGGTCACGCTCGAGCGCTGCTGCCTTTGACGGACCCGGCGCTTCAGACAGAGACCGCCAAGCGCGTCGCGGACAACGGTCTATCCGTCCGGCAGACGGAGAGCCTGGTAGCCAATCTCATGAAGGCGCCCAAGGCAAAGAAGGAGAAGTCCTCCGACGCCGTGGATTATGCCGCCGTCATGAGCGCGCAGCTCGGAGAGGCCCTGGGGCGCAAGGTGAACATTATCGACGGACGCAAGCGCGGCCGCATCGAGCTGGAATACTACGGCGCGGACGATCGGGAGGCCCTTCTGAACGCGCTGATGGCCCTGAAGAAATAACCGAAAGAGGAGATAAATACATGCTGGATATCAAATTCGTCCGGGAGAATCCCGAGGCTGTCAAAGAAAACATCCGCAAGAAGTTCCAGGAGCAGAAGCTGCCTCTGGTGGACGAGGTTCTGGAGCTGGACAAGCGGCTCCGGGCAGCCAAGACCGAGGCTAACGAGCTCCGGGCCAACCGGAACGCCCTCTCCAAGCAGATCGGCGTGCTCATGGGCCAGGCCAAGAAGGATCCCTCCAAGCGGGAGGAGGCCGAGGAGGTCAAAAAGCAGGTGGCGGCCCAGGCTGCGCGCCTGGCAGAGCTGGAGAAGCAGGAGCCGGAGCTTGAGGCGGAGCTCAACAAGCGCATGATGGTCATCCCGAACATCATCGATCCCTCCGTGCCCATCGGTCCTGACGACAGCTGCAACGTGGAGCTTCAGCGTTTCGGCGAACCTGTCGTGCCCGACTATGAGATCCCCTACCACGCGGATATCATGGAGAGCTTCAACGGCCTGGATCTGGATGCCGCCCGCCGTGTGGCCGGCAACGGCTTCTATTACCTCAAAGGCGACATCGCCCGGCTCCACTCAGCCGTACTGGCCTATGCCCGGGACTTCATGATCGACAAGGGCTTCGTGTACCATATCCCCCCCTTCATGATCCGGGGCAACGTGGTCTCCGGCGTCATGTCCTTCGCGGAGATGGACGCCATGATGTACAAGATCGAGGGAGAGGACCTGTATCTCATCGGCACTTCCGAGCACTCCATGATCGGCTCCTTCATCGACCAGATCCTGGAGGAGAAGCAGCTCCCCATCACCTACACGAGCTATTCCCCCTGCTTCCGGAAGGAGAAGGGCGCCCACGGCATCGAGGAGCGCGGCGTGTACCGCATCCATCAGTTCGAGAAGCAGGAGATGATCGTGGTATGCCGTCCCGAGGACAGCATGGACTGGTACGAAAAGATGTGGCGGTATTCCGTTGAGCTTTTCCGCTCCCTGGATATCCCCGTCCGCCAGCTGGAATGCTGCTCCGGCGACCTGGCGGACCTGAAGGTAAAAAGCTGCGACATCGAGGCCTGGAGCCCCCGGCAGCAGAAGTACTTTGAGGTCTGCTCCTGCTCCAACCTGGGAGACGCCCAGGCCCGCCGCCTGAAGATCCGCGTCCGCGGCGCCGATGGCAAGCTCTACCTGGCCCACACCCTGAATAACACCGTGGTGGCGCCGCCCCGTATGCTCATCGCCTTCCTGGAGAACCACCTGCAGGCCGACGGCACCGTCACCATCCCCGAGGCGCTCCGTCCCTATATGGGCGGCACGGAAGTCCTTGTGCCCAAGAAATAAATCGGAATCCATGCCCCGCAGCTCCGCCGGGTCAAAGATCGCTAAAATATACCTATCACATCACGCGAAATCCAAGACAAGCCGATGTTCTATTCCACGATAACGTCACCGGGCGCAAATAGCTAGTATACTGAGCGTTTTGTGCGAATTCAAAGGTGTTTCACGTGAAACATAAGGAAAGGCTCCCGGAAACTCCGGGAGCCTTCTCTATTTGCGCTTATCCTTGCGCGTTCTGTCCGATGATGGCCAGAATGCCGATCACATCACCGACAATGCACCAGATCTTTGCGTTTCTGATCTTCTTCTGCTGCTCCTCCACGGTGGCGCACTTGTTGATCTTGGACACCATGGTCATAGCGATAACGCCGGGGATCAGGGAGATAAGGGTCGTGACGATAGACCAGATCCATAGTCCTGTGGTGTTGACCTGCGGTACCTCCGACTGGGCGAAGGTCGGTCGGTTCGGGACCTGGTAGGCACTCTGGCTGCCGGGCTGATAGCTGTACGCGCCGGGCTGTGGATCCGCGTAGGTCGGCATCACGGGTTCGCTGCTTGATACGGGGGAGGCGCTCTGGCTCACGCTGCCGCCGCAGTAGCCGCAGAACTTCGCGTCATTGGCGATCTCCGCGCCGCAGTTGGGACAATAGGGCATGTTCGTTCTCCTTTCCGTTTTTCGATCTTTTACTTATTTCCAATGGTGGCCACAATGACTGCTTTGATGGTGTGCAGGCGATTCTCCGCCTCGTCGAATACCCGGCTGGCCGGGGAACGGAAAACTTCGTCGGTCACCTCCCGGATGTCATAGCCCAGCTCCTTCTGCTGCTTCGCCATGCCGGTATTGAAATCGTGGAAGGAGGGCAGGCAATGCATGAAGATGCAGGCGGGATTCTCCGCCGCCGCCATGACCTCAGCGGTGACCCGGTAGGGGGTCAGCAGGGCCACACGCTCTGGGATCTTGTCCTCCTCGCCCATGGAGGCCCAGATGTCTGTATAGACCACGTCCGCGCCTCTGAGCCCGGCGATGTCGCTGCCGTATTCGATTCTCGCGCCGGATCTCTCGCCCTCCGCGCGGCAGTATGCCGCCACGTCCTCCGCTGGTGCCAGTTCCGCCGGACCCCAGCCGTAAAAATCGATGCCCAGCTTGCAGCAGATGTACATGAGGCAGTAGGCTATGTTGTTTCGGGTATCGCCGCAGAAGGCGATCTTGCAGTCCTTCAGGGGCTTTTTCGTGTTCTCCCGGAGGGTGAGCACGTCCGCCAGGGCCTGGGTGGGGTGGTCCACATCCGTCAGGCCGTTCCATACGGGGACGCCGGAGTATTTCGCCAGGTCCTCCACCAGGGACTGATCGAAGCCCCGGTACTCGATGCCGTCGAAGAACCGGCCGAGGACCTTGGCGGAGTCCTCGATGGACTCCTTTTTCCCCACCTGGGAGCCGTTTTTGTCCAGGTATGTGACCCCGGCGCCCTCGTCCATAGCCGCCACCTCAAAGGCGCAGCGGGTGCGGGTGGAGGTCTTGTCGAACATCAGCACGATGTTCTTTCCTCGGAGCAGATCACCGGGAATACCGGCCTTTTTCTTCGCCTTCAGCTCCGCCGCCAGATCCAGGAGATACAAGATCTCCTCCGCCGAAAAGTCCTTGAGCGTCAGCAGAGAACGCCCTTTCAGATCGATCGTCATAAATATTTCTCCTCTTGCAGATTATTTCGGTTCGCAGGCGCTCCGCAGCACCTCCGCCAGCTCCGCCGCCGTCCAGACCGCCGGGCAGGCATAACGCCCGTTGGCCTCCGCCGCGGCCCGAGCGGCGATCTCCGTCACAGTATCCGGGGGCAGGGGATTCATCGCCTCCGGCAGACCGACCCGAAAGGCCAGCTGCCGCAGCCGGGCGACCAGCGCTCCAGCGTCCTCCGCTCTCGTGCCGCCGGATGCCGCACCGCTCCTCTCCGCCAAAAGCGCCAAGCGCTCCACAGCGTGATTACCATATTTTTCCATTACGACAGGCAGCACCGCGGCGCAGAGCTCTCCCGCGGGACGGCCGGTGATCCTGCCGGCGGCCCGGACAAGGGCCCGGGCATAGCCGGGTCCGGCAGCGGAGGCCGCCTCTCCCGCCATGCGCGAGGCACTCATCAGGGCGCCCCGCTGGGCTGGGGTACCGCCGCTGTTCCAGCAGGGCTCCAGGGCGGCGAGGTAGTCCCGCAGGGCGTCCGCGGCCACGGCCCGGACGCCGTCGTCCGCGGCGCCGGAGAGATATGCCTCCACCGCGAGACAGATCCCGTCCATGGAGGCGCAGGCCAGCTCCGGGCGGGACACATCCTCCATGAGCTCCGGGTCCAGCAGCAGGAAGGGTGGGACGAGGGCCGGGTCGCATACCACACGGCGCTCCCCCTGTCCGTCGGGCGCGGACACCCAGGCCAGGGCTTCCGCGCCGGAGCCCGCGGCGGTGGGTATGGCGATCACCGGGGGCAGGCGGCGTCGGATCCTGTTATAGCCCACGAGGCTCTCAAAGCTCCGTCCGCGCACGGCGGCCAGCGCCGCAGATATTTTTCCGAAATCCATGGTCTCCCCGTCGCCCAGGAGGATGAAGCAGTCGCATGCCTCCCGGACCCACGCCATGCGCAGATCGTCGGCGTCCTGGGGGGTGAGGGTCCGCTGGGGCAGCTCCCACACGGACCAACTCAGGTCGCTCTCCTTCAGGGCGTGGAGCACCCGGTCCCGCAGGGGCTCCTCGCTCCCGGCGGCCACCACCATGGGCTTCGTCAGGCGGCTGCTTCGGAGCAGCTGCGCCACGGAGAACACCGCGCCGGTACCCTCCACCACCTGCTGCTTCTCAAGGCGTCGGCCATGCAGGACGCGGAAAACCGCCTGCCGTGCCCTGCATCCGGCGGTATAGATCATGCTCATTGTCTCATCTCCTTGGAGATCCATCCTGTTTTTCGTGATTTAATGGAAAAATGTTTCAATTTATGATACCACAAATCAAAAAAATATTGTATACTAAATTTCGAGGTGATGAACCAATGAGGATCTTATGGAACGGTCACAGCTGCTTCACCGTCGAGACCGACGCCGGTTCGGCGGTCTTCGACCCCTATATCGACGGGATGGTGCCGGGTCTTGCGCCTCTGTCCCTGACGGCGGACGCGGTCTTCTGCTCCCACGGGCACGACGACCACAACGCCGTGGACAAGGTGGCCCTGACCGGACGGACGCCCGCCTTCACCGTGGAAGAAATCCCCAGCTTCCATGACGACATGCGGGGCCTGAAACGGGGAAAGAACACCATCCGCATCCTCTCCGCGGAGGGTCTGCGGGTCGCCCATTTGGGGGACCTGGGCCATATGCTGAAGGGTCCGGCTCTGGAGAAGCTCCGGGGCGTGGACGCGCTGCTCATCCCCGTGGGAGGCTTCTTCACCATCGACGCGCCCACGGCGAAAAAGGTCGTTGACGCCGTTTCTCCCCGGGTGGTCATCCCCATGCACTACCGTCTGGGCGGCATGGGCTTCGATGTGATCTCGGAGCTGTCCGCCTTCACGTCCCTCTGTGACGACGTGGTGGAATACGATACGAATTGTCTGGAGCTTACGGCGATTACCCCCGCGCAGACCGCCGTGCTGCGCTATGCCCATGAGTAAGTATTACGGCATCGACGTGGGCGGGACCACGGTAAAGCTGGGCCTCTTCACCGAGACGGGGCTGCAGGAGAAATGGGAGATCCCCACGGACATTTCCGACGGGGGCAAAAACATCATCCGGGACATCGCCGCGTCCCTGAAGGGCGACGCCGCGTCGGCGGCCATCGGCGTGCCCGGTGCGGTCCTGGCGGACGGCACGGTCAACCGCTGCGTGAACCTGGGCTGGGGCGTCTGCCGCCCCGGGGACGAGTTCACCGCCATCACCGGCATCCCCTGCCGCATGTGCAACGACGCCAACGCCGCCGCTCTGGGCGAGCAATGGCTGGGGGGCGGCGCGGGAAGCGAGAACGTCCTGATGGTCACCCTGGGCACCGGCGTGGGGGGCGGTCTCGTGCTGGGCGGCTCTCTCGTCACCGGCAGCCACGGCGCCGGAGGGGAGATCGGCCATATCTGCGTGGAGCCTGACGAGCCGGAGGCCTGCTCCTGCGGCAATCACGGCTGCCTCGAGCACTACTGCAGCGCCACGGGCATCACCCGCCTGGGCGTCCGGGCGGGGATGGGCGCCCTCACCGCCAAGGATATCTTCGACCGGGCCGCCGCCGGGGACGAGGTCGCTCTCGCCGTGGTGGACACGGCCTGCGACTACCTGGGCCGGGGCATCGCCTCCGTCTGCGCCGTGTGCGATCCCGAGGCGGTGGTCATCGGCGGCGGCGTGGCCAGAGCCGGGGAGTTCCTGCGCATCCGGGTGGACAAGGCCTTCCATAAATACGCCTTCCACGCCTGCCGGGGGACGTCGATCCGCCTCGCCACCCTGGGCAACGACGCCGGCATCTTCGGCACGGCGCGTCTTGCCATGGCATGATAAAAACCAAAAATCCAAGGGACGGCTCGATGCCGTCCCTCTTTTACATTTGAAGCTCCCGTCCGCTGCCCGGATGCCGGGCCAGAGTCCTCCTTCGGCGTTATTGGGATACGGGCCTTTTTTTACAGGTCCAGCGCCTCAAAGCGGTTTCCCGCCCGGGCGCAGGACGCGGCCGTGGACGCGGCGTATACCCCCAGCGCCCAGATGAGGATCACCGCCTGGATCCCCAGGCGCTCATTTCCGTTCAAAAATTCCAGGCCCGGGATATGGTGCAGCACCTCCGCAGCGCAGATCAGCAGCATGGACAGGATGATGAACACCACGAAGGGCTTTCCGAACTTATACGCCGTCTTGAAAAAGCCCCCCAAGAACACCTGGTTGAACAGAGCGAAGACCAGCGCGGCAAAGCCGAGATATACCAGGTTCGCGTTCATCATGGGGTTCGTGGCGTAAACGACGGCATCCCGCAGGAGGGTCATCCGCAGCGCGGTGAGCACCGCCATGAGCGCCAGGGCCAGAAGCTCGATGAAGCACACGAAAACGAACTTCGCCTTCACCGCGTCCCGCTTGTCGATGGGGAGCAGGACGGTATAGAGGATGTCGTTGGTCTCCCGGATGCTCTGGAAGGACTGGAAGATCCCGAGACACACGAAAAAGCTCCCCACCAGGATGGGATAGCCGGGGATCAGCGTCATGAAGGCGAAGGCCAGGAAGAGATAGGACAGCGGCGACGACGCCAGCTTCATCTCCTTAATCAGCAAGTTTTTCACGCAGATCCTCCTTCTCATACCAGACCATGATGTCCTCCAGGTCCGCTCCGGCCCCCAGCCGCGCCTGCTCCTCCATGAATTCGGACAGCCGCCCGGTGGCCACAAGCCGACCCTGCTTTATATAGGTGATGTGGTCGGCGCACTTCTCCAGGTCCGAGGTGATGTGGGTGGAGAAGAGGACCGCCGTGCCCCGGTCCCGCAGGAGGCGGAAGATGTCCAGCAGCTCCTCCCGGGACACGGGATCCAGGCCGCTGGTGGGCTCGTCCAGGATGAGGAGCTCCGCCCGGTGGGACAGGGCGATGGCCAGGTTCAGCTTCACCCGCATGCCCTCGGACAGCTCCCGGGGGGTCTTCTCCGGGTCGATGGAGAAGGCGTCCAGATACTTCCGGTTCGCGGCCTCGTCCCAGTTCTCATAGAACCGCCTTGTCACGTCCAGGATATCCCGGATCTTCCGCCGGGGATACCAGTCCACCGCGCCGCCGGCATAGCCCACCCGCTGCTTCACGGCGCTCTCGTTCCCCGCAAGGGCCGCGCCGAAATAGCGGATCTCCCCCGCCGTGGGGTGGACGATATTCAGGATGGATTTGAGGGTCGTAGTCTTCCCGGCGCCGTTTCTCCCGATGAAGCCCATGATGCTGCCCGCCTCCACCGAAAAGGACACAGGCCCCAGGGTGAAGGCCGGATATTCCTTGCGCAGGCCGCGCACCTCCAGAACGTCCGTCATTCTGCTCCCTCCTCAAATATCCGGGAAAAGATCTCGGATATGCTCCCCTTGGGCGGTATGGCGATGCCCCGCTTCTCGTCTCCCAGCAGCACCAGGTTGTCGCCCGGCTCGATGCCGAAGACCTCCCGGGCCTGCTTCGGGATGACGATCTGGCCCTTCTCGCCCACCGTCACCGTCCAGGCGTATTTGCCCTTGGGCGCTTTCTTCATGGCGCTCCCTCCATATAGTATGATTTGTTATACAAATCATACTGCATGTTCATAGATCCGTCAACACATTTCCCGGGAAATGATGTATAATGGCGTAAATCCATCCGGAAAGGGGATGCATCATGCTTCGATTCGCCGCTCCGGGCGACGCGGAGGCGCTGCTCCGCATCTATGCCCGTTACATCGACACCTCCATCACCTTCGAGTACGATCTGCCCTCCGTTTCGGAGTTCCGGCAGCGGATCGAGACCATCTCCGCGGAATACCCCTACCTGGTCTGGGAGGAGCACGGCGTCCTCCTTGGCTACGCCTACGCCCACCGCTACCGGGAGAGGGCGGCGTACCAGTGGGGCGCGGAGCTGTCCGTCTATGTGGATGACAGCGCCCACGGCCGGGGCCTGGGCACGAAGCTCTATGCGGCGCTGATGGCCCTGCTTCGGCTCCAGGGTGTGCGCACGGTGTACGGCGTCGTCACCCAGCCCAACGAGAAGAGCGGACGCCTCCACACGGCAATGGGCTTCACCCCGGCGGGGACCGTCCATGCCGCGGGCTTCAAAAACGGCGCGTGGCACGACGTGACCACCTTCGAGAAGGCCATCGGGGACTACGACGCACCGCCGCCGCTGATCCCCTTCCGGGACATAGACCCGGCGGCAGCCGCGCGGGTGCTTACGGAAAACTGATCCTCCGCACTTCCGATCACAAAAAACCTCCACCGGTATGTCCGATGGAGGTTTTTCTACATTCTGTTCACGCGAATCTTTCTCTTTCGCTCACGGCCAGCCTGTCGCAGCGGTTGTTGTACTCATTTTCGGCGTGGCCCTTGACCCAGACGAAGCGCACATCGTGCGTCTGCAGCAGGCCGTCGAGCTCGCGCCAGAGCTCCGCGTTTTTGAGACCGCCCTTTTTCGTGAAGCCCGCGGCCTTCCATTTTTTCAGCCACCCCTCGTTGATCGCGCGGGAGATGTACTGGCTGTCGGTGGTGACCGTCACGGCGCAGGGCTCCTTGAGCAGGGCCAGCGCGCGGATGACGGCGGTCAGCTCCATGCGGTTGTTCGTGGTGTCCGCCTCGCCGCCGGAGATCTCCTTTTCGATGCCGTTGTAGATCAGGATGGCCCCCCAGCCGCCGGGGCCCGGGTTTCCCGAACAGGCCCCGTCGGTATAGATGGATACGGACTTCATTCGTCGGTCCCGGGCGCGGCCTGTGCCTCTGCCTCACCGGGCTCCAAAGGCTCCGGCGTATCCGAGGCGGGAGCTTCGGTCTCAGCCTCTGCGTCGGCGTCGTCGCTGACGGCCTTTTCCGTGCAGGCGACGGAGATGACCTTGCTGCCTTCCGCCAGGCGCATGACCCGGACGCCCTGGGCGGCGCGGCCGTAGACCGAGACGGAGCCCACGTCCGTGCGGATCATGGTGCCGTCGTCCGAGACGATGAGGAGGTCCTCCTGGCCGGAGACGATCTCCATGGCCACGATGAGGCCGGTCTTATCGGTGACGGTGTAGTTCTTCATGCCGTAGCCGCCGCGGCCCTGGACCTCGCCGCCCCGGAAGTACTCCTCCGCGGGGGTGCGCTTGCCGTAGCCGTTCTCGGTGACGGAGAGGACGGCGAGACCCTCTCCTGCGCTTCCCGCGCCAACGACGCGGTCGCCCTCCCGGAGGCGGATACCCCGGACGCCGGCAGCCGTGCGGCCCATGGGACGGACGTCGTTCTCGTTGAAACAGATGGCCATGCCCTTGGCAGTGGCGATGAGGATGTTATCGTCGCCGTTCGTCAGGAAGGCGGCGATGAGCCGGTCGCCCTCGTCGATGTTCAGGGCGCGGATACCCACGTTGCGGATGTTCTTCAGCTCCTGGAGCCGCATGCGCTTGACGGTGCCCTGCTCCGTGACGAAGAAGATGAAGTGCTCCCCGTCCATCTCCCGGACGTGGAGGCCTGCCTGGACCTTTTCGTCCGGCTCCACGGGGATGAAGTTGACGATGGGGGTGCCCCGGGAGGAACGGCTGGCCTCCGGGATCTGATAGCCCTTCTTCCGATAGGCCCGGCCTGCGGAGGTGAAGTAGATGATATAGTCATGGCTGGAGGCGGTGAACACGGTCTCCACAAAATCCTCCTCCCGGGTGGCCATGGCCCGGATGCCCCGGCCGCCCCGGTTCTGGGAGCGGTACTCGCTGGCGGGCTGGCGCTTGATGTACCCGTTGTGGGACATGGTGTAGACACATTCCTCCTCGGGGATCAGGTCCTCGATGTCGATCTCGTCGAACACGTCCTGGATCTCGGTCTTGCGCTTGTCGCCGTACTTGTCCCGGATGGCGATAAGCTCTTCTTTGAGAAGGGCGTTGAGCTTCTGTGGATCCGCCAGCAGCTCCAGATACCAGGCGATCTTCTGCTGCAGCTCGTCGTACTCCGCCTGGAGCTTCTCACGGTTGAGGCCCTGCAGGGCGATGAGGCGCATATCGCAGATGGCCTGGGCCTGGATCTCGTCGAGGCCGAAGCGCTCCATGAGGTTTTCCCTGGCGTTATCGTAGCTGTTGCGGATGATGCGGATGACCTCGTCGATATTGTCCTGGGCGATGAGCAGGCCTTCGAGCAAATGGGCGCGCTCCCGTGCCTTCCGGAGATCGTACTCCGTCCGGCGGGCGATGACCTGTTCCTGGAACTTGAGGTACTCGTCCAGCACATGCCGCAGGGAGAGGATCTTCGGCTGGGACTGGTTGTCCACCAGGGCCAGCATATTGATGGAAAAGGTGGTCTGCAGCTGGGTCTGCTTCAGCAGGTGGTTCAGCACGATTTCGGGATTGGCGTCCCGCTTGAGCTCGATGACCACGCGCATACCGTTGCGGTCGGACTCGTCGCGCATGTCGGAAATGCCCTCGATGCGCTTGTCGCGGACCTGCTCGGCGATGTTCGCCACGAGAGCGCGCTTGTTCACCTGATACGGCAGCTCGGACACGATGATGCGGGTGCGGTGGTCCCGGCCGTACTCCTCGAACTCGGTGCGGGCGCGGACCACCACCCGGCCGCGGCCGGTGGCGTAGGCCTGGCGGATGCCGCTGCGGCCCATGATGATGCCCTTGGTGGGGAAGTCCGGACCCTTGATGTACTGCATCAGGTCCTCGAGCGTGGCCTCCGGGTTATCCAGGATGCACACCGCCGCGTCGATGACCTCGGTGAGGTTGTGGGGCGGGATGTTCGTCGCCATGCCCACGGCGATGCCGGAGGAACCGTTCACGAGAAGGTTCGGGAAGCGGCTGGGCAGGACGCGGGGCTCTTTTCGGGTCTCGTCGAAGTTGGGGTCCCAGTCGACCGTGTCCTTCTCGATGTCCCGGAGCATCTCGTCCGCCATCTTGGCCATGCGGGCCTCGGTATATCGGTAGGCCGCGGGGGGATCGCCGTCCACGGAGCCGAAGTTTCCGTGCCCGTCGATGAGGGGATATCGCATGGAGAAGTCCTGCGCCAGACGCACCAGCGCGTCGTACACCGACGCGTCGCCATGGGGATGATACCGGCCCAGCACGTCGCCCACGGCGGTGGCGCACTTGCGGAAGGGCTTGTCCCGGGTCAGGCCGTCCTCGTACATGGCGTACAGGATGCGGCGGTGCACGGGCTTCAGGCCGTCCCGCACGTCCGGCAGGGCGCGGCCCACGATGACGGACATGGCGTAGTCGATATAGCTCGTCTGCATCTCCTTGACGAGCTCGCTCTCCACGATATGCTGCTCGGGGAACGCGATGTCCTCGGGCTTATAGTCACGATTATGTGCCATTCTGTTTCCTCTTTCCAGTGTGGGATACAAAGCTTGACTTTTGATCAATTTGTGATATAATATGCATGAACCACTGAAAGCGCGAATGCGTCGTAGGTGGTGTTTTCATTTCGGGTAGATTACAATCCCATGTTTATTAGAACTTGCTTTCAAATTCAGAATTTGATTCTGCTCCAATGTTACCAAAACTCTGCCGACAAATATCGAATCGATCACTCTCCCGACGCGGTTTGGGAGAGGTTCTTTTTTATAATGTGTTTTGTAGTACAAATGTACCATGTACGACACAAAATCGCATATTTGAATAAAATAGGATTCCTTCGAATCTTTTTCCAATATGTCTTCGATCATATTTTGTATCGGCTGATTTTTGTAACCGTCGGAAAATTTGGAATGGATCGGATTGAACGCACGGATGGCGCGTGCGGTCTTTCTCATAGGCGCAAGTCTTCCCTGGTCTGTAATGATGAGGTAATTCCACTCTCCCTTGCTGTCATTTTCTATGCGTTGGATATTGTATTTTAGAGCATTTTCCAGAACAGGATATCCTTCATCATGGAATTTTGTCTTGTCAATAATGACGTTTACGATTTTCGCATCTAAGCCTGCAATGCATTTTGTATAATCTATAATGATCTCCTGTTTTTGCTGTCCTGTCCATTGATACTTTCGATACGGATCTTTATCCGATAATAAATGCTTCGTGTGAATCTCTTCCGATATATGCAATCCAAATTTCTGTTTTAACTCCGAACGGCATATCCTTATTTTATCAAAATTATCTTTCCAGCAATCCGTACTCATATAGAGGCTGGTCAAAACGAAAAAATCACTGGATGCCGTCGTAGCACCGTCGTCGCCAGTCTCGTCAAAATAAGCTAAATATGTCTGCATAAGTGAGAGATATCAGAAATCCAGATTGACCACGTATTTCGCGTTTAGCTCGATCCACTGCTTGCGGGGCTCCACTTCCTCGCCCATGAGGATGGTGAAGACCTCGTCCGCCTTCACGGCGTCGTCCAGCGTGATGCGCCGCAGGGTGCGCGTTTCGGGGTTCATGGTCGTCTCCCAAAGCTCCTCCGGGTCCATCTCGCCGAGACCTTTGAACCGGCTGATGTCCACCTTGGCGTTGGGGTTGTCGCCCCGGAGCTCCGAGGAGATGGCGTCCCGCTCGTCGTCGGAATAGGCGACTCTCTGGGTCTTGCCACGACTGAGCTTGTACAGGGGCGGCACGGCGGAGTAGACGTATCCGTTCTCGATGAGGGGCCGCATATAGCGGAAGAAGAAGGTCAGGAGCAGGGTGCGGATGTGGGAACCGTCCACATCGGCATCCGCCATGATGATGATCTTGTGATAGCGGAGCTTATCGATGTTGAACTCCTGGCCGATGCCCGCGCCGAGAGCCACGATCATGGGATAGAGCTTGTCGTTGCCGTAGATCTTGTCGGCCCGGGCCTTCTCCACGTTCAACATCTTGCCCCACATGGCGAGGATGGCCTGGAAGCGGCTGTCCCGTCCCTGGATGGCGGAGCCCGCGGCGGAGTCGCCCTCCACCACGTACAGCTCGCACAGGCTCGGGTCTCTCTCGTTGCAGTCCTGGAGCTTTTCCGGCATCTGGCCGGACTCCAGGCCCGTCTTCCTCCGGACGCTCTCTCTGGCCTTCCGGGCGGCCTCCCGTGCGCGGGAGGCGGTCATGGCCTTGTCGATGATGGCCTTGCCCACAGCGGGGTTCTCCTCCAGGAACTGGTCGAGCTTCGCGCTGACCACGGAGTCGACGAGGGTGCGCATCTCGGAGTTTCCGAGCTTGGCCTTGGTCTGGCCCTCGAACTGGGGGTTCGTGAGCTTCACGGAGATGACGGCGGTGATGCCCTCGCGCACATCCTCGCCGGAGAGGGAATCGTCGTCCTTGAGGAGCTTCGCCTTGTGGCCGTAGGCGTTCAGCACGCGGGTCAGGGCCGTCTTGAAGCCCGTCTCGTGCATGCCGCCCTCGGGGGTGTGAATGTTGTTGGCGAAGGAGACCATGTTCTCGTTGTAGCCGTCGTTCCATTGGA
The DNA here is from genome assembly GCA_905234625.1 of uncultured Oscillospiraceae bacterium. Taxonomy (GTDB): domain Bacteria; phylum Bacillota; class Clostridia; order Oscillospirales; family Oscillospiraceae; genus CAJOIG01. The sequence goes on along the minus strand of CAJOIC010000006.1, from coordinate 13,044 downwards.
TGGCCACCTCCGCGGTGGCGTCCTCCCGGTCACCCTGCATGTACACCACGCCCTCGTGGACGGGGGTCTTGTTTTTGTTGATGAAGGTGACGAATTCCCGGATGCCGCCCTCGTAGTACATCTCGTCGAAGGCCTCTTTCCCTTCGCGCTCGTCCTTGGTGGAGATGCGCAGGCCCGCGTTCAGGAAGGCCTGCTCCCGCATGCGGACATGGAGGGTCTCATAGTCGTACACCGTCTCGTCGAACATCTCCGGGTCGGGATGGAAGCGGACCACCGTGCCGGTGCGGTCCGTCGTTCCGACGATCTCCATATCCTTCGTCTTCTCGCCCCGGGAAAATTCCATATGGTAGATGTTCCCGTTTTTGTGGACGTCCACCTCAAGCCAGTCGGACAGGGCGTTGACGACAGAGGCGCCCACGCCGTGCAGGCCGCCGGAGACCTTGTAGCCGCCCGCGCCGAACTTGCCGCCGGCGTGGAGGACGGTGTAAACGACTTCCAGGGCGGGCTTGCCCGTCTGCTCCTGGATGTCCACGGGGATGCCGCGTCCATTGTCGGTGACTTTTATGACGTCGCCCTCTTCGATGACCACCTCGATATGGTCGCAGTAGCCCGCGAGAGCCTCGTCGATGGCATTGTCCACGATCTCATAGACCAGATGGTGCAGGCCGGACGAGGACGTAGAGCCGATATACATGCCGGGTCGCATGCGCACGGCCTCCAGACCCTCCAGGACCTGGATCTTCGAAGCGTCGTATTCCTGTGTTACTTTCTCGTTCAGATCAGACATTCTTGTTCTCCATATCCTGCAGCCGCCGCGCCAGGACAGCGGTGTTCGGCTGCGTTAATATTACTGTACCGTCGGCGGTGAGCACGAAGGATTTCGGGATATCCTCCGCCGCCAGGGTGAGCTTTCCTTTTTTTTCCGCGCCGGAGAGGAACCGGCGGGTGTGGACGGACCAGGACGCGTTGTCCAGGTCGAAGACGCCGATGATCTCGCGGCTGTCCGCCACGGCGTCATTTCCCAGGTAAAAATACATGACTATGCCTCCCGGATGCGGCCCGAAGCCACGGTGAACACCCGGCCGCCGGTGCGGGAGCTGATATTCTCGTCCTCGCAGCAGGTGATGAGGGTCTGTCCCCCCGCTACCCTGTTCAGGACGAACTCCTGCCGACCCGCGTCCAGTTCGGACAGGACGTCGTCCAGCAAAAGGACGGGATATTCCCCCGTTTCCGCGCGAAAAATATCCCGCTCCGCCAGCTTGATGGAGAGAGCCGCGGTCCTGGTCTGTCCCTGGGAGGCGTAGGACCTGGCCGAGGTGCCGTTGACGGATATTTCAAGGTCGTCCTTGTGGGCGCCGGTGAGGCATTGACCGGAGTCGATCTCCGCCTGACGGTGCCGCTCCTGGTGCTCGCAGATCTGGTAGTAGATCTCCTCCGTAGAGGCCATGGGGTCCGTCACGGTGCTGACGGTCTTATAGGCGATGCCCAGCTCCTCCCGGCCGCCGGAGAACTCCCGGTGGATGGGAGCGGCGGTCTCCCGGAGCCGCTGGGCGAAGGAGGCCCGGTAGCGGATGATGGCGGCGGAGCAGCGGGCCAGCCCGTCGGAGAACTCGTCCAGCGTGTCCAGGAGCCGGGGCTTTTCCCGCCAGTCCTTTAGGATGCGGGTCTTGTTCTCATAGAGGCGATTGAAGTCCGTGACGGCCTTGGCGTACCGGGGCCGGAGCTGGGATATGGCGTTGTCCATGAGCCGCCGCCGGGCGGAGGCTCCCTCCTTGATGAGGTAGAGATCGTCCGGGGAGAAGAGCACGGCCCTCATGACGCCGGAGAGCTCCGAGGAGGTCTTTTTCGCACCGTTCACCGTCACCTGCCGCCGCAGGCCCCGCCGAAACAGGATCCTCACCGTCTGCTCCCGGCCGCCGGAATCCACGTCCGCCAGGATCGACGCCCAGTCGCAGCCGAAGCCGATCAGTTCTCTATCAAAGCGGGTCCGAAAGCTGTGCCCGCCGGTGAGGAGATACACCGCCTCCAGCAGGTTCGTCTTCCCCTGGGCGTTGACGCCGGTGATGACGTTCACGTCCGGACCGAGCTCGATGGCCTCCTCGTCGTAGTTGCGGAAGCCGGAAAGGGCAATGCGGTCGATCTTCATCTTTTCCCGGGAAAAGGGTTCAGTCGGCGCGCAGACGAACGGGCAGGATCATATAGGAGAAGCTGTCCGACTCGTCAGGAGGCAGGATGACGCAGGGGGAAGACGCGGTGTTGAAGCCGATGTGCACGGTGTCCGAGGGGGCGGCCTTCAGCGCGTCCAGCAGATAGCGATTGTTGAAGCCGATGGTAAGGGAGTCGCCGCCGCTGATATCCGCGGGGCACTGGTCCACGGCCCGTCCCCTGCCGGTCTGGCAGCTGACCTCCAGCACGCCGCCGCCGGCGTTCAGGCGGAGGGGGTGCTTGGTCTTCTCGTCGATGACGAGGGACACGCGGCTGACCACCTGGACCAGAGTGTCCCGGTCCGCGGAGGCCACGGTGCTGAAGCCCGTGGGGATGCTCTTTTTGTAGTTGAGGAACTCACCCTCCAGCCGCCGGGAGATGAGGACGGTGCTGCCCACGGTGAAGGAGATGTGCTTGGAGCCCACGGTGATGTCCACCTTCTCGTTGGACTCGCCGCAGAGCTTCTCCACGTCGCTGAGAGCGGAACCGGGCACGATGAAGGAGCAGTTCTCCACGTCCCCCGCGTCCACCTTCTCCTTCCGGAGGGCCAGGCGGTACCCGTCCACCGCCACGATGGTGAGGGTATCGTCCTCGATCTCGAACAGGGAGCCGGTGTAGATGGGGCGGCTCTCATTGTCGCTGACGGCGAAGATGGTCTGGCGGATCATCCTGCTCAGCACGTTCTGGGGGATGGAGACGGCGTTCTGCCGTTCCACGGTGGGAAGCTCGGGATATTCCTCCGCGTTGGTTCCCAGGATGGAGAAGTCGGACGCGCAGCAGGTGATGGCGGTGCTGTAATTGTCCTTCACGTCCACGGTAACGATACCGTCCGGCAGGCTGCGGACGATCTCGCCGAACAGTCTGGCGCTGAGGACTATGGCGCCGGGATCCTCCACATCCGCGGGGAAGGAGGTGTAGATGCCTTTTTTCAGGTCATAGCCGGTGATGCGGACATCCTGTCCCGCCTCCACGAGAAGACCCTCCAGGGCGGGGATGGGGCTCTTGGCCGCCGCGCAGCGGCTGGAGGTAGCGATGGCTTGCTGAAGTAAGCTCTTTTCACAGGTGAATTTCATGAGATCCCTCCGTTGTCGATGATCAGAAAGAAGATAGATTATATTTTCAGTAGGTATAGCAGTAGAAAAAATTTATGTGGGAAACCGGCCCGAGGCGCTGATGCGGCGGGATTTTTTCTGTGGAGAAAAATGTGGAAAGAAAAAAGGGTTTTCCACAGAAAAAAGAGGGGCTTTTTCCGTCCACAGCTTTCGTCAGGGAGTTTAGAACATTTTGGAAAAGCTGTGGAGGAAGATCAGCGGTCGTGGCTGGAGTGTATGTTGGAGGTGATGTCCCGGACGGTGGAGGAGATGTCCCCGTCGGTCTTCAGGAGGTCTTCCACCTTCCGGATGGAGGAGAGGACCGTGGAGTGGTTGCGGTGCTCGAACTGCTCGCCGATGTCCACCAGGCTCAGGTTCGTTAGGGTGCGGATGAGATACATGGCGATCTGCCGGGCCAGGGCGGTGTTCTTGGAGCGGCGCTGGCCCCGGATATCCTCCTCGTCGATGCCGAAATAGCGGCCCGTCTCCGTGATGATGACGTCGGGGGTGGGGATGTAGATGCCGGTGCGGGTGACGTCGTCGATGGCCCGGTCAACGCTTGCGATGGTGATGGGCTCGTTTGCCAGCTCCCGGTAGGCGGTGAGCTTGTGGATGACGCCCTCGATCTGGCGGATGTTGGCGGTGATCTTCTCGGCGATGTAATCGATCACTTCATCGGAAAGAAGGAGCCCGAGGCCCTGGGCCTTGTTGCGGGTGATGGCGACCCGGGTCTCCAGGTCGGGGGGCTGGATGTCCGCCATGAGTCCGCCCTCGAACCGGGTGCGGAGGCGGTCCTCCAGAAGGCTCATCTCCATGGGGGGACGGTCCGACGTGATGACGATCTGGTGTCCGGCCTCATAGATGGTGTTGAAGGTGTGGAAGAACTCCTCCTGGGTGGCGTCCTTGCCGGCGATGAACTGGATATCGTCCACCAGGAACAGGTCCACGTTCCGGTAGCGCTGGCGGAATTCCTCCTGGGAGCTCTCCCGGATGGATTTGACAAGCTGGTTCGTGAATTCGTCGCCCTTGACGTAGCCGATCTTCACGGCGGGGTCGCTCTCCCGGATGGCCTGGCCGATGGCCAGGAGAAGGTGGGTCTTCCCCAGGCCGGAGTTGCCGTAAATGAACAGGGGATTATAGACCTTCCCCGGGCGCTGGGAAACGGCGATGGCCGCGGCGTGGGCGAATTTGTTCGACTGGCCCACGATGAAGCGGTCGAAGGTGTAGGCCAGGGCCTCCGGCAGGGTATCGTCCGAGACGTGGGAGTTTTTGTAATCCTCCACCTCGTCGCCCACAAGGATCGTCACGTCGAAGTCGCAGGAGAAGAGATCGGACAGCGCCGCCCGGATGGTGGGCTCGAAGCGCTGGCGGATGATGCTCCGCTTGAAGTCGGTGGAGGTCTGGAGTACCAGGACCCGGTCTCCCAGTTCCACGGGGCGGCAGTCGGAGAACCAGGTGTTCATGGCGGTGGGGGTCAGATCCCCGCCCAGCTTATCCAGTACGCTCTGCCAGATATCGTCCAGGGAGTTCATGGATGATCCTTCCTTTGTCTGTGTATATTTAATAAGGATTTCCTATTTAATATAATAGCTAAGCGATTTATTATAGCATCCCCGGCGAAAAAAAACAACACTTATTTATAATAATGTGGAGAACTTTTCGAAAAAGAGCTTGCATCCGCGGCATGGGTGCTTTAAAATGGGGGTCTGAGGTAAGCTATGAAGACATTATCCCTCGCGATCCTGGAAAACAAAAACCTGACCCCCCTCCCCGAAGCTGTAGAGGGGGGCGCTTTGCCTGCGCTGGTGTCCGGGCTCGGTCCCGTACACCGGGCGCACCTGGCGGCGGCCCTGCGGTTTAGGACGGGGCGGCCGCTCATCGTCGTGTCTCCGGACGAGACGGCGGCGGAGTCCATGGCCGCGGACCTGCGGGAGCTCCTGGGTGAGGAGGTCCCCGTGATCGGCACCCGGGACTTCACGTTCTATAACGCGGAGGGGGTCTCCCGTCCGGCGGAGCAGCGCCGTCTGGAGGCGCTGGATAAGCTCAGGGAGCGCCGGGTCTCCGCCGGGGTATGTACCGCCGCCGCCCTGCTGCAGCGCGCCATGCCCCCGAAAGAGGCTGCCAGGGCGTGTTTTACCCTCCGTCCGGGTCTGACCATGGCCCCGGAGGACGTCATCGACGGACTGCTGCGGGCGGGCTACCGCTCCGCGGACCAGGTGGAAGGCCCCGGCCAGTTCGCCCATCGTGGCGGCATCCTGGACATCTGGTCCACGGGCTCGGAGGCGCCCTCCCGCCTGGACTTCTTCGGAGACGAGATCGACACGGTCCACGCCTTCGACGCCTCCAGCCAGCGGCGCACGGAGGCCCTCAGTCATCTGCGGGTGCTGCCGGGGGCGGAGACCCTGCCCTCCCTCATGGAGGGGGGCGTGAACGCCCTTATCGGGGCCCTGCGATCCATCCACGGCCGTCTGAACCGGGCGGCCACCCGGTTCGACGTGGAGAAGCTCAGGCAGAACCTGGCCGCGGACGCGGATGCCTTGGAGGGCGGCGCGGAGCTGACGGCGGCGGACCGGTATATGGGTCTCATTTACCCGGAGCTCACGACGGCGCTGGACTATTTCCCGGAGGATGCCCTGGTGGTGCTGGACCAGCCCGGGAAGTGCGCGGAGCGGGCCGGGAGCTTCCTGAAGCAGGCGGCGGAGGACATACGTCTTCTCATCGAGGGAGGCACCCTGGTGGGGCGGCTGTCGGAATTCTGGCTGTCCTGGGACGCCGCCGTTTCCCGGCTGGAGGACTGGCCCCTCGTCATGGCGGACGCCTTCACCGTGGGGCGCTATCCCGTGGAGCCCCGCACGGTCATGGCGGTGACGGCGAAGCAGCTGCCCTCTTACGCCGGCAGCGCGGACGCCGCGGCGGCGGACGTGAAGCATTGGCAGGCCGAGGGCTATCGCTGCGTGGTGCTGGCGTCGGACCGGCGCCGGGCGGAGGCCCTGGAGGAGCTTTTGAAGGGCCGGGGCGTGGAAAGCGTCTATCTGGACGCGGCCCTGTCCGAACTGCCGGAGCCCGGCCGGTGCGCCGTGGCGGTGGGACGGCTCTCCGCGGGCATGGAGTATCCCCAGTGCCGCCTGGCGGTCATGGCGGATACCCAGCTGGTCCGCTCGAGCTTCCGGTCCTCCCGGCGCAAGCGGGCCCTGCCCGCGGGGGCGCGGCTGGGGTCTTACGAGGACCTTTCCGTGGGGGACCTGGTGGTCCACGAGACCCACGGCATCGGCCGGTTCGCGGGCATCTTCAAGATGCCGGTGGACGGGGCGGAGAAGGACTATGTGAAGATCTGCTACGCCGGGACGGACAGTCTGTATATCCCCGCGACGCAGCTGGACATGGTGACGAAATACATCGGCGCGGGGGAGGACGCGTCCGCCTCTGTGCGCCTTTCGAAGCTGGGGGGCACGGACTGGACCCGGGCCCGCACCCGGGCCAAGGCCGCCGCGAAAAAGATGGCGGGAGAGCTCATCCAGCTCTATGCCGCCCGGCAGAAGAGCCAGGGCCACGCCTTCGCGCCGGACTCCCCCTGGCAGACGGAGTTCGAGGACGCCTTCGAGTACACGGAGACGGAGGATCAGCTCCGGTGCGTCCGGGAGATCAAAAAAGATATGGAGAGCTCCGTGCCCATGGACCGCCTCCTGTGCGGCGACGTGGGCTACGGCAAGACGGAGGTGGCGCTCCGGGCGGTGATGAAGTGCGTGCTGGACGGCTGTCAGGCGGCCATCCTGGTGCCCACCACGGTCCTGGCCCAGCAGCACTACCAGACCGCCGTCAGCCGGTTTTTCGGCTTCCCCATCAAGATCGCCAGCCTCTCCCGGTTTACCACCAGCGCCCAGCTCAACCGGACCCTGGCGGAGCTTCAGAGCGGGGAGTGCGATATCGTCATCGGTACCCACCGCCTCCTGCAGAAGGACGTAAAGTTCAAGAAGCTGGGCCTTCTCGTGGTGGACGAGGAGCAGCGCTTCGGCGTCAGCCACAAGGAGCACATAAAAGAGATGGCGAAGCAGGTGGACGTGCTGACCCTGTCGGCCACCCCCATCCCCCGGACGCTGAACATGGCCCTGTCCGGCATCCGGGACATGTCCACCCTGGAGGAGCCGCCCCACGACCGCCTGCCGGTGCAGACCTACGTTATGGAGCACGACTGGGACGTGGTGTGCGATGCCATGCGCCGGGAGGTGGCCCGGGGCGGACAGGTGTATTACCTCCACAACCGCATCGACAATATCGAGCGCACCGCCGCCCGGATCATGAAGCTGCTGCCGGAGGCGGCGGTGGACGTGGCCCACGGCCGCATGACGGAGAAGGAGCTGTCCTCCGTCATGGACAAGGTCACCCAGGGAGAGACTCAGATCCTGGTGTGCACCACCATCATCGAGACGGGCATCGACATCCCGAACGTCAACACCCTGGTCATCGAGGACGCGGACAAGATGGGCCTTGCCCAGCTGCACCAGATCCGGGGCCGGGTGGGGCGGTCCTCCCGCCGTGCCAGCGCGTATCTCACCTACCGGAAGGACAAGGTCCTCTCGGAGATCGCGGAAAAGCGCCTGGAGGCCATCCGGGAGTTCGCCGAGTTCAACTCCGGCTTTCGCATCGCCATGCGGGACCTGGAGATCCGCGGCGCGGGGAACCTTCTCGGCGCGGAGCAGTCCGGCCACCTCATCGACGTGGGATATGATATGTACCTCAAGCTCCTGGAGGAGGCCGTCCTGGAGGAGCGGGGCGAGACGCCTCCCGTCCGCACGGACTGCGCTGCGGACCTGTCCGTCAGCGCCAATATCCCGGAGAGCTACATCCGGAGCCCGGAGCAGCGTATGGACGTCTACCGCCGCATCGCCCTCATCCGCACCGAGGAGGAGGCGGACGATATCATGGACGAGCTGGCCGACCGGTTCGGGGAGCTGCCCCCCAGCGTGCGCTCCCTGGTGCAGGTGGCCCTCCTACGGGGAGAGGCCTCCCGGTCCGGCATCACGGACATCACCCAGAAGGGCGGCTTCGTCCGGTTCGCCTTCGCGGACTTCGATTTCGAGAGCGTCAGCGCCCTGTACGCCCTGGATACCTGGAAGGGCCGGGTGAAGGTGGAGGCGGGGGGCAAGCCCGCCGTGGCCCTGAAGCTCGTTTCCAAGCGCCGCATCCTGGAGGAGGCGGAGGCCTTCGTCCGGGATTACGCCAGGATACACGCCCCCGCGTCGTGATACTAAAAGCGCTCCCTCCCGCATACACTAGCCGTGTAGAAAGGGGAGAGACGCATGAAGAAAATCAAACCGCTGCTCCTGAGCCTGGCCGTCAGTCTGGGTACGGGGGCCCTGTCGGCGCTGCTGACCCGCCGGTCCATGGCGCTGTACGAGTCCGTGGTCCGGCCGCCCCTGTCGCCGCCGTCGTGGCTGTTCCCGGTGGTGTGGACGATCCTGTATATCCTCATGGGCGTGGCGGCGTATTGGGTGTGGCGCTCTGACGCTCCCGGCCGGGAGCGGGCGCTGACGCTGTACGGCGCGCAGCTGCTTCTGAACTTCTTCTGGCCCCAGATCTTTTTCAACGCCCGTAAGTTCGGCTTTGCCCTCCTCTGGATCGCGGCCCTGCTGGTGGTGCTGATCCTGACAGTCCGGGCTTTCCGCCGGGTGGATCGGCCCGCGGGATGGCTCATGCTGCCCTATGTGCTGTGGGTGGCCTTCGCCTCGTATCTGAACGCCGGGGTGTGGTACCTGAACCGATAAAACGAATATGGGACGCTGACGAGGGAGACGGTTTTCCGTCTCCCTCACAGCTTTTTCCGCAGCCTCCCCACCAGCCACAGCAGTGGGAAGCCCCCGAAAACGGCCAGATCCATGGCCAGGGGGACGAGACTCTCCATCCAGGGCCGGAAGCTCTCCGCCGCGGAGGGCAGGAGAAGGGCGCAGGCCCCGGCGGCGGCCGCCTCCGCCCACAGGAGCCAGCGGCCGTTTTTCATTTGCAGCAGGGTGCGGCCGCCCTCCTCCGCCCCGGGAAGAGAGAAAACCGCCCGCAGGGCCTCGTGACCGCAGCGCAGCAGCAGGGTGCACATGGTGAAGTCCGCGAAGACCCACAGGACGATGACCGCCGCCTCGAACCGCTGGGCCGTGCCCGCCACGGACAGGTCCCGGATCATGGTGAAGAAGGGATAGCTCAGCCGGGCGGTAAGCTTTGCCCCGAAGGCCCCAACCGTCACGATATCCAGGGCCGCAGCCGCGGCGGTGAAGAGGGCCAGGGGCGGGATGAGCAGCCGCATAGCATCCCTCCCTGCGGGGGGCGTGTACCCCCGCAGGAAGGAGAAGAGCCCCGCCGCGCCTCCCACGGTGACGATGGGCAGCGCTCCCGCCAGGACGCCCCGGCTGTCCCCGAGCCGCAGGGGCAGGAGGTTTTCCGGCTCCATGTTGGGCACGGACAGGAGGAACACCGCCGCCAGCACCGCGAGAAGCAGCCCCCGGAACACCGCCGCCGTCCGTCCCGCCGCCCGGAGGGTCCCCAGGGCCGCCAGCAGAGACAGCCCCAGCATCACGGCCACGAAGGGCCCGGGACCGCCGTGGGGGTACACCGTGGCTGTGAGCCGATCCGCGCCGCTGCGGAGGATGAACCCCGCGTAAAACAGGAACCACGCGGCGTAGACCGCGAGAAGGACACGTCCCAGGACCCTTCCGAACACCCGCAGAAAGAGCTGGGCCGACCCCTCCCCCGGCGCCATGCTCCGCCGCAGGGAGGCCATGAGTGCCGCCAGCGCCAGCAGCACGGGGACGGCGGGAAGCACGCTCAGCCACGCCCACTTCCCCGCCAGGATGGCCGTGGCCCTGGGCAGCACCCGCATCATGGGGGACAGAAGGGCCGTGAACACCGCCGCGGCGAACTGCCGCTCGGTGAGATGGTCGTCTTTCGTCATGCGTTCACCCTCCTGTCAACCCGCCAGGTCATAGCCGCTGCCGATCTCCGCCGTCACCGCCGCGGTGACGGGAAGCGTGGGGAAGACCTCGTCCCAGGCGACGGAAGCGCCCCTGGGGGCGTTTTTCAAAACGGCGTCCTCCAGGCCCAGAAAATCGCAGCCCAGGGCCTGGGCTCTCGCGGCGGCCTCCAGGAGCCATCCCGCCGCCGCTTCCTCCAGGACCGCGGTCACGGCGTCGTCGTCCTCCTCCCCGCCACGCTCCAGCACCCCCGCCGTCAGCCGGCAGCGAATGTAAACGCCTGTCAGGGCCCCGTCCCCGGACCAGAGACCGGAGATCCGGACGCCGCTGCGGAGGATCTCCAGTGCGCTGTCCCCTGCCGTGACCTTCGCCCCGGTGACGGTGCGGGTCAGGAGCGCCGCGCCCATACTCTCGTTTTTCGTCAGCCACACGGTGTCGGCGACGTCCCTGCCTTCCTCGCGCCGCAGCAGCGCCAGCCCCGCCGGGACGATGGCGACGCCGTTTTCCGCTTCGGTGAGGTTCGTCCCCTCATCGGGGTAGAGCTCCGCCGCCAGGCACAGGGCCCAGCCCCGTTCCAGCAGGGACCCCGCCGTCTGCCGCAGGGTGGGCAGGCTCTCCCCCTGGGACACCCTCTCGCGCTCCAGGGAGCCAAGCCGCTCCGTCACGTCCGTCGCCTCTCCCAGGGAACCGGAGACGGCCTCCTCCGCCCGGCCCTTGACGAGGATGAGAGGCGTGTCCATGCGCATGGCAGGGCTCCGCTCCACCCAGTCCAGCACCCGGTCGATCCGGTCGCCGCCCACCATGCTCTCCCCCAGGAGGATGTACCGGACGTGGGCGAAAAAGAGCTCGTCCTCCGGGGACCAGTCCTGGAGCCGGGCCGCGGCGGTCTCGATGCCCGAGGCGGCGGCGGTCATGACGAGAGGCGCCGCCCCGTCCGGTCCGATGCCGGAGGAGACGCTGAGGATCACGGTCTCTCCCTCCGCGTCGAGACCGACGGTCTGGACGGGCCGCAGATGCTCCATGTCCCGGTGCCCGGAGGCCAGCTGACCCCGGCAGCCGCCCAGCAGAAGACTCGCTCCCGCAACATATAATATAAGGAGAAGCCGCTTCACGGTCATGTCCGCCTCCGCAGGTTCCCGCTGAGGGACGGGTCCCGGGCCACATCCCTCCAGGGCGGGCGGCGCAGAAGAGGGGAGCGCCCCTCCCCTCCCGCGGGGACGTAGGCCCGGCCGAAGCTCTCCAGGGAGCAGAGATGCCACAGCAGCAGCCCGCACCCTGCCACGATGCCGAACATCCCCGCCAGGGCTCCCGCCGCCGCCAGCAGGAACCGGCACAGCCGCAGGGCCATGCTCAGGTCCTGGCTGGGCATGGTATAGCCGGCGATGCCCGCCAGGGCCACCACGATGACGGCAATGGGGCTGATGACCTTGGCCTCCACCGCGGACTGCCCCACGATCAGCGCGCCGATGATGCTCACCGTCTGACCCACGGGGTCCGGCAGGCGCAGGCCCGCCTCCTGGATGAGCTCGAAGGCCACCAGCATCCCCAGGATCTCCGTCACCGTGGAGAAGGGCACGGACTGCTTGGAGTCGATGACGGACAGCAGCAGCTCCGTGGGGATCATCTCCGCGTGGTACATGGCGGTGGCGAGATAGAAGGCCGGGGCCAGCAGCGCCAGCAGCAGCGCCGCCCACCGCAGCAGACGCAGGAAGGACGCGGCCATGAAATGCTGGGCCCCGTCCTCCCCCGTCCGGAGGAACTCCGGCAGCGCCGCCGGGGTGATGAAGGCCAGAGGCATCCCGTCCACCAGCAGCGCCGTCCGCCCATCCAGGAGGCACGCCGCCAGCCGATCCGGCCGCTCCGTGTGGATGACCTGGGGAAAGGGGGACAGAGGCGCGTCCGACAGGGCGCTGTCCACCGTATCCGGCAGGACGAGCCCGTCGATGTCCAGCCCATCCAGCCGCTTCTGCATGGCCTGGGGCAGGTCCGGCGCCGCCACCCCGTCCAGCCACAGGATCACCGCCGCGGTATGGCTCCTGCGGCCTATCGTGGTCTGGGCGGCCTTGAGCCTGGGGGTGCGCAGCCTGGACCGCACGAGGCCCACGTTCACCTTGACGGACTCCACCAGGGCGTCCTTCGCCCCCTTCACCGTCTTCTCGATGGCGGGCTCCTGCACACCCCGGCGCTGGTCCGTCATGAGCTGGAAGAGCATGGCCGCGCCCTCGAAGACCACGGCGCAGTGGCCGTAGGAAAGAGCCTCCGCCAGCTCGTCCATGGAGTCGGTGCGCCGCCGCTCGCTGCCGTAGACCGCGCCGCCCTCCAGCAGCTCCATCACGTCCGCCGCCGTCTTCACCCCGCCGAAGCGCCCGGGGTCCGTCAGAGGCCGCAGGACCTGCTCCGCCACGTCCCCGCTGGAGACGGTGCCGTCGATCCAGAACACGGAGACGGTCACCGACGTCCCGCCCGCGGCCTCCCGGCGCTCTACAAGATCGCCGCAGCCATCGAATACGGCCCGTGTGTTTTTCGGGCTGACCGGGCAGGTAAATTCCTCCGGTCCATGGTGGGGCAGACCTACATCTTGTGTCCAAAAACGCTTGAAAATCAACATACAGATAGTATTCCCGGCATTCCAAAAACAAACAAAAATTTTTTCAAAATTTGCGAAAAAAAGTGTTGACATTTGGATTTCCCGGTGTTAAGATAGCAAAGCGCTCGCGAGGGAGGGAAACTTCCGGAGCGGTGCGGTGTACCTTGTAAATTAAACAATGTAAGAACAGCTTATGCAAATAAGC
>CAJOIC010000005.1 GCA_905234625.1 uncultured Oscillospiraceae bacterium | reverse complement strand
CCTCTATCTTACATCAAAAGGAGTTTTTTTGTCCTGTCTCATAGCTATAAGCGCTTCCGAACCACCCGCGCCTAGCGCGGGGTTTTCAAACTACAAAAATCCGGCAGCCCGAGTGAGCTGCCGGATGTCCGATACTTTATTCTTTTGTCGGTGCAAGTCGCATCAAAGCGCGATACCTGACACGGAGGACGGCGCGTCAGGCGATCGCCTTTTGCAGATCATCCTTCTTCAGGACCTCCCCGTCGATGCCGAACACGAATTCCGCGCCGCCGTCAGCGAGTTCCCGCAGTACATCCACCGCAGCATCATCAGGCTTTTGCAGGGCCAGAGACGTAAACACGGCTTTCAGCGCGGGAATCGTCAACTCGATGGCCTCCTCCCGCTCGGAGACCTCGATCTCCAAACCGATCAGCTCGAGTATATCGTCCGTTGCTATCATGTTGCCGTCTTCGATCTCCAGCTCCTCAAGGAGTTCCTTCGCGGCATAGACGTTCAGTCCCTCCATAAAGGCCTTTGCCTCCTCATGCGAGGCAGGCTCCTTCGTCAGAATGATGTCCTCCAGAGGCTTCTCCAGCTTCTCGGCATAGCTCTTCCACTCCGTCAGAGTGTTCTTGTCATCCTTCGGGACATTGATGGCCACCACGCCGTCCTTGCCCTCGACGAGGAACGCGGCGTCCCGGGCCACGCTCGGCTCTGCGCTGGCGCCAGGCTCACCGCTCGCGGTATAGACATGGACGGAGACGTCCTCATCGAGCTTCACCACGGTCACGGTGCCGGCCCCGAGCTTCGCGCTTTCTTCCTTCGGTTCGCCGCTGGACTTCCCCTTCCCGCGGGAGCTCATTTCGCTGGTATCCATTTCTTCGGAGCTCATTTCACGGGAGCCCATCTCACGAGAACCCATCTCACCGGAGCCCTTATTAGCCGTGCCGGCGATTGCCGAAGCAGTCACGTCGCCCACGGTGACAGAATAGGTCTCGCCGTTTTTGATGTCCTCTCCGCAGTAGAGAACGCAGTTGGCATACTTTACGCCCAAGGAAGAATACAGCACGTTGCCGTCCTCATCCTTGAAAACGATTGGGCTGTCCTTCTGCACGTTAAGGTTCAGGAAAATAACAAAGTTGCCCTCGTCCGGCGTCTCCTGGGTCTGCATGCCGTTCTTTCCCACCGCGAGGAGCGTTCCGCCGGTGTAGATGAATCTGCCGCGGTTCTCAGACCCGTAGTCCACAGCGTTGTTATCCGCCTGGGAGGAACTGAATACCTCCATCACGCCGCCGTTGATGGTAACGTTGCCATTGGAGTCCAGGCCGTCGTCGTTCGAGTTCACAGTCCAGCTTCCGCCGTTCACGTTGATGGAAAGCTGGGTGAAATCTATGTTCCGGATGAGGTTCGGGTACAAGTACTCACTAATGTTTCCGTCTTCGTCCACATCGTCCTCGTCCTGGTCGTCGCCGTCGGTGGCCACATTCACGCCGTCGTTATCAGTGGATATGAGCGTGCCGTAGCCGGCGTTGAAGTTCACGATATTTCCCTCAATCGCCTCGTTTACGGCGTTGATGTTGTTGGTCGGACCGGTATCCGCGCCGGGCTCGCCGAGGTTGATGGTTGCGTTCAGGGTGACGCTCGTGATATCGGGATTTATTTCGCCCTCACCGAAATATACGTCGGTGCCAATTCCCTTTTTGGGCGCATCGATGTTCAGCGTACCGTCGCCGGTAATGGTGATATCGACGCCCTCGCCGATGGTCTCGCTCTCGCCCTTGATGACCTTTCCACCGTCGTCGGTGGGATCGGCCACGTTGTCGATCTTCCGGGTGAGATAGTTTGTTCCCTTCACTACGATCACGGTGTCATACTTGCAGTTGACAACCGCGCCATTCGTATAGCGAAGCATGACGTTCTCCAGCACGATGGTGACATCTTCCGCCTGTACCTGGACGCGGGCATCCACATAGTCGCTCAGGTCCACGCCTTTCAGGGTGTAGGTTCCGCCCTCTTTGATCTTCAGAGAATTGCCGATGGATACGCCCAGGCTGTTCTGGATCCCCTTGGAGGTCAGGGTATAGTTGTAAGGATCCGCCGCCTCGGTTGCCTTGACGATGCTGATCGTAAGATCACCGGTGATCTTCGTCACGCGCCACATACCGCCGCCGTTATCCTTCACATTCTTGTAGTTTCCGGAGGCAGTGACGGCGGAAACGGAATAGCCGTCCTTCAGGACGACCTGGAAGTTGATTTGTCCGTCGCCGGAGACGTCGATATCGCCGGTATCGCCGTTGCGGGCGACCGCGGAGATGGCTCCGGACACATCAGCCGAAGCGCCGTCCTTGGTGTAGAACACATTGACCGCCGCGACACCGTTGTCCGGCGCGAAGACCGCCGTAAACGCAGTCGCTTCGCCCTCCACCGTCAGAGCTTCCTCCTCGGTCTCGCCCACCGCTTCCTCAAGGATTTCAGTCTCCTCGGGCGGCGCCGGATCCACTACCTCAGGAGCTTCCTCATCAACCGCCTCTACAGCCTCTTCTGCGGCTTCCTCAGGCGCAGTATCCTCGTACTCCTCCGCAGAGAGAGCAACCTCCTCAGGTGCCTCGTCGGCCTGTCCCTCATCCGCAGCAGGGATCGCTTCCTCTACCGTCTCGGCGGGCTCCTCTGTTATCTCCTCTGCAAAGGCGCCGGCACAGAGTGAAAGCATGACGCATACAGTCAGCAGGAGACAGAACAGCTTTCTGGACCACAGGGTAACTTTCATCGTGGATCGCCTTTCATGAAATAGAAGGTGATACTCAGCAAATGCCGAATCATGATAAAATTATTGTAATCTAAACTAGAAAAATGTAAATAGAATATTTCGCTTTATTAATCTTACCGCGCTGAACTCTGTGATCCCTGGTACAGAAGTGGTAGGCTGTTACTGGCTCCCATGAGCTGTCCCTGTTAGATCTCAATGATCCGTCCAGATATTGCTCTGTCTGCTGTCTCTGCTAGGGCGTAAGGAAACGCAGCCGTCTAAACGAATAGAAAGTATACCATGTTGCCGCCATCCAACATCCGGCCAAAAAGTTGACCTATCGTTCTGCATCTCATCGATCCGGGATACGTAAAATGGGTCAACTTTTTTGCTTAAGTTGACAGTTTCCTGATTTCGCAGTCCCTTGCATTTCCAACTGTTTCATACGTATGGTAACGTGATTCACTCGACTGGAAAGGAATCGGCGCGGAGGAGATCCTATCCCGGGTGACCACGAACGTCGTTCCGGGGAGCATCATTCTGTTCCACAACGCCGCGGAGCATACGCCGGAGGCGCTGGCGGATATCATCGAGTTTCTGCTGTCGGAGGGATACGAGATCGTACCCGTATCGGATCTCCTTCTGACGGGAGAATATGAGATCGACCACACCGGGATGATGATACAAAAAGACGCGGCCTGACCGGTGTGGGCGATAAGAAGTTTTGATCCGATTTCAGGAACGGTATGACCTTTCGGGGTCATGCCGTTTCCCTTTCAAATGAGCCATGAGCGTACCGCTTACCGCGATACATTAGAGGGCGAGCACCCCGTGAATCGGGCGATATCCGTGTTGCTGCATTGCAGCAGCCGAAAAAGCTCCGTAATCCTATCCGCCAACATGATACACACATCTCCGTCCTTCATTTTTGCAGTATCTTTCAATGCAGAAATTTGTGAAATCAATGAGATTATAGCATACAACCGGTGGAATACAATAGGAAAAATGTAATGAATCAGACGATAGTCATCGCCTGTAAACATAATGAACGCGCATGGCGCCCAGCGTTTGATAACTGGTGTCATGCGCGTTCGTTAAACGATCTCACGCGGCAGAAGTCCATGCAAAGACATTGGGAGAGATCACCCCCTGACGGACTCCCGCCCAAGGTGCTTCGATATTCATTATCTCAAGCGCTTACGATGATCTTGCCCGTATAGGTCTTCCCCGCCTCGGGCTGGATCTTTTCGCCGTCCACGATCACGCTGCCGTTCAGCACAGCGCCATCACACACGGTAAGGGAGGTGATCTCGCCGGCTTCAGTCACATTCCACACGGAACCGGCCTCCAGGCGGACCTCCACGGCATTGTCGCCGTTATGATACACGCGGTTCGCCACACGGCCCAGGTAATAATACTCCTCGCTGGTGAAATGGGTGTTCTGCTTGCCGTTCTCATCCACATGGATAGTCTCCGTGGCAGAGATCGTTCCGGTGAGGACAGCGCCGCTTTCCAGGGTCACATACAGCTGCTTCGCCTGCTGCCCATAATAGCCGGAACCGTTATAGAGAGCGCCGGAGAGAACGGTATCGGCAGCGTTGAAGCGCACGTCGAACAACGGCTTGGGCATCCCCTCGCCGTCACCCTCAGGGGGAGGAGGCGGCATATCCGAGGGATCAGGAGGCGGCATGAGGCTGGTGATCTGACCGTTCTCGCTGGGCCAGCCTTCCTTTTCATTGAACTCCGTATGGAACTGGATCTCCCGGGGGGCGTTCCAGTCCACGCCGACGGTCATATCGTCGTCGTCCAGGATCTGCATGATAACGCCGTCCGCAGCCTTCACCTGCGCGCCGCCGTCCACGCGGATATGAACGCCGCCCGCGCGCATGAGGAATGCCGCCGCGGCCGTCTCCATGACAGTTCCGTCGGTCAGGGTAAGCTCTGCCCGGTCATGGGCCATGATGCCGAAGCCGTCGGAGTACATCCTGGATACATTGCCCTTGCCCTCGCCCTCATAGACCACCTCGCCGGTGGAGGGAGAGACGATACGGATATTGCCCTTGGAGGAGCGATACACGGCGTTGCCCTCCCGGGCGATGCCCACGTAGGTGCCCACATGCATCTCCACGCCGCGGAAATCCTCGTCGCATCCCAGGATGTACGTGCCGTAGCCGCTCCCGTATGTCTTGAAATAGGGATTCTTCTTGTCATCCTCGCCGCCGACGGTGGTGAGCTTCGTGTCGACGACAGCCAGGATATTGTCCTTGCCGTTGTCCGTGGACAAGACGCCCCAGTTACGTGCCTTCACATCTGTATCCACCAGAACCATGGAGGCCTTATCGCCCATCAGGTTCGTGCCCCGGGCGTTGCCCATGATGCCCAGGACCCAGGGGGTGGCCACCATGAAATTGAAGTCTGCGCTGTTGACATACCCGTCGTACAGCTTGCCGCCCATAACGGAAATACGGGAGTTTTTGACGACCACGTCGGAGGCGTTATCGCAGAACACCGCGCAGCGAGCCACGCCCTCGGTGGAGATATCGCAGTTTTCGATATCCACGCTGGATCCGCTGAAGGCCGCCACGGCGGAACCGAGACCGATAAAATCGCAGGTATCTGAGCCGTCGGCATCGGAGATCATCCGGAGCTTCGCGTTTTTGATGCTGTATTTCCCGCCGTCCACGATCACTGCGCTGAAATCATGGCTGGAGGACTGCAGGGTCAGTCCCTCCGCGCCGTCGTTGTCGAAGCTGCCCGCCGCAAATGCGCCGGAGGCGGAGCTGTCGGGAACGATCCCATCTTTCGTCACATACAGGGCGGTGCGGTAGGGCGTCTTCTTGTCCTCCCGCAGCTCGCAGCTGTGGTTGATGGGGAGCTTGTCTGTTAGGACGCATTCGGCGTCCGACTCGGAGGCCGCCATGACCTCTTCCCCGCCGCGAATGAACGTCACCAGCTTCTCCGTAGAGTTCTCTATCATATGCTACTCCTTTTCATCTGCGTTTTTTATTCGCGCAATATGTATCATTATAATAAAACATCACCGCTATCGCAAGTACTTATGACGGCATACCGCAGGCTCAAATTGTTTTTTACGGAAAAACATGATACAATCCAGTCATGGACCATCTGAACGACAACATACAATACATGAAGGGCGTCGGCGAAAAGCGCGCTGCCGCCTTCCAAAAGCTGGGTGTGCGCACCGTGCGGGACCTTCTGTCGAATTTCCCTCGGGCGTACGAGGACCGGCGGACTTTTTATACAATTTCGGAAGCCCCCATCGACACTCCTGTCTGCGTACGGGCCATGGTCTCGGGTACACCCTCCGCCGTGAGAGCCCGGCGGGGCCTTACCTTCCTGAAGCTGAAAGCCGTAGACGAAACGGGTGTTCTGGATATCACCTACTTCAACCAGAACTGGCTGAAGAACACCCTTGCCCCCGGCGTCACCTATATTTTCTACGGCCGCGTGGGAGAAAACGGACGCCGCCGCACCATGACGAACCCTGCCTTTGAGCGGGAGGACGATCAGGGCGTGGTCACAGGCCGCATCCTCCCCATCTACCGTCTGACCGCCGGTATCAACCAGAAGCTCATCATGCAATGCGTGAGGACTGCCCTGGACAACACCCAGGAGATTCCGGACATCCTCCCTCCCGCAGTACGGGGAAAGTACGAGCTGGCCCAGGCACGGTTCTCCTACGAGAACATCCACTTCCCCCGGGACGACATCTCCCTGGACCAGGCAAGAACGCGGCTGGTGTTCGAGGAGCTCTATGTCCTGGCCGGCGCCCTGGAGCTCATGCGTTCCCGCCGGAAGGAAAGCGACGGCATCGTCATTCCGGATACGTCTATGGACGGCTTCTGGGAGAAGCTCCCCTTCTCGCCCACCAACGCCCAGCGCCGCGCCGTGGAGGAGGCCATCGAGGACATGCGTTCCGGAAAGCCCATGAACCGCCTTCTGCAGGGCGACGTAGGCAGCGGCAAGACCCTGGTGGCGGCGGCGCTGATCTGGCGCACAGTACAGAGCGGATATCAGGCAGCGTTCATGGCGCCCACGGAGATCCTGGCGGAGCAGCATTTTCAGAACCTGACGGACATGCTGGAGCCCTATGGCATCCGGGTGGTGAAGCTCACCGGGTCTATGACAGCCGCACAGAAGCGGAAGACGGTGGAAAACCTCACCCTGGGTCAGGCTGACGTGGCCATGGGGACCCACGCCCTCATCAGCGCAAACGTCTCCTTCCGCGACCTTGCCCTGGTGATCACAGACGAGCAGCACCGGTTCGGCGTAGACCAGCGCAGCGCCCTTACAGGCAAGGGCACGCACCCCCATGTCCTCGTCATGTCCGCCACCCCCATCCCCCGCACCCTGGCGCTCATCATCTACGGCGATTTGGACATCTCCGTGCTGGACGAACTGCCACCCGGCAGGACCCCCGTGGAGACCTTCGCCGTGGGCGAGGAGATGCGGGTGCGGATCTGGAACTTTGTCCGGCGCCTGGTTGGCGAGGGGCGACAGGTGTTCATCGTCTGCCCCATGGTGGAGGAGAACGAGGCTCTGCCGGAAAACGTCAAAAGCGCGCAGGAATACGCTGAGGAGCTGCAGAGGGATATTTTCCCCGACCTGCGGGTACTCTGCATCCACGGCCGCATGAAAGCGAAGGAGAAGGACGCCGTTATGACCGCCTTCGCTGCGGGCGAGGCGGATATCCTGGTCTCCACTACTGTCATCGAGGTCGGCGTGGATATCCCCAACGCGGCGCTGATGATCGTGGAGAACGCAGACCGCTTCGGCCTCAGCCAGCTTCACCAGCTGCGGGGACGCGTGGGGCGCGGAAAGCACAAGAGCTACTGTATCCTCTTCTCCGATTCCCGGACCGAATCTGCCCGGTCGAGATTGGGCGTCATGACAAAGACGAACGACGGCTTCCTCATTTCCCAG
This sequence comes from uncultured Oscillospiraceae bacterium, assembly GCA_905234625.1. Classification (GTDB taxonomy): domain Bacteria; phylum Bacillota; class Clostridia; order Oscillospirales; family Oscillospiraceae; genus CAJOIG01. The sequence continues at coordinate 25,730 of CAJOIC010000005.1, read as the reverse complement.
GAGGATCTGCGGCTGCGAGGCCCCGGCGACTTCTTCGGCTCCCGTCAGCACGGTCTGCCGGACATGCATGTGGCGGACCTCTCCGCCGATATGCGCGTACTGAAGCAGGCTCAGCAGGAGGCCCAGAAGGTGCTCGCCGCTGATCCGGAGCTCAAAAATCCGGAGAACTGGCCGCTGCGGGATCGGATCCGGGAGCTCTTCGAGCTGCACGCGGATACATTCAACTGAACAAAAAGATCCGATGGAATCAAGGTTCCATCGGATCTTTGGTTTTGCGGTGAATCACTCCTCGACGATCTCGTCTTCTTCGGGAGCGAAGCCGGTGGCCTGGCCATCAGCGGATATTTCATACACCAGCGCGTCGCCTTCGGGCTCGGGCTGTTTGCGCGCTCTCTCCACGCGCTCACGGGCGGGAGCGGGAGCCGGAGCGATCAAGGCGCGAATGCTGAGGCTGACCTTCTGCTTCTCGTTGTCGATGGCAGTGATCTTCGCGTCCACTTCCTGGCCCACGGTGAGCTCCTCATCGGGCTTACCGATGCGGCGGTTGGCGATCTGGGAGATGTGGATCAGGCCGTCCACGCCAGGAACGATCTCGGCGAAAGCGCCGAAGGGCATGAACTTGACAACCTTCACGGTGGCGACATCGCCTTCCTTGTAGGTGTCGGTGAACTTGGTCCAGGGGTTGTCCTCAGGCTTGCGGTAACCCAGGGAGATCTTCTTCTTCTCGGGATCGAAGTTGATGACATAGACCTCGATCTCGTCGCCGATAGACAGTACATCGTCGGGCTTGCGGATGCGGTTCCAGCTGATCTCGGAGACGTGGACCATGCCGTCCACACCGCCGATGTCAACGAACGCACCGTAAGAGGTCATGCTCTTCACAACGCCGTTGTACTTCTTGCCGACCTCGATCTCGGACCAGATCTTCTCGGCCTTCTCGCGGCGCTCGCGCATGGCGACGCTGCGGATGGAGCCGACCACGCGCTTGCGGGGACGGTTGACCTCGGTGATCTTGAAGCGGACGGTCTGGCCGACCAGCTCGGTCATGGGAACGTCGCGGCCGAGGCCGGTCTGGGACGCGGGGATAAAAACGCGGATGCCCTTGAGGTTTATCACGACGCCGCCCTTGTTCTCCTCGGAGACCTTGCCCTCCAGGACGGTGCCCTCCTCAGCAGAGGCCTCGATATCGTTCCAGTTCTTCGCGGCGTCGAGACGGCGCTTGGACAACTGAACGGTACCCTCCACATCATTGACACGAATCACGGACGCCTGGATCTCGTCGCCGATTTTGACCAGGTCGTTGATGTCAACGCCCGGCTGATCGTCGGTGAACTCAGACACGGATATGTATCCGGAGTGCTTGGTGGGCAGATCGAGGGTGATCTCGGTGGAACCGATGGCTGCGACGACGCCGGTCACGGTGTCGCCATTGTAGATGGTCTTGATGGACTCCTCCAGGAGCTCGTCAAAGGTCATCTCTGCCTTCTCGACAGGCGCTTCCTCCGCGGCAGGGGCCTCCTCAGCAGGGGCGGCAGCTTCCTCAACGGGAGCCGCTTCCGCGACAGGGGCTTCCTCAACCGCAGCGGCCTCTTCCGCCACAGGCGCTGCTTCCTCGACGATTTCTTCTTTCAGGATCTCAGGCTCGTTCATCTTGTTTACTACCTCCTTAATTATCCACGAGGGCGTCGAAGCTCCGGCCGTGATCCCGACGCGCCGTGCGCCGGACAGCTTGTCCGGTTCCAGCTCGTCGGCGTTCTGCACGAAGAAGACCTTGTCGCAGCCCTCCCGGCAGATCTCCGCAAGATGCACGCTGTTGGCACTGTGGCGTCCGCCCACAACCACCATGGCGTCACATGTCGCGGAAAGCGCTCTGGCCTCCGCCTGACGAATGCTCGTAGCATCGCATATTGTATCAAAGAACTCCGCGTTTGTATAGAGTTTTTTCAAATAATTAATACTTTGTTCACTGGTTTCCTTATTGGACGTAGTCTGGAAAACGACGGTCAGCTCCGAATCAGAAGAAACGCTGTTCTCAAGGGCCCAGAGATCGAAGCTATCCTTATCTTTCACCACCGCCGCGCCCTCGCACCAGCCGCAGATCCCCTGTACCTCCGGGTGGGAAGGCTCGCCGAAAATGACCACCTGCCGCCCCGCCTTCGAGGCCCGCTCCACGATGCGGTGGATCCGGGAGACGCGGGGACATGTGGCGTCCAGAATGACGCAGTTTTTGGCGGCGAGAGCTTCCTTTTCGGCGCGGGAGATCCCATGGGAACGGATGATGACATGCGCACCTTCCGGCACGGCGGAAACGTCCCCCGCCACGAAAAGTCCCATATCCGACAGCTTCCCCACTACGTCCCGGTTGTGGATGAGCTCTCCCAGGCTCCAGCAGCTCCCGTTTTCCTCCAGGGCCTTCGTCGTCATGCTGACGGCCCTGTCCACGCCGAAGCAGAAACCGGCGCTCTCCGCGAGGATCACTTCCATATCAGGCACCGAGGGAAAAGCGCTCCTCAATCAGAGCGCAGATATGCTCGATGCTCTCCTCCAGCGTCAGAGCGGAGGTATCCACGCGCACGGCGTCCTCAGCAGCCCTCAGGGGGGCGGCGGCGCGGTTGGTGTCGTTCTCGTCCCGCTGGGCCATGTCAGCCAGGACCTCCTCGTAGGTGGACGGGTCGCCCTTGGCGGCAAGCTCCGCCAGACGCCGCTTGGCGCGTTCTTCCACAGAGGCGGTCAGGAAGATCTTAAGTCCCGCGTCCGGCAGGACCACGGTGCCGATATCCCGCCCGTCCATGACGACGGAGGTTGTCTTCGCCATATTCCGCTGCATATCGAGAAGATAGGCACGAACGCCGGGGATGGCGGATACGGCGGAGGCGTACATGGATATCTCCGGCGTGCGGATGAGAGCGGAAACGTCCTCCCCGTTCAGGAACATACGCTGGGCGCCGTCCTCGCCGTAGTCAAAGCGTATGGAGAGCGTCGGAAGAAGATCCAGGACACCCGCCTCGTCCCGTGGCTCCACACCCGCGCGCTTGGCGGCAAGACCCACCGTCCGGTAAATGGCGCCGGTGTCCACATAGATGAAGCCGTAGCGCGCAGCGGCTGCCTTGGCAATGGTGCTCTTTCCCGCTCCTGCGGGTCCGTCGATGGCGACGGAGCAGATTTTCTCACTCATTTTTAGTCCTTTCCCACGGCCTTACCGGCGCAGCGCCCGGTGGACCATGCGATCTGAAGATTATAGCCTCCGGTGTAGGCGTCCACATCCAGGACCTCACCGGCAAAATACAGCCCCGACCTCAGCTTCGACGCCATGGTGCGGGGATCGATCTGCTTCACATCCACGCCGCCCCGGGTCACGATGGCCTCGTCAATGGGGCGGGTCCCGGATATCCGAACAGGGAATGCCTTAAAAAGCTCTATAAGCGCCATGCGCTGCTGGCGGGTGACGGAATGCACCTTCGTATCGGCAGGGATGCCGGAGAGGTCGATCAGCACGGGGATCATTGACCTGGGCGCAAGATCGGAAAGCGCGTTTGCCAGATCACGGTTTTTATACTTCTCGAAATCCCGCAGGATCCGGGCGTCCAGCATCTCCCCGGTCAGGGCGGGCTTAAAGTCGATCGTCAGACGATAACGGTTTTTTTCGAAATCCCGGATGTGGGCGCTGGCGGACAGCACGAGAGGCCCCGTCACGCCGAAGTGGGAAAAGAGCATTTCCCCCTGCTCAGAGAAGATATTCTTATCGTTTTCCCAGAGGGTCAGCGTGACATTTCTGGGAGAGAAACCCGCCAGGGCCGGACAGAACGCATCCGGGCTCACCAGCGGAACGAGGGACGCCCTCGGCTCCACGACCCGGTGTCCCGCCGCCAGCGCCATGGCATACCCGTCTCCGGTGGAACCGGTCTTCGGGTAAGATATTCCCCCGGTACACACGATGACATATTCACAGGGGATCACGCCCTTATCGGTCTGAACGCCGGAAACGGCGCCGTTCTCGTCCGTCACCACGGACTGTACCCGGTTGTTCATAACGCGGACGCCGCTGCCCCGCAGCCAGGCAACCAAAGCGTCCGCCACGTCGTTTGCGTTATCCGACACGGGAAACACCCGCCGGCCACGCTCCGTTTTCAGCGGCACACCCAGCCCCTCGAAAAACGCCATAACCTCCGGCGGGGGAAACGCCGTCAGGGCGCTGTATAGGAACTTGGGATTTCTGGGTACGGCGGCGATGATCTCCCGGACGCCGGTATCGTTCGTCAGGTTGCAGCGGCCCTTTCCGGTGATACGAAGCTTGCGGCCCAGCTTTGCGTTGGGCTCCGCCAGAAGGACGGATAGCCCCCTCTCCGCCGCCGTGCCCGCCGCCATCATGCCTGCGGCGCCGCCGCCGATCACTACAACATCAGCTCTTGTCAGTGGTGAACACCTCGTATTCGCTCCACAGTCCCTCCAGATAATTGAAGGTCTGGGCCAGGGTCTCCTGCTTCCGGGCCGCCACGGCCACGATGAGGGCGTTGATGAGGCTCAGGGGCCCCACCAGCGAATCCACGAAGGAGACCATCTCACTCTTGGCATAGAGCTTGATATCCGCGATCGCCGCAAAGGGCGAGGTCTGGTTGTCCGTCAGCGCCACCACGGCAGCGCCGCGGCTCTTAGCGAATCTCATCGCCTTGAGGGAGCTGGAGGAGTACCGGGGATAGCTGATACCCACATACACGTCCCCCGGTCCGATGTGCATGATCTGCTCATACACCTCGTTGGCGGTGGTGTCGTGGATAAGCCGGACGTTATCCACAAGGAAGTTCATGTAAAACGCCATGAAGCTGGCAAGTGCCGCGGAGGACCGCATGCCCACGATGTAAAGATGCCCGGCATTCTCGATGGCGTTCACCGCCTCCTCGAAGCTCTGCCGGTCCAGCTCCTCCAGGGTGCCCTGGAGCTTGTCGATATCGGAGCTCATGACGTATTTTAGGACGTTTGATCCGTCCAACATATCCTTAGCCACAGCGATGCGCTGCACGCTGGTCAGACGGCTGCGCACCATCTCCTGCATCGCCTTCCGCATGCCGGGATAGCCGTCATAGCCCAGCTCCGTGGCAAAGCGGACCACCGTCGATTCGCTGACGCCCACGGTCTTCCCCAGCCTTCCGGCGGTCATGAACGCCGCCTTGTCGTAGTTTTCCGTGATATAACGCGCGATCAGCCGCTGCCCCTTGGAGAAGCCTCGGCTGTTTTCTTCTATCTGCATGAGAATATCTTTTCCCATTACGCTCACCTATCAAATCAAAAATGGCAAAATAATAATACTTGCATTGCCTCAGAAATGCAAGTATTATCTTCATTTTTTCAGTTGACTTGCAAAAACATGACACTTTGCCATGCAAAAGGGGCGTTTCAGGCAAGTTCACGCAAGTATGTTATCTCATCCTTCGTCATATTGCGCCACTTCCCCGCCGGGAGCTCCCCCAGCAGGACCGGCCCCTCAGCGATACGGATCAGGCGGCTGACGTTCAATCCCACAGCCTTGCACATGCGCCGGATCTGGCGGTTCTTCCCCTCGTGGATTGTGATTTGGATCTCCGCGCCGGTACCCTTGAGCTCGATGAGCATGACCTTGGGCGGACGGATGCTCTCTCCCTCCAGAGAATCCATCTGCTGGAGCTGACGGAGGGCCGCCTTGATATCCGAGCCCTGGACGAAGACGCTGTACACCTTGTCCACCTCGTGCTTAGGGTGCATAAGGGCGTTGGCCGCGGCGCCGTCGTCCGTTAGGATAACGAGGCCCTCGGAGTCCATGTCGAGCCTGCCCACGGGATACAGTCGTCCCCCGGCGTCCTGGGTCAGCTCCGCCACTGTGGGTCTGCCCCGCTCATCCTTCATGGTAGTGACGTAGCCGCGGGGCTTGTTCAGAACTATGTACCTCCGCTTTCTGGCGATGGTGATGGGCTGGCCGTCCACCAGGATCTCGTCCGTTCCCGGGTCCGCGGACATGCCGAGGGTGGCCGTCTCACCGTTTACCGTCACGCGGCCCTCCGTTATCATGGTCTCCGCACTGCGCCGCGAGGCGATCCCGGCGGCGGAGATGAGCTTTTGCAGTCTTTCTTTCATGTCAGAGCGTAGATATTCCTTTCCGCAAGGCCCGGAAGCGATAAGATCTGATGCAGTATATCCCGGGTCTGCCCGCGTTCCCGTTCCACCGTCTCCCCGTAGATGAGCGCCGCGGAGGCGACCTCCGTGCCGTCCACGAAGGCCGTGACGGATCCGGCGTTGTCGCCCCGGAGCACGTCGGCATAGACAAAGGACGGCAGCCGCACCAGCACGGAAACAGACTCACCCTCCCGGTGAAGCACCGGAAGGGGATGCTCCGCAAGCGCGGTGACGGAATCGGTCACGCCGCCGATCACGGGAAGCGTCCAGCCGCTGCCCTGCTGCACGACGTCGTCCAGGACATATTCGTCATAGGCCCAGTCATACATGGCGGCATGGTCCAGCCAGTCATCAGGGTCCGTGAGTGTGACGCAGATCAAGGTGATGCCGTCTCTCTCGCAGCAGGTGACCAGCGTGCGACCTGCGGCCTCCGTATAGCCCGTTTTCACGCCGAAGACACCTTCGCACTCCCGCAGGAGGCGGTTGTGGTTCGTGTAGGTCAGCTCCCCTACCGTTGCTGAGGTGGTGGATACGATGCGCCGAAACTCCGGGTTTTTGATGGCCTCCCGGGTGATGAGTGCCAGGTCCCGGGCGGAGGCGTAGTGTTCCTCCCCGTCCAGTCCGTTGGGGTTTTCAAAATGGGTGTTGCGGCATCCCAGTTCCGCCGCCCTCTCGTTCATAAGGTCGGCAAAGGCGTCCACGTCTCCCGCCGTGATGCAGGCGAGAGCCACCGCGGCATCGTTTCCCGAGGCCAACATGAGCCCGTACAGAAGATCCCGCACCGTCATGACCTGCCCGGAGGCAAGATACATGGTAGAACCCTCGATCCCCGTCCAGGCGGGATCGATCTCCACCACGGCGTCCGGGTCGCAGCGCTCCAGTACCAGGAGAGCCGTCATGATCTTCGTGGTGCTGGCAATGAGACGGGGCTCGTCGCAGTTTCGCTCAGAGAGGACCCTGCCGGAATCGGCGTCCATCAGCACATAGGAGGCCGCCGAAACCACCGGAGGTTCCTCCGCCAGCGCGGGGACAGACAGCAGCAGCGCCGCGACGCATACTAAGGGCGCGAATCGTATCAGCTTCATGGCAAATAAGCACCGCCTTACTCAATATTGCAGTGCTTACTATGCCCGAAATCGACTTGTTTTAATCAGATCTCCTGCGCAGGAGGATCGTTTTTCCCGCCAAACTTGTCCACATAGCTCTCCACCCGGTCCAGGACCTCCGGCAGCATGTCGATGATGCGGTCAGCGGTGGTAACGGCGGGCATCTGGATGCCTACCATGCGGACGGTGGTGTCGCTGATCATGAGAAAACCGATGGGATCGACCTTCACGGCGGCGCCGCTTCCGGCCCAAACACCGGATTTCCCGCCGCCGGCGGAGCCGTCGTTCCCGCCGGACGCGAAGCCGAAGGACACCCGGGACACCGGGATCAGCGTCACACCGTCAGGCGTTATGATGGGCTCGCCCACCACGGTGTTGGAATCCACCATTCCGCGGATCTTGTCCATGGCGGCGTCCATCACGTCACCGATCGGATGATTTGACATGTTGAATCCCCCTTTTGAATCGTAAGAAATCGATCAGGAACCCGAAGGCGAAGCCGAGTCCCTCATGTACCAACTGACAAATGCGGATATGCAGCGCAACGCGCAGATCCACACTGGGCGACGCCCTGTCAAAATCCACATCCGCACGAAGATCGGAAAAGCTGATGTGGCCCTTTCCCACTCGCAGAAGCCCATCCATGGCCGTACCTGCCGCGGCATACGCCATGGCCGTCACATATGGGTCATCGAAGGCCGAAGTGAAATGCAGCTTGAGGACGTCCACACGGAACCGGGAAACGAGGCGACAGAGAAACGCATAGCCTCGCTTGAGAGCGATCTTGATGAGCTCCAGAGACGGCAGCTTCTTTTTCTTCTTCTCTTCTTCCGGCTCGGCGGGCTCCTTCTTTTTCTTATCGGCCCTTTCCTTTTTCTGTTTCTCTTCCCTGCCGCCGAGGCGCAGGCGCAGAGGGCCCACCCGGACCTTCAGCCGGAATCCATCATCGTCATACTCTGCCTCCGCCCCCACCGGGATGAGCCCGACGAGAAGAAGTACGAGCAGTATGATCCCGATCACAATGAGGGCCTTCAAACGGTATCAGCTCCTTCGTTCTCCCGTTCCATAGCGGCCTTGGCTTCCTCCGCCGCTTTCAATGCCTCTACCTTCTGCTGAAGCTGCAGCACAGCGTCGCTTCCGGTGATCTCGGGAAGAGGCGGCATTTCCTCCAGACTTGACACACCCATGGTGCGCAGGAAGAGCTCGGTGGTCCTGTAAAGGGTCGGACGGCCGATGGTCTCCAGATGGCCGCAGGGCTCGATCAGGCCGCGCTCTGACAGTACGCCCACGGTATAGGAGCTGTCAAGACCGCGCATTTGCTCGATGTAAGCTCTTGTCACGGGCTGGAAATACGCCACGATGGCCAGCACCTCCAGGGACGCCTGGGAGAGCTTCGGCGCGCGGCGCTGTTCCAGGGCCCGGGTGATCTCGAGCGCGTATTCCGGAGCGCTATGGAGCTGCAGGGAGTCGTTCAGCCGTACAAGACGGATGCCCCGCTTCCGGGTCTCGTACTCCTCCGCCAGCTCCTGCCCGATATCCAGGATCTTATCCTTGTCGGAATCCAGAACGAGGGCGATACGCTCCGCGGAGACGGGGTCTCCGGAGGCGAAGAGGATCGCCTCTACGGCGGCTTTCAGGTCCAGTTCATCCATAATCCATATTCTCCAGAATCGTATCCGTATCCCCGCCGGTAAAGCGTACGATATAATCGTCATCCTGTATCTGCAGGGTGATGCTGCCCACCGAGCACATCTCCAGAAGCGACAGGAAGGTCGCCACCAGCTCCGTGCGGCTGGCGGCCATCTCGTACAGGCTGTGCAGAGAGGTATCGCCCCTGCTGCGCAGAAGTTCTATGAGCTGACGGCCCTTATCCCGGACGCTGTAAATGATGGGTCTGGGGATGGCCCGGACGCTCGTCTCCTCCTCCGGGACGGCGACGCCCTTCGTCAGCATGCCCGCCAGCGCGGAAAAGAGCTCCCAGGGGGCATGGTGATAGTCGTATTCACCGTATTTCGGCAAGGGCTCCTCGGGTGTGGAAAACAGCAGCGCCCCCTCCGCCAGCCGGTCCGACATGAGGGGAATGACCTCCTTCACCGCCTGGAAGGCGTCCCGGCTCTGAAGCTGCTCCAGGCTCGACATGAGAAGCTCCAGCTCCGATACCTCCTCCGTTCCGGCAAGGAGGGTCTTCGTCTTGATGTACACGAGATGAGACGCCATCTGCACGAACTCGCTGGCAATCTCCAGGTCCATCTTCTGCATCCGATCCAGCCATTCCAGGTACTGGTCCAGAATATCCGCTATCTTGATGTCACGGATCTCTATTTTGTTTTTCGAAAGGAGCATCAAAATCAGAGTGAGGGGACCCTCGAAGTCCTGCATCTCCTCTTTGGATTTGATGACGCCCTCCAGATGGAAGGTCGGGTTTTCCATTAATGATTCACCAGATCGAACGCAAACTGCGCGATGAAAAACATTTTTTCGTAGGCCCAGCCCGTCACCGTGGACAGAAAACCGGAGGTAGCCCCGGTAGTCACCAGAAGGATCAGGACTATCATGCCGTAGCGCTCATACCGCATGAGCTTGTCATACGCCTCGTCGCTGAGGACGGAAAACAGGACCTTCGACCCGTCCAGAGGCGAGATGGGGACGAAATTGAAGATAGCGAGAGAGAGGGACAGATACGCCGTCGTCATGATCGTCTGCAGGACGATCTCCGAAAAAGCCCCGCCGTTCACATACAGCGGTGTGTAAAGCAGCCCGTAGAGAAACAGGAATACCGCGGCGATGACGATATTGGAGACGGGTCCCGCCAGGGCCGTGATGGCCATGCCGCGCTTGGGGTTTTTGAAGCGGTACATATTGACGGGCACGGGCTTTGCCCAGCCAAACCGGAACAGGACCATCATCGCGAGCCCCCACCAGTCGATGTGGGCGACGGGATTGAGGGTCAGCCGTCCGGCCTGCTTTGCGGTATCGTCCCCCAGGGCATAGGCCACGGCGCCGTGGCTCAGCTCGTGGAGTGTGATGCATATGAGCGCCGGGATGACGCCCAGCAGCATGTTCAGGGGCACTGTCCAGTCAAGACCGTTCCAGATGTTCGCGATCGCACTCATTGATCCACCACCGAGGAGATCAGCGCCCGGAGCTCGTCCCGCCCCGTCTTTTTCTCCGCCGAGAAATACATGAGGGGCAGCTCTTCCGGCAGCGCCAGCGTATCCCGGATGAGGGCCAGGTTCGGGTCCCGCTCCGAGGCCTTCAGCTTGTCGTATTTGTTCGCCACCACTACCCGGGGGCAGCCGCAGCTATCGAACAGGTCGTTCATCATGACATCCAGCTCCGTCGGCTTATGCCGTCCGTCCACGATCTGTACGCCCATGGTGATGCGCTCCGGCTCGGAGAAGAAATCCTCCATGAGCTTTCCCCAGCGGAGCCGTTCCGCCTGGGGCACCTTGGCATAGCCATATCCCGGCAGGTCCACGAACCAGACCTTATCCGCCACCAGGAAATAGTTGACGTTCGTGGTCTTTCCCGGTGCGGAGCCCACCCGGGCAAGGTTCTTTCGATTCAGGAGGCAGTTGATCACCGAGGACTTCCCAACGTTGGACTTCCCGGAGAATACGACGCAGGGACGGTCGTCCCGGATGAAGCCGGACTTGGCTCCCGCCGACTTCACAAATTCTGCGGGTTCAAACTTCATCGCTCTTCTCCTCGCGGCAGAGAGCCGCGTCCAAGACGGAATCCACCCGGCTCGCGGTGATGAAATTCAGCGCCGCCCGTACGGTAGGGTCGATCTCCTCCAGGTCCGGCTCGTTCTCCGCCGGGATGATCACCGTATGGATACCGGCGCGCAGCGCGGCCATGGTCTTCTCCCGCAGGCCGCCGATAGGCAGCACCCGGCCCAGAAGGGTCACCTCTCCCGTCATGGCGATATCCTGACGGACAGGGGTATTCGTCAGCGCCGATACCAGCGCCGTGGTGATGGTGACGCCAGCGGAAGGACCATCCTTTGGCACAGCGCCCTCTGGGAAATGGATGTGGATATCCTTGTCCTTGGCAAAAGCGGGATCCACGCCCAGAGCCTCCGCGTGGCTGCGGATGTAGGTCAGGGCCGCCCGGGCGGATTCCTGCATGACCTTGCCGAGATTTCCGGTGAGCTCCAGCTTTCCGGAGCCCTCCATGACACCCGCCTCGGCGTCCAGGATCTCGCCGCCCACCCGGGTCCAGGCGAGGCCGTGGACAAGGCCCACCTCCGCGGAACCCTTGGCGGTAGTGTCCTTGAATCTCGCGGGACCGAGAAGCTCCTCGAGCCCCCCTGCCCGGACATATTTCGACTTGAATTTATCCTCTACGATGCCCGCAGCCGTCTTGCGGCAGATGGCGGCGATCTGCTGTTCCAGACGGCGCACGCCCGCCTCACGGGTGTACAGTGCCACGATCTCCCGCATGGCGCCGTCGCTGATGCGGAGCTGGTTGCCGTTGAGACCGTGCTTTTTCCGCTGCTTCGGCAGAAGATGCCCCTTGGCGATGGAGAGCTTTTCCTCGTCGGTATAGCCGGAGAGCTGTATGACCTCCATGCGGTCCAGAAGGGCCGCAGGGATCGTATCGGTGCCGTTTGCCGTAGTGATGAAGAACACGTCGGACAGATCGAAGGGCAGCTCCAGAAAGTGGTCCCGGAAACGGACGTTCTGCTCCGGATCCAGCGCCTCCAGCAACGCCGCGGAGGGGTCGCCTCTGTAATCGGAGCCCAGCTTGTCGATCTCGTCCAGCACCATCACAGGATTGCGGCTCCCCGCCTGCTGGATGCCCTCCATGATGCGGCCGGGCATGGCGCCTACATAGGTCTTCCGGTGGCCGCGGATCTCCGCCTCGTCATGGACGCCGCCGAGAGACAGACGGCAGAGCTTCCTGTTCATGGCCCGGGCGATGCTCTGGGCGATACTGGTCTTGCCGGTGCCCGGAGGCCCCACAAGGCAGAGGATAGAGCCCTTTTCCCCGGGCGCCAGCTTCCGCACGGCGAGATACTCAAGGATACGTTCTTTGATCTTTTCCAGGCCGAAATGGTCTTTGTCCAGAGCCTTGCGGACGATATCGATGTCCAGGATATCCTCCGTCTCCGTGTTCCAGGGAAGCTCCAGGCATATATCGAGATACCCACGGATGACGGCGGCCTCTGCGCTGCCGAAGGGCTGCTTCGCCAGCCGTGATATCTCCTTGACCAGCTTGTCCGAGACCTCCTGCGGCAAATCGGCCTTCGCAACGGCGGCGCGGTATTCCTCGATATCGTCGTCGTACCCCTCGCCCTCGCCCAGCTCAGCCTGGATGGCCTTCATCTGCTCCCGCAGGAACATCTCCCGCTGGGCGCGCCCCAGCTGCTCTGCGGTGGAATCCTGGAGGGCCTGCTCCATCTGGATGATGTCCAGCTCCCGGCGCAGCATCCGGTTCACAAGCGCGATGCGCCGCAGTGGGCGCAGCTCCTCCAGCACCAGCTGCTTCTGCCCGTGCCGCATATAGATGTTCTGGGCGATGAAATCCGCCACATAACCGGGATCGTCGCTGTCCATGATGTTTTTCATGATGTCCCGGGCGTCCACGCCGGCAACGGCGGCATATTCCTCGAAAAGACCGTAGCACTGACGGATCAGGGCCTCCGCCTTCACGGCGGATCGGGCGTCACGCTCCGGCTCGATGATATCCACCTGGGCAGTGAAGTAGGGCCGCTTAGACGAAAGCCGCACCAGGAAAGCGCGGGAAAGCCCCTCCACCATGATCCGGGCGCTGCCGTCCTCGGGGATGCGCAGTACCTGACGGATGCGGCAGACCGTACCCATTTTATACAGACTGTCCTCCCCGGAGGGATTCTCCGCTGCGGTGTCCCGCTGGGAGACGAGAAAAGCCGTCTGGTCTGCTTCCATGGCCGCGTTCAGGGCAGCGAGTGTCAAGGGACGCTCGGCCTCGAAGGTCAGCATCATCCCCGGGAAGACGGAGATGCCCCGCAAGGGGATCACCGGCAGGCTTTTATAGCGGGTAACGGCAGAAGTATTTATATCCATTGTTTGACCTCAATAGCGGTTGGGCCGCACGGTGTGTGCGGCCCGATGTTTTCATGATGCGTCAAGGCTCTGCCGGCCTCGCCGGTAGACGACCGGACGGGTGCCGTTTTTCACGCAGTCCTCCGTGATGACGACTTTGTTGATGGAGTGATCCGACGGCACCTCGAACATGACATCCGTCATGATCCCCTCCATGATGCTCCGAAGACCGCGCGCGCCGATCTCCATCTCGATCGCCTTGTCGGCAATGGCGCGCAGAGCGGGTTTTTCAAATTCCAGATCGACGTTATCGTACCTCAGCAGCGCCTGGTACTGACGGACCATGGCGTTCTTTGGCTCCGTGAGGATCCGGACGAGATCCTCCGCGTTCAGACTGTCCAGCGTGGTGATGACGGGAAGTCTGCCGATAAGCTCCGGGATGATACCGAACTTCAGCAGGTCATGGGACTGGACATGGGAGAGCGTCTCGCCGATATCCTTATCCTTCTTGGAGGAGACCTCCGCGCCGAAGCCCATGCTCTTCCGGTCCAGGCGGTTCTCGATGATCTTCTCCAGACCGTCGAAGGCGCCGCCGCAGATGAAGAGGATGTCGCTGGTGTCGATGTGTATGAACTCCTGATGGGGATGCTTCCGTCCGCCCTGGGGCGGGACAGCCGCCACGGTGCCCTCCAGGATCTTCAGCAGCGCCTGCTGCACGCCCTCGCCGGACACGTCCCGCGTGATGGAGGTATTCTCGCTCTTGCGGGAGATCTTATCCATCTCGTCGATGTAGATGATGCCGTGCTGAGCGCGCTCTACATCGAAATCCGCCGCCTGGAGGAGCCGTGTGAGGATATTCTCCACATCCTCGCCCACGTAGCCAGCCTCCGTCAGCGTCGTGGCGTCGGCGATGGCAAAGGGTACGTCCAGCATCCGGGCCATGGTCTGGGCAAAGAGGGTCTTGCCGCTGCCCGTGGGACCCACCAGGAGGATGTTGGATTTCTGCAGCTCCACGTCGGACTCTCCGCCGTGGAGGATGCGCTTGTAGTGGTTATACACCGCGACAGAAAGGGACACCTTTGCCCGCTCCTGGCCGATGATATACTCGTCCAGCGCCGCCTTGATCTGGCGGGGCTTGGGGACGCTCTCCTCTGTCAGCAGCTTCTGCTCAGGTCGTATGTCCTCCTGGAAGTCCTCCAGGAAATCATCCCCGATGATGTTCTGACAGAGGCGGATGCACTCGTCGCAAATATAGGCGTCGTTCCCGGCCACGAGACGGCCGGTCTGCCCCTGGGGTTTGCCGCAGAAGCTGCAGCGTATTTTCTTATCGCCGTCTTTCGGCATAACAGAAATACCTCTTACCTTTTATAGATGACTTTGTCGATCAGACCGTAATCGGCGGCTTCCTCAGCCGTCATGAAGTTGTCCCGCTCACAGTCGGCAGTAACGACTTCGATGGACTTGCCCGTATTCGCAGCCAGGATGGCGTTCATGCGCTTCTTAATGATCTCAAGGCGGCGCAGATGGATCGCCATATCGGTGATCTGGCCCTGAGTGCCGGCGGATGGCTGGTGGATCATGATCTCTGCGTTGGGCAGAGCGATTCGCTTGCCCTTGGCGCCGGAGGACAGCAGGAACGCGCCCATGGACGCGGCCATGCCGATGCAGATGGTGGCGACGTCGCACTTGATGTACTGCATCGTGTCGTAGATCGCCATACCGGCCGTTACGGAGCCGCCGGGGCTGTTGATATAGAATTGGATGTCCTTATCCGGGTCCTGGCCCTCCAGGTACAGAAGCTGTGCCACGATAAGGGATGCGGTGGTATCGTTGACCTCTTCCGACAGCATGACGATGCGGTCGTTCAGAAGGCGGGAAAATATATCATAGGAACGCTCTCCGCGAGAGGTCTGTTCCACGACATAGGGGACTAAGCTCATGAATTTTGCTCCTTTCGTGATGGGGCGCGGCCCGTATAAGAGCCTATCCAGATTTTGGAGTCGTTATTCCGCCTTATCCTCGGAAGCGGCCTCCTCAACGGGTTTCTCCTCGGTCTTCTTCTTGCGGGTGGTCTTCTTCGCGGGCTTCTCCTCGGCGGGAGCCTCCTCGGAAGCAGCCTCCTCAGCGGGCTTCTCCTCGGTCTTCTTCTTGCGGGTGGTCTTCTTCGCGGGCTTCTCTTCGGCGGGAGCCTCCTCGGGCGCGGGCTCCTCGGCCACGGGCTCGGTAGCGATGCCGCTGTCGAAGATGATCTGAGCAGCCTTACGAGCCTTGATATCGCCTACGATCGCGGACTCGGGCACGCCGGCCTTCACCATCTCCAGGTCCACCTGATAGTTCTCGGCGGCCTTCTCGTACTCCTCGGCGATCTCCTCGGCGGAGACCTCGATATTCTCCACCTCGGCCACCTTCTCCAGCAGGACCTCGGTCTTGGCACGGCGCTCCGCCATGGGGCGCATCTGGGCGCGGAAGGCGTTCATATCCTGGCCTACATACTGGAGGTAGGTCTGGAGGTTCAGGCCGCTGGCCTGCATGTTCTGGTCATACTCACGAACCATGCTGTCCACATGGTCCTCGATCATGGCGTCGGGGATATCGGCGGTCATGTTGCCGTAAGCCTTCTCGATGAGGGCATTCTGGAACTCGCTCTCAGCGTTGTCCTTCTCCACGGTCTCCATGCGGCCCCGGATGGCCTCCCGGTACTCGGCAAGGGTGTCGAACTCGGATACGTCCTTGGCGAACTCGTCGTCCAGCTCGGGGAGGATCTCCTCCTTCAGGTCGTTGACCCTCACGTGGAAGACAGCTTCCTTACCGGCCAGCTCGGCGGCGTGGTAATCCTCGGGGAAGGTGACGGTGATGTCCTTCTCCTCGCCGGTGCTCATGCCGATGACCTGCTCCTCGAAGCCGGGGATGAAGGTGCCGGAGCCCAGGACCAAGCCGTGGTTCTCGTCCTTACCGCCATCGAAGGGGACGCCGTCGACGGTGCCCAGGTAATCGATGATGGCAGTGTCGCCGTCCTTCGCGGGACGCTCGGCGGTGGCGATGCGGGCGTTGCGGCGCTGGACACGGGCAAGCTCCTCATCGACCTGCTCGTCGGTGACCTCAGTCTTGGGCTTGGGAGCCTCCAGGCCCTTATACTCGCCCAGGGTGACCTCAGGCCATACGGCGGTCACGAAGCTGAGGGTGAGTTCCTTCTCATCGGAGATCTCGAAATTGGTGATGGCGGGACTGCCGACGGTGCGAAGACCCTCCTGCTCTACGCCGAAGGAAAACGCTCCGGGAGCCAGCTCATCGGTCGCCTCTTCATAAAAAACGTCCTTGCCGTACATGCCCTCGATGACCATACGGGGGGCCTTGCCCTTGCGGAAGCCCTGAACAAAGATCTTGCTTTTGTTCTTCCGGTAGGCGGCGTCAACGGCCTTCTCGAACTCGGCGGCGTCGCACAGCACGTCAAAGGAAACTGTGCTCTTCTCTTTTTTCTCTACGTTCTTTACGATCATGTTTCTGATCTCCTTCCAATAGTACGCGGGTTATATTATACAGATTTTTGATATACAGTCAATTATATATAATAACAGAACTTACAGGATCTTGCAAGGCTTGAAACCGATCCCGTCGCCGGAAACGCAAATATGTTTCGTATGGTCGTGCCATCCATTGAAGGCCCAGCGCAGACTTTCCGCATGAAGGTGTCCGCTGCAGCATATCTTGACCTCGTACGCCTTCAAAAGCTCCAGGATCTCGGGGCAGGTATAATTCCCGTACCGGGGCGGATAATGGAGGAAAACATATTTGTCCCTCTCCCCGCCGGCCTTCAGCGAGGTCTCCAGCCGCAACGCCTCCCGATCGATCATCTTCTTGTCGTGGGCAACACCCTTGGATTCCTCGTAAAACCAGCCGCGAGTACCGCAAATAGCGGCGTCCTCGCCATAGAAATAGGCGTTATTGTGCAGGAATGAGATGCTCTCAAAGCCGTTTCTTTCGAGAAAGGCCGTCATTTTCGCCATTGAGGTCCACCACAGGTCGTGGTTCCCCTTAAGGATGATCTTCTTTCCGGGCAGACCATCGATGAAGCGAAAATCCTCCTCCGCCTCGTCAAGATTCATAGCCCAGCTGATATCCCCGCACAGGACGCATACGTCATCCTCGGCAAGCGCGGAGAAGCCCGCCCGCAGCTTGTCCACATGGTTTTTCCACGCGGGACCGAAAACGTCCATGGGCTTATTGGTGCTGAAGGACAGGTGAAGATCACCGATGGCATAAAGTGACATCTGATAATGGGCCTTTCCGCGGGAAATACTAAGGACGAGGTGAAAGAAATGGCATCGAAACAGAACAACTGCATCCGGGGCGTCTGCTGCCATGTGGAGAACTGCCGCCATCACGGCAGCGGCGACGTTTGCACAGCCGGCAGCATCGACGTGAAGAACGAATCGGCCCTCACAAAGGCGGAGACCTTCTGCGGCACCTTCGCTCCCACGGACACCTGGCACATGGAATGACCTGCGGGGCGGCGAACGCCGCCTCTACATAGCCGTCAGGACAGGAACCGCGAGACGGCGTCCTCCATAGCGGGGATCTCCACCCACTCTTCGAACCGGACAGGCTTTCCCACCAGGGCGGCCAGGGGCTTCGGCGCGGCAACGCCGGTAAAGGCAGTGAGCTCCTCCATGAGGGCGGGACCCTGCTCATTCGTGACGACGCCCAAGGCCTCCAGTACCGTTCCTCCGAACTTGAAGGGGCTGGCGGTAGAGACGATCACACAGGGGGTATCGCTCCCCGTCTTCTCCCGGTAGTCCGCCAGCACACGGCCGGCCACGGCGGTATGGGTATCCATGAGGTAACCTTCGCCCCACAGGCGGGCGATTTCCTCCCTGGACTGGGCGTCGGTGCAAAAGCCGCCGACGAAATCAGCCCGGATGACCTCCATGATCTCCGCCGGGACCTCATACCGCCCGGTATCGGAGAGCTTCTTCATGCAGTCCGCGACAAAGGCAGCGTCCCGCGAAACGCAGTACAGGAGCCGCTCCAGGTTCGAGGACACCAGGATGTCCATGGAGGGCGAGCCCGTCAGATAGAAGGGGCGGTTCCGGTCGTACACGCCGGTGTTCAAAAAGTCCGTCAGGACGTTGTTATCGTTGGACGCGCAGATGAATCTCCGCACAGGCAGCCCCATACGCTTGGCAAACCAGCCCGCCAGGATGTTTCCAAAGTTTCCGGTGGGTACGCAGAAATCGATCTCGTCGCCGTAGGATATCCGTCCGGCGTTCATGAGGTCGCAGTAGGCGGAGATGTAGTACACCACCTGAGGCACGAGACGGCCCCAGTTGATGGAGTTTGCCGAGCTGAGGAAAAACCCCCTCTCGCCGAGCTTCGCGGCAAAGTCTGAGTCGCCGAAGATCTCCTTCACGCCGGTCTGGCAGTCGTCGAAATTGCCGTTCACGGCGACGACGTTCACATTCTCGCCCTCTTGGGTGGCCATCTGCAGCTTCTGGATCTGGGAGACGCCGTCCCTGGGGTAGAAGACCATGATCCGGGTACCGGGGACGTCTTTGAACCCCTCCAGCGCCGCCTTGCCCGTGTCGCCGCTGGTGGCCACCAGGATGCTGACCGTGCGCTTCTCCCCGTTTTTGCGGAGGGACGCGGTGAGGAGCCTGGGCATGATCTGGAGCGCCATGTCCTTAAAGGCGCTGGTGGGACCGTGCCACAGCTCCAGGACGGAGGTATTTCCGTCCAGATGCACCATGGGCGCGATGGCTGCGTCATCGAAGTTGTCGGCATAGGAGGCGGCGGCGATATCCTTCAGCTCCGCCTCGGAGAATTCCTCCAGGAACAGTCCCAACACCTTCACCGCCCTGGCGCGGTAATCCGAGGCGCAGAGCTCCCGGATGAACGCCTCGTCTATGGCTGGAAGCGTCTCGGGCACATACAGCCCCCCATCGGGAGCAATGCCCCGGACGATGGCCTGGGAGGCGGTGACGCCGGTCTTTCCTTCTCTTGTGCTTACATATTTCATAACTGATACGCATCCTCTATATGATGTATTTCCGGTTTTTTCGTTTGAAGGCCCTCCGGCGCGTAGATCTCCACAACGTCGAACCGCGGCTGACGGTCGGCGGGATGCCGCGCCAGCCAATACTCCGCAGCCGTGATCACCCGCCTCTGCTTGACGGCGGTTACGAATTCCCGCGCCTCGGCAAAGTCCGCGTTTTTCCGAAGCTTCACCTCGACGAAAACGATGCATTTTCGGTTCTGAGCGACGATATCCACCTCGCCCATGCGGCAGGAAACATTGCGCGCCACGATGGCGTAGCCGCGTTTTTTGAGATATCGGCAGGCAATATCCTCACCGAAGTCGCCCAACAGCTTCTTATCGCTTGGCATAGTATTTCTTGAAAAAGGATGGGCGGTGGGCGGGACACAGCCCAAATTCGTCTACCGCGGCATAATGAGCCTTAGTGCCGTAGCCCTTGTGTCTGTCAAAGCCGTACTGCGGGTATTCCTCCGCCAGCTTGTACATATACCGGTCACGGGTCACCTTCGCCAGGACGGAGGCCGCCGCGATGCAGGCGCACTTTCCGTCACCGCCGACGATGCTCCGGGCCGGTACCCGGATATCCCGGGTCGTGTTACCGTCGATGAGGGCCAGCTCCGGCGCGGGGTCAAGCTGGGCAATGGCCCGGTTCATGGCCAGCAGCGCCGCGGATAGGATGTTCATCTCCTCGATCTCCTCCACGGAGGAAAAAGCGACGCCGCAGGATATCGCCCGCTCCAGGATGAGGTCATACAGCGCCTCCCGCTTTTTCTCTGTCAGCTTTTTGGAGTCGTCGAGTCCCGGCAGCTCGCAGTATTCCGGCAGGATCACCGCCGCCGCGCACACAGGACCGGCCAGGGGACCTCTCCCCGCCTCGTCCACGCCGCATACAAGGGAAACGCCATCCTTATGCAGGGCGATCTCCGCCGCATAGAGCTCTTCAGGGTCTTTCAAGGCTGATCCTCCCCAGCTTGCCGCCCCGGAACTCGTCCAGCAGCACGGCCGCCATACGCTCGGTGTTCACCTCGCCCCGCGCCATGAGAAAGCCTCTCTTTCGGGCGCAGGCTTCCAAAAGCTCCCAGCCCTGGAGGTCCGGGTCTGTCTCGATCTTGTACCGCTCCCGGAGGGAATCGGGGTATTCGTCACGAAGGGTCACGAGGAGCTTCGCCGCCAGGTCCTCTGTGTCCAGGACATCGTCCTTCACAGCCCCCGTAAAGGCCAGCCTGTCTCCCACCACAGGATCGTCGAACTTGGGCCAGAGGATGCCCGGGGTGTCCAGCAGCTCCAGCTGCGCGTCCACCGTCACCCACTGCTTGCCCCGGGTGACGCCGGGACGGTCCGAGGCCGCGGCGGTCTTCCGGCCACTCACTTTATTGATAAAGGTGGATTTTCCCACGTTGGGCACGCCCACGACCATGGCCCTGAGGGTGCCCTGCTTGTCCCGGACGCTTCTCAGGGCCTGGGAGAAGTTTTTCACGCCCCGGCCGGAATTCGCGTCGCACTCCATGAAGGGGATGCCCTGGGAGCGGTAATGATTCTTCCAGAGGGCCGTCACGTTGGGGTCCGCCTGGTCGGCGCGGTTGAGGATGAGGAGTCTGGGCTTCCGTCCGGCGATGATATCGTCCAGATCCGGATTCCGGCTGGCATAGGGGATGCGGGCGTCCACCAGCTCGCAGACCACGTCCACCAGCTTCAGACTGTCCTGCATCATCCGCTCGGCCTTCTTCATGTGGCCGGGGAACCATTGTACGTTCGCCATCAGTAGTCCCAGCCGTAGATCGCGCCGAGCTTGCTCAGCGGAAGGATGCGGAAGATCACCTTCCCCATGATGTACCTCGTATCGACGCAGCCGATGGTCTCCCGGCGGCTGTCGGTGGAGTTGTTGCGGTTATCGCCCATGACGAAGACGCAGCCCTCAGGGATCTCCAGCGGGCGCTCGTATGTCTCGAAATCCTCACGGTCATAGGTGAGCTCGTTGACATAGGGCTCGTCCAAGGCCTCGCCGTCCACGTAGACGATGCCGTTGTCGAAATCGATGTCGATGGTCTGGCCCTCCACGGCGATGATGCGCTTGACGATCGGCTCCTCCCGGAAGGTGTCCTTTCTCAGAACGACGATATCGCCTCGTTCATAGTCTCCCGCGAGGCGGGTGATGATGATCTTATCCCCGTCGTCCAGGGTCGGCACCATGGAATAGCCCACCACGTCGATGACCCGGGCGATGAATACGAAAAGCAGAACGCAGCAGATCAGCGCCACGACGACACATTGGATCCACTCGTACACTTCCTTATGAACGTTTACGACTTCCTCTTCCGCTTCAGGCTCGGAAGTCTGACGCTCTTCATTCATTGGCATATGCCCCCTATTTTTATGAATGATATATTATACAACGTTAACTATGATAAACGCAACAAAAAAGAGGCCGAAACGGCCTCTTTTTTGTCCAAAGCGAGATCGCTTTTACAGTCTCTCCTTGATCTTGGCAGCCTTGCCCACGCGGTCACGGAGATAATACAGCTTCGCACGACGGACCTTGCCGCGGCGGACCGTATCCACGGACACGATGGTGGGAGAATGCACCGGGAAGACCTTCTCGCAGCCGACGCCGTAGGAGATGCGGCGGACGGTGATGGTCTCGTTGATGCCGCCGTGCTTCTTGGCGATGAGAACGCCCTCGAACGCCTGGTTACGCTCGCGGTTGCCTTCCTTGATGCGGACGGTGACGCGGACGGTATCGCCGACGTTCATGGCGGGAAGCTCGGGCTTCATGTACTGCTGAGTCAGAGCGCTGATGAGATCCATAGTGTTATCCTTCCTTATCTGAGACGTTCATACCCGGGAAAGTGCTCCGGCAGCGGACCGCCCGTAATTACAAAACGCATGACGCGCTGAAATATAATACCAGAAGAACGCAAGGATTGCAAGCATTTTTTACCTAAAAGGCGTCATATCTTCCTTGAACGCCTCTACCCGGGTGAATCGGAAGTATTCCGGCACGTCCTTCCCCAGGGCCGTCATCATGACATCCGGGTTCAGGGTGGGCTCCTGGGCGTGGATGATAAGGTCCGCCGAAACACCGTCCTCGCCGTCCATGAATACCGCCCGGGAGATCATCTCCGCGATATTGTCCACCCGCTCGCCCTTTTTGCTGCGGCGCGTCACCAGGATCTCGGGCTTAGCGAAAAAGGCGTTGTAGAAGGCCGCGTCCCGGCCTCCGGTCATGCGTCCCGTCACCCGCAGCCAGCGGAGCTCCGCGCCCTTGCAGGGGGCTTCATACGCCTCCAGGGCCTCGATACCCTCCGGCATGAAAGGGTTCAGCCTCGCCGGAAGCGCTGTCAGGTCCTCCTCACCCGCCAGGGCGAAGTCCATATACTCGCACAGGCTCCTGGTCCCCACAGTCAGGGGCAGGATGATGGAGATCTTCGCGTGGGGGTTGAAGCCCTCGCTGTACTTGAGCTGCACCCCCGCACGGGAGAACACCCGCTGCATGGTGCGCATCAGATCCAGGTGGGAGATATAGACGGCCCGCCCGGTCTTGGAGAATTTCAGTCTCAGCTTATCCACGGCATACGCCCTCCTTCAAAAGCGAGGCCGCGCCGCACCCGGTACACTGCGCGCGGCAGTCCGGCGTTAGCTGGGAGGCATAGGCGCGTTCGCGTTCGATCTCGTGGTGACGGCGAGTGATGCCCATATCCATATGCTCCCAGGGCAGAAGCTCCGTCACCGGCCGCTCCCGGAATGCGTAGAACGCCGGGTCCAGGCCGCACTTTTCCAATGCGTCGTACCAACGCTGCATGGAGAAGAACTCCGTCCAGGATTCGAGACGCCCGCCCTGCCGCCAGACCTCCTCGATCACAGCGCCCATCCGCCTGTCACCCCGGGCGAGGACCGCCTCGATGACGCTGGTGTCGGAATCGTGCCAGTTATAGGTGATGGCCCGGGCGCTCTTCAAAGCGTCAGAGAGCAGATGCACCCTGCGCAGGTACTCGTCCCGGGAGATCTTCGCCTCCCATTGGAAGGGCGTATGGGGCTTGGGGATGAAGTCCGAGGTGCTGACGGTGATGCGAACGCCCCTGCTCTTGTTTGCGGCGTTCTGCTTCCAGCACCACAGGACCTTTTTGGCAAGCTCCGCGATGCCCACCACGTCCTCATCCGTCTCCGTGGGAAGGCCCAGCATGAAGTAGAGCTTCACGCCGTTCCAGCCGCCGGAAAAGGCCACGCGGCAGGATTCCAGCAGGTCCTCCTCCGTGACGTTTTTGTTGATGGCGTCCCGCATGCGCTGGGTTCCGGCCTCAGGCGCAAAGGTGAGACCGCTCTTACGAACCCGCTGTACCCGCTGCATGATGTCCATGGAGAAATTGTCCGCCCGGAGGCTGGGAAGGCTCAGGCTGATGCCCCGAGGCTCGCAGTAGTCCAGAAGGCCGTCGCACAGTTCGGACAGGGGACGGTAGTCGCTTGTACTGAGGCTGGAGAGATTCAGCTCCTGATACCCGGTGTTCTCCAGGGTCTCCTTCGCCATCCGGATCAGCGTCTCCGGCGTGCGGTTGCGGATGGGGCGACAGATCTGGCCCGCCTGGCAGAACCGGCAGCCGCGGATGCAGCTGCGGAAGACCTCCAGGGAAACCCGGTCATGTACGATCTCCGTAGACGGTACCACGGGCTTGGTGGGATAGTAGCAGGCGTCGAAGTCCTGGATGATGCGCTTGCGCACCTTGGCGGGGGCGCCGTCTCTTGGAGTGATGGAGGCCACCGTCCCGTCAGCGTTATAGGCGACGTCATACAGACTGGGGACATAGACGCCCTCGATCTGCGCGGCCTTCCGGAGAAACTCCGGCTTCGTCCAACCCTCCCGCTTGGCGGTGCGGTAGAGCTCGATGAGCTCGATATCCACCTCCTCGCCCTCGCCGAGAAAGCAAAGGTCGAAGAAATCCGCCATGGGCTCGATATTGCAGATGCACTGCCCCCCGGCCACTACCAGGTTTTTGAGGCCGGGCCTGTCCGATGACCGGACCGGGACGCCTCCCAGGTCCAGCATGTCCAGCACGGTGGTATAGGCCATCTCATAACCGAGAGAGAAGCCGATGATATCGAACTCCTCCAGGGGATCGCCGCTTTCCAGCGCCCAAAGGGGGATATTCTCCTCCCTCAGCCTTGCCGCCATATCGTCCCAAGGGGCAAAGGCGCGCTCGCACCATACCCCGGGCATCTCGTTCATAAGGCCGTAGAGGATCTTCATCCCGAGATTGGACATGCCGATCTCATAGGTATCCGGGAAGCAGAAGGCAAAGCGCACGTCCACGTCCGCCCTGTCCTTCACGACCTGATTGTATTCTCCGCCCACATAGCGGGCGGGACGCTGTACCTGCCGCAGCAGCGCGTCGATCTTATCACTCATTTCCATGCCGCCATTTTACCGCAATTCCGGCACGTTCGCAAGTACCGCGAGCCAAATCCCCACGGCAGCCGAGCATACGGACCCGGCTCGGAGCCCGGTAACAGTCACCCCAAAGCCCAGAAGAGACCCCAGCGCCCGCAGCACATGGGACGCGGTCTTTTCCGGCATGACGCTCCGAAGCGCCGCGGTGGCGAGCCGTCCGCCATCCAGGGGAAGCACCGGTAGCAGATTGAACGCGGATGCCAGAAGCGCGATAAGCCCCGTGTATCGAAAGTACAGAGACCCGGAGCTCAAACATAGAAGTGAAAACAATATACCCGCCAGCGGTCCCGCCGCCGTGATCCCCAGCTCCTGCCGGGGCGTCATATCGCCGCAGAGCTCGATCACAGGTCCGGCGGCGGTGAGCTTCACGGAGCGCACGGACGCGCCCGTCATCGTCATGGCGGCAAGATGCCCCAGCTCATGGGAAAGCGCCGCAGTGCAGAAGGCTGTCACGGCCGCCCAGCCTCCCTCATAGTATAAAAAGGCAGCCAGCAGCAGAAAGCCCGGCCCGACGCTCAGTCCAAGTCCAGCCATTCAAACACGCGGTCCGGAAGGATGAGGACGGCCTGCTTTTCATCCAGCACCGCACGGGCTCCGGCCAGCATCTCCTCCGACGCTTCCGGCATGGTGAACCTGAGATACGCCGAGGCCAGCAGCACCACGGCGGCGATCACGATCCGTTTCCTTGGCATAAGATCCCCTCCGTCATCAGGATATGATACGGAAGCGAAAAAATATGCTTGCATTCAAACCCCGTTGATGCTATAATCTTATGGCCGCGAGCGGTGGGCCGCCTAGGCCTCTAATAACGCAGGTGTAGTTCAATGGCAGAACATCAGCTTCCCAAGCTGAATACGAGGGTTCGATTCCCTTCACCTGCTCCATATCGGGGTGTAGCGCAGTTGGTAGCGCGCCTGGTTCGGGACCAGGAGGCCGGGTGTTCAAGTCACCTCACTCCGACCAAAACGATGGATCGCTTG
>CAJOIC010000004.1 GCA_905234625.1 uncultured Oscillospiraceae bacterium | reverse complement strand
TGTTTCACACCATAATTCTAACGCAAACAGAGGCACCAGCCAACCCCTTTTCGGGTAAGCTGGTGCCTTTGTTTCATTCGGCGCTATTCTGCAACGCGCTCTTTTCCTGTGCTTTTTCAGAAGAGCCGCCGTCCGGCCACGTATTTGGAGACCACGTTCCGGGACGCCGCCCGGTAGATCATCTTCTGGAAGCGAATATCCAGGCCGTCTCCCGGGTCCCGCCAGCCGCCGTCGTCCACGGCCACGGCGTCGAAGGCATAGCCGGGCTCGAACTTCCCTGCCTTTCCGAAGAAGGCGCCGCCCCCCGCCGTAGCCAGGTAGAAGGCCTCCGCCGCTGCCAGGTGAGGGGGCTTCTCCTCCCGCAATCGCCACAGGAGCCGGGAGACGGAAAGGGCGTCCCGCACCGCTTGCCCCATGTCCAGGGTGTGGCCGCCGGAGATGTCCGTGCCGAGACCGATGTTCAGTCCCTCGTCAAGGTACCGCCGGATGGGCGCGATGCCGCTGCGGACGTTCATGTTGGACGCCGGACAGTGGGCGATGAAGGTCCCCCGGGCCTTCAGAAGGGCGACCTCCGGGTCCGTCAGGTAGATGCAGTGGGCCATCACCGCGTCCGGCCCCAGCATCCCCGCCGCGTCGTACACATGGGCATAGCTCTCGCTGTCCGGACACAGCTCCCGGACCCAGGCCACCTCCTCCGGGGTCTCGTCCAGGTGGCTCTGGACGGGCACGCCCCACTTTCTCCGGATGGCCCCCAGGGCCTCCATGGCCTCCGGCGTGCAGCTGGGCACGAACCGGGGCGTCAGGATTGGTTTCGTGTTCTCATACCGCCCCATGGTCTCCGAAAGCCAGCGCTCCGTGTCCTCCGCGGCAAAGGCCGCGTCCCGCTCCCGGAGATAGTCCGGGGCGTTTCGGTCCATGTTCACCTTGCCCACGAACGTCTTGAGGCCGGTCATATCGAGGATATCCATGAGGATCTCCGTACCCTCCCGGTGGGCGGAGGCGAAGATGCAGGCCCGGGTGGTGAAGCCCGCCCGGAGCTCCGCCGCGAATCTTCCATAGATCTCCCGGGCGAAGGCAGCGTCGGCAAAGCGGGCTTCCTCTGGATAGGTCAGGTCGCTCAGCCAGCCGATGAGCTCATGGTCCATGCCCAGCCCCATATCCCGATACTGGGCGGCGTGGGTGTGCAGGTCGCTGTAGCCGGGGACGATGAGGGTGTCCCCCAGGTCCCGCACAGGCAGTCCGGCATAGGATTCCGGCAGGACGTCGAACACCCCGGCGCAGAGGCCGTTTTCATCGCAGACGGCGTAGGCGCCGGGACGGAGCTCCAGAGCTCCCGGAGACGGCGTCCAGATGAAGTCTCCTCGCAAGGCATAGGGTCTCATGTTCGTTCCCCCTGTGATGGTTTCTCTGTCGTCAGTATAACATATTTTCGTCAAATGGCACAGGGAAATCTTGTAATCCCGGGGGAGATACCTTATAATATGTACAACTTCTTTCGACAAAGGAGAGATTATTATGATCGATCTGTCCATACACCCCGAGGGCCGCGCCCGGAACATCGCCCGGGCCAGGGAAAACGGGATCGTCATCCCCACCTTCGCCCAGATGAAGGACCCCTCCCTCATCCCCCAGAAGGTCCTGGATAAGCTCTCGCAGACCGGCCTTTGGGACATCGACCCGGTGAACCTGTTCCGGGTGAACTGGCACAACGAGCCCAAGGAATCCGGCGGCCTCTTCGGCAAGCCCAACTTCATCGAGTTCCCGCCTGAGCTCACCGGCGTGCCCTGCCGCATCATCGGCATGGTCGGCAAGTGGTTCCCCACAGGCTGCCACAAGGTCGGCGCGTCCTTCGGGTGCCTGGTGCCGGAGCTGGTGACCGGCCGCTTCGACTCCGAGCGCCAAAAGGCCGTATGGCCCTCCACCGGCAACTACTGCCGGGGCGGCGCCTTCAACTCCAAGCTCCTCGGCGTCCACGCCATCGGCATCCTGCCCCAGGAGATGAGCCGGGAGCGCTTTGAGTGGCTGCGCTCCATCGGCGCGGAGATCATCGCCACCCCGGGCTGCGAGTCGAACGTCAAGGAGATCTTCGACAAGACCCACGAGCTGGCCGAGGACCCCGCCAACATGATCTTCAACCAGTTCGAGCAGATGGGCAACCACCTCTGGCACTATGAGGTCACGGGCTCCGCCATGGCGGAGGTCTTCGAGCTCATCCGCCGCCCCGGGGACCGCTTCGCCGGCGCGTGCTACACCACCGGCTCCGCGGGGGCCATCGGCTCCGGCGACAGGCTCAAGGAGCTCTATCCCGGTCTGAAGCTCGCCGCGGGCGAGGCCCTGCAGTGCCCCACCCTGCTGGACAACGGCTTCGGCGGCCACCGCATCGAGGGCATCGGCGACAAGCACGTCCCCTGGATCCATAATGTCAAAAACACCGACATGGTCATCGATATCGACGACAACGACAGCCAGGAGCTGCTGCGGCTGTTCAACGAGCCCGAGGGCGTCATCTTCCTCATCCGGGAGCTGGGCCTCGACCCGGAGTTCGTGGAAAAGCTCAGCTGGCTGGGCATCTCCGGCATCGCGAACCTCCTGTGCTGCATCAAGATGGCGAAGTACTACGAGTTCACGGAGCAGGACGTGGTGGCCACGGTGCTGACGGACTCCTTCGCCATGTACGGCAGCCGCCTGGAGGAGCTTCGGCTGGCGGACGGCGAATACACCCCCGTGAAGGCCGCGGTGGACTTCGCCCGCCGTCTCCAGGCCCAGAAGACCGACAATCTGCTGGAGCTGACCTACGCCGAGCGCAAGCGGGTCCACAACCTCAAGTACTACACCTGGGTGGAGCAGCAGGGCAAGACCGTGGAGGAGCTGAACGCCCTCTGGTACGGCACGGAGTTTGCGGACGTACACAAGCAGGCCGCCGCCATCGACGAGCTCATCGAGGCCTTCAACGAGGAAGCGGCGAAATGAAAAAGCTCACCGGCGGGACCGTCGTCTCCCCCGGCGGTCAGGAAAAACGGGATATATACATCGACGGCGGACGCATCGTCCCGCCCGGGAACGCGGACGAAGTCATCGACGTTTCCGGCTGTCTGCTCTTTCCCGGCTTCATCGACGCCCACACCCACCTGGACATGCCAGTGTCCGGCACGGTGACGGCGGACTCCTTCCCCTCCGGTACAGCGGCCGCCGTGGCCGGAGGCACCACCGTCATCCTGGACTTCGCTACCCAGGACCGGGGCCATACCCTGGCCGAGGCCCTGGACGTGTGGCACACCCGGGCCGACGGGCGCTGCTCCTGTGACTACGGCTTCCACATGGCCGTCACCGACTGGAACGAGCGCACCAGGCGGGAGATGCCCGCCATGCTCGACGCCGGGATCACCAGCTTCAAGGGCTACATGGCCTATGACGCTCTGCGCCTGAACGACGGCGATCTGCGATCCTTCCTGGCTGCCGCCGGAGAGCTTGGGGGCGTCGTGGGCTGCCATTGCGAGCTGGGGGACACGGTGACGGAAAACACGGCGAGGCTCCTGGCCGCCGGGAAGACGGGACCGGAATACCACCCCGTCTCCCGCCCCAACCAGGTGGAGGCCCTGGCGGTGGCGCGGTTCCTGGAGCTGGCCCGGGAGGCTGACGGGCGGCCCTGGATCGTCCATCTGTCCACCCGGGAGGGACTCGCTATGCTGGACAAGGCCCGCGCGGGCGGGCAGACCGTCCTGGCCGAGACCTGCCCCCAGTACCTCACCCTGACGGAGGAGGTCTACGCCCGTCCGGATTTCGAGGGCGCGAAATTCGTCTGCTCTCCCCCCATCCGCTCTCAGGCGGACGCGGAC
Source organism: uncultured Oscillospiraceae bacterium (assembly GCA_905234625.1). Lineage (GTDB taxonomy): Bacteria > Bacillota > Clostridia > Oscillospirales > Oscillospiraceae > CAJOIG01. The sequence goes on along the minus strand of CAJOIC010000004.1, from coordinate 61,994 downwards.
GCCCTCTGGGCCGCCGTGGAGGACAGACGGATCGACATCCTCTCCACCGATCATTGCTCTTTCAATTTCCGGGGGCAGAAAGAGCTGGGCCGCGGAGACTTCTCCAAGATCCCCAACGGCCTGCCGGGAGTGGAGTTCCGCCCCTCCGTGGTCTGGACCGCGGGCGTTTCCGCCGGACGGATCACACCGGAGGACATGTGCCGCCTTCTGAGCGAGACCCCCGCGAAGGCCTTCGGCCTCTGGGGGAAAAAGGGCGCGCTTGATCCGGGCTTCGACGCGGACATCGTGGTCTGGGACCCGGCGTACCGGGGCGTCATCGATCCCTCCGTCCAGGAGACCGCCTGCGACAACTCCCCTTGGGAGGGCATGACTATCACCGGCAGGGCCCGGCAGGTCTATCTCCGGGGCGAGCTGACCGCCAGGGACGGACGCTGTCTCCGTCAGGGCCGGGGCGCCTACCTTCGGCGCGATGTTCCCGCTCTGTGACCCCGCGTCTCCGTCTTTGTGGAATATGTGACAAAAACAGCCGTATATTTTTGTTAAATTCTCATAGGATGCTTTGATAATAATTGCTATATCTCACAAAAAGAACATTTTTAATGATAAATTGTCACTTTTGATTTGAAAAATCAACACAGAAAGTATAAAATAAATTAGTCTGATACAAACTATAAGGTTTAGGAGTGATTCACAATGGAAAATCTGTTCTGGATCGGCTTCGTGGGTGCGGCCGTCGCGCTCATCTTCGCGCTCCTTCAGAGAAACAAGGTCATGAGTTTCTCCGAAGGCGACGAGAAGATGGTGAAGCTCGCTTCCGCCATCCGCGAGGGCGCCAACGCCTACCTCAAGGCGCAGTACACCACCGTGGCCAAGGTATTTGCCGTCGTGTTCGTGATCCTGCTGATCATCGCGTTCGCCTCCAAGGGGCAGATGCTCTCCCGCGTCACCCCCTTCGCGTTCCTGACCGGCGGAATCTGGTCCATGCTGGCCGGCTTCATCGGCATGCGCATCGCCACGAACTCCAACGCCCGCACCGCCAACGCGGCGCATGAGAGCCTGAACCGCGGCCTGAACGTCGCCTTCTCCTCCGGCTCCGTCATGGGCTTCACCGTCGTGGGCCTGGGCATCCTCGATATCACTCTGTGGTTCGTCGGCCTGAAGTACATCGGCCACCTGGACGACGTGTCCCTCGCCAACATCATGGTCATGAACGGCATGGGCGCCTCCTTCATCATCTACACCAAGGCCGCCGACGTCGGCGCCGACCTTGTGGGCAAGGTCGAGGCCGGCATCCCCGAGGACGACCCCCGCAACCCCGCCACCATCGCCGACAACGTGGGCGATAACGTGGGCGACGTCGCGGGCATGGGCGCCGACCTGTACGAGAGCTATGTCGGCTCCATCCTGGCCACCTTCGCGCTGGCCGCCGCCGCCGGATACAGCTGGCAGGGCATGTTCCTGCCCGTGGCCCTGGCCGTCGTCGGCATCATCTGCTCCCTCATCGGCTCCTTCCTCGTGAAGACCAAGGAGGACGCCACCCAGCTGAGCCTCCTCAACAGCCTCCGCACCGGCACCTACACCGCCGCCGTGCTGAGCGCCGTCGTGGCCGCTCCCCTCTGCTACTTCATCCTGGGTCCCGCCAACCACTGCTGGGGCGTGTACATCGCCATCCTCTGCGGCCTCGTCGGCGGCACCGCCATCGGTTACTTCACGGAGTACTATACCTCCGATAACTACAAGCCCACCCAGAAGCTGGCCGCGGCCTCCGAGACCGGCTCCGCCACCATCATCATCGGCGGTATCTCCCTGGGCCTGAAGTCCACCATGGCTTCCATCCTGATCGTCGGCGCGGCTGTCATCATCAGCTTCTACTGCGCCGGCGGCGGCCAGAACTTCAACCAGGGCCTGTACGGCATCGGCATCGCCGGCGTCGGCATGCTCTCCACTCTGGGCATCACCCTTGCCACCGACGCTTACGGCCCCGTGGCCGACAATGCCGGCGGCATCGCCGAGATGAGCGGCCTGCCCGAGGAGGTCCGCGACCGCACCGACGCCCTGGACTCTCTGGGCAACACCACCGCCGCCACCGGCAAGGGCTTCGCCATCGGCTCCGCCTCCCTGACCGCGCTGGCGCTGCTGGTCTCCTATGTCAACATCGTCCAGGATAAGACGGACGAGGTCCTCTCCTTCTCCCTGACGAGCCCCACCGTTCTCGTGGGCCTGTTCATCGGCGCCATGCTGACCTTCGTGTTCTCCGCCTTCACCATGAGCGCGGTGCAGACCGCCGCCCAGTCCATCGTCGTGGAGGTCCGCCGTCAGTTCCGGGAGATCCCCGGCATCATGGAGTTCAAGGCCGATCCCGACTACTCCGCCTGCGTCTCCCTGTGCACCAAGGGCGCCCTGCATGAGATGGTCGTTCCCGCTCTGCTCGCCATCATCGTCCCCATCATCACCGGCATCATCCTCGGACCCACCGGTGTCGTGGGCCTGCTGGGCGGCGTGTCCGTCACGGGCTTTGCCATGGCGGTGTTCATGTCCAACGCCGGCGGCGCCTGGGACAACGCCAAGAAGTATATCGAGCGCGGCAACCACGGCGGCAAGGGCTCCGAGCAGCACAAGGCCGCTGTCGTGGGCGACACCGTGGGCGATCCCTTCAAGGATACCTCCGGCCCCAGCCTGAACATCCTCATCAAGCTCTGCTCCACGGTCTCCATCGTGTTCTCCGGCCTGATCGTGGCCTTCCACCTCATCTGATACCCCTCTTGAAATCAAAACCGCAGCCTAATCGGCTGCGGTTTTTCTTTTTACTGCAAACGGTCCGCCCAGGCGCTGCCGGGGCCTTCGTCCATACCGACTCCGTATCCTCTGCGTGCGTCGATCGTCAGCAGGACTCTTTCCTTCTGTTCAAAGGGTGTCTGTGTCTGCGGGCCGATCCTCCGGCGAGAACCAGGCGGCGTCGGCGGGATCCTCCTGACGGTGTCCACCGCGCTCTCGATGAGCTTGATCATCTCCCAGACGGACCGGAACTGGATGGTCTTATCCTCCTCCATCCAGGTGATGCGCCCCTGCCAGCTGCTGTTCTGCCGATGCTGGACCCGGACGATGAAGGTGCCCAGGTCGCCGTGCTTGCTAAGAAGGTTTATGTCGCTCATGATCTTATTTCTCTCCTCCATTGATACCGGTCGTGGTTCCGTCTCCGTGAAGCTGCGCCGATTGGTCCCCCGATACGGGAAGCTCAGCCAGTCGTAGAGCTTCTCCATCGTCCCCATCATCTGCTCGATGGTAAGAAACGACACAGGCTCCGCGCTATAGCTGTGCCACAGCTCACCGCTGAGCTGTCCGCGGTCCGTGCCGTTCACGCACAGGATCACGCCGTTAGGCGCGCCGATATACCACTGCGTTCTTCCTTTCCCCATGGACTCAGCCCCTCTCCGCGCCCAGCTCCGGGTTCCAGACAACGCTGTTCACATAGTATTCGATGCCGGTGCGCTGGCGGCCGACGATAAAGCGCTGATTGATGCGCCGCTGGATGATGCCGCAGTCCTCCCGGGTCGTATTCACCAGGAGCACGAGATACTGGCCCTGTCCGTACTGGGTCATGGCGTCGCCCCGCCGGATCGTCCTGCGCACAGCGTCGCCCATGCGTTTCGACAGTTCCTCCAGCACCAGCCCCTCCTTCATAGGATTGCCCTTACTGTCCACCACCGTGCACAGCATGAGGTAGACCGACTGTCCGCCCCGCTCCAGCATCCTCTCCACCATGCTGTAAATGCCCGAGAACACGGGGTAGCTGCAGAGATACCCGCCGGGAGCGTCGTCATTGGAGCCGCTGAGCTCCTGCTGGATCTGGTCCAGGGCAGCGTGCCGGTGCTGCATCTCCGAGCCCAGCCGTTCGAACTGATCCATGAGCTTCCTGGACGGCCGCAGCCCCTGCTCGTTGAAATAGTACTGCACCGTGTCGTCATAGAGCTTGCGGGCTTCCTCATACCGTCCCAGGGAGGCCAGCGCCTCCATGGTCACGGTCTCCCAGTCCGCCAGCGGGTCGATCTTCGAGGCGTATTTCCCCAGCTCCTCCATCTGGAAGAAGTCGTGGTTCACCCGCATCAGCTGCGCGGCCTGCTCCACGCAATCGCAGAACATCTCCCGATAGCGCCGGGCCTCCCGTGCTGCCCAGATCACCGCCGTCTGGGACGGGAGGAATTCCCCGCCGTAGAGATGGCAGGCGTCCATGTACAGCACGAGACGCTCGTCCAGATCCGCTGTCTCACCGGCCTTGACATGCAGGGCCTCGAACTCCCGGGCGTCCTCCACGAGGGTCAGCTCGTCCGTCCAATAGAACACGCCCTTGCGCTGCTCGATATAGTTCACCGGAGGCAGTCCCGCCTTCTCCAGGCGCTTCTTGGCGTTATAGATGATGCTCTGGAGCGCGTGGTGGACGTTGCTCAGGTCCCGGTCCTCGAAAAGCAGCTCCTCCAGCCGGTCGCGGCTGACTCCCTGCTCCCGGTTGTGGATGAGGATCTGCAGGAGATAGGTGAACTGGGATTCGCTGGCCTTAGAGCCGCCCGCGATGAGCTTGCCGTTCCAGTTGACGGAAAACCCGCCCAGCATCCGCACATACAAGACATCCGGATGATTGTCCGTCATTCTCATGATGGTATCTTCCCCTCTTCCCTGCGCTTATCAGATGCGTTTTACCATATTTTCGTAGTTCACGCAGGACACAAGCGCCGTGTCCCGGGTGATCTTCCCCTCTTTATACAGCTTGAGGAGGCTGCCGTCCATGGTGCACATCCCCTCCGAGGCCCCCGCCTGCATGGCGGACTCCAGCTGATGGAGCTTGTCCTCCCGGATCATGTTCTGGATGGCTGTGGTGGTCTTCATGATCTCGAACACCGCCACCTGGCCCCCGTCCTTCGACGGAACGAGCTGCTGGCACACCACGCCCTTGAGGATCTGAGCCAGCTGGATCTTGACCTGCTTCTGCTGGTTGGCGGGAAACACGTCCAGGATGCGGTTGATGGTATTGGCGGCGGAGCTGGTATGGAGCGTGCTCAGGAGCAGGACGCCCGTCTCCGCGGCGGTGATGGCCGAGGAGATCGTGTCGTAATCCCGCATCTCCCCCAGGAGGATCACGTCGGGACTCTCCCGCAGGGCGGAGCGCAGACTATCGAGATACCCCGGCGTATCGATGGAGATCTCCCGCTGGGTGACGATGGACTTGTCATGCCGGTGGATGTACTCGATGGGGTCCTCCATGGTGATGATATGGCAGTCCCGGGTCTTGTTGATGCGGTCGATCATGCAGGCGAGGGTCGTGGATTTGCCCGTGCCCGCGGAGCCGGTGATGAGGACGAGGCCCTTCTTGTTGTCCGCCAGGGACAGAACGCTCTCCGGGATGCCCAGCTTCGCGGGGTCCGGCAGGCCGAACCGGATCACCCGGATCACCGCCGCCAGGGAGCCGCGCTGACGGAAGACGTTCACACGGAACCGTCCCATCCTCGGCACGGCGAAGGAAAAATCGTCGTCCAGGCCCCGCTCCAGATTGCTCCGGTCGCGGCCGCTGCTGGTATAGATCTCATCCACCAGCTTCCTGATGGCGTCCGGCAGCAGCATATCCCCCGCCAGGCGCTCCTGATGTCCGTCGCACTTAAAGGTCACGGGAAGACCCGCGATGATAAAGATATCCGCAGCGTCCGCGTCAAGGGCCGCCTGCAGTATTTCCAGAATGCTCATGTCCCTGTCTCCTTAAAATCCTGCCCAGAGATCCCCTATGACGGTTTCCTGGGTCCATTCCTTATCCTGCCGCCAGGAGACGATCTTCCCGTCCGCAGTCAGACCGATGCGGAGGGTCGTCCCGTCCCGCTCCAGCGCCGCGCGGAACACGCCGTCCTCGTCCGCCGGTCCCGGGAACCCGTCCCGGCTCACCTCCGCCAGGAACGCCTGTCCCTCCGCCTCCAGGGCGTAGCGGGTGGTCACGGTATCGGCGTACTTCTCCGCCAGCCGCAGGTCCGCCCGGGCGGTGGTAAAGGTCAGGATCGCCAGCGTCGTCAGGCAGATGCTGATGACCGCCAGCAGCAGCGCCAGGGGCCCCAGCTTGATGGGCGTCTGTTTCATGGGGCCACCTCCCCGAGATAGACCGCGGTGCGCAGGGTATAGACCGGCTCGGCCTTCCCCTCGTACCAGACGCTGACCGTGCTGTACACCAGACTGTCGTCGGGGTCGGAGGGCTCCCAGGTGGCCTCCACCGTCAGGCTCCCCCCCGGGGCCGGAGTCATATCGGCGTCGTAGGACGCCAGGATCTGTCCCTTCTCTCCCTGCCGCGCGCTGCCGTTTTCATCCAGGAGGACCAGGAGCGCCTCGGGACTGTCCGACGCGGAGATGGCCTCCGCCGTATTCTGCGCCAGGGTGACGGCGTTGGTCAGGAGCTTTGCCTGCCCGCTCTGAGCGCGGCTCAGGCCGAAGACCTGGGTCAGCACCAGGATGATGGCCACGAACACCGCGATCAGCAGCAGCGTCTCCAGATAAAAGCCCGTGATATGGGTCTGCCGCTTCATCCCGCGCCTCCTTCCCCGCTGCGCGGATGCAGCAGCACCCGCCCGGCGTCCGTATCCACCGCCAGGGCCCCGCCGGGCAGCTCCGTGATCTCAAAGGTATCCGTGGCCCCGATGACCTCGGCCTCCTCCGGACGGAGCGCCGCGTCCGCTGCGGCGAAATCCTCCACGAGGCCGCCGTCGTACCGGTAGATGCGCAGGGCGTGTCCTCCCGAACTGTCCGCCACGGAGAGGACCTGTCCGAACTCGGATTCCCACACCGTGACAGCGCCGGCGGTGTCGCCGCCGCGGACGCAGGTGGAGAGGTAGGACAGCAGCGTGCGCGTCGTCATATTATCGTTCTGCTCCGCCACGGTGTTCCGATAGCTCTGGGCCCCGAACACCACCAGCAGGAAGAATCCCGCCAGAAACAGCGCGGCGATGCCGATGGCGTAAAAGCCAAGGGGCGAGCTTGCCGAACGCTTCATGCCATAGCCTCCTCTCTTCCGGTCTATTTTTTCGTGACCTTCACCGTCGGCGGAAGGTTCGACGCGAAAGCGTCGTAGGTCACATAGTAGTCGCGGGTATTGACCTCCAGGCCGTAGTTATCCTCCAGATATGCCAGGTCCGGCGGGTAGATCCCCTCCACCACATAGCACTGGAGCGCGCCGCGCCGCACCGCTGCCCGGATGGCTTCGGCGCCGTCGTCGCTGAGATCCCGCCCGGGCCGGGCCAGGGCGAAGGCCCCCGCGATCACCAGCACCAGCAGGAGCACCGCCAGCGGCCCCAGCCACGCGGGACGCTTTTTTTCTTTATCCGAATACATACGAGAATCCTTTCTCAGGAATCCTTCTGTGTCTGCACAGCGATAGATTTTTTCGCAGAGGGAAGTCGAAGCCGGGCGGCAGTACCGTGAGTACGCCGACCGGGCGAGACGATGCCCTGCAGAAAAAGATCCGCTGTGTCACCCGATGGAGTTCATCATGCCGATCAAGGGCAGCATTACGCTTAACAGCGACAGGCCCACCGTCACCATGAGGACGCCGGACAGGAGCGGATCCACGATGCCCACCAGCCGGTCCACCAGGTTCCCGCAGTTCTCCCGCAGGAGCGAGGTGAGCCGCTCCAGGACGTCCTCCATGCTGCCGCTGCGCTCACCGGCCAGGAGCATGCGCCCGTACACCGGCTCGAACAGGGACTCGTCATAGGCGGCCTGGGCGATGCTGTGCCCTTCCTCCATGCGGGCGACGCATTTTTGGAGCTTCTCCTCCACCGGCGCGCAGTCCGTCATGGGGATGCTGCGCAGGACTGCCTCGTCCTGCATCTCGCCGCTGGCCAGGAAGGTGGACAGGGCGGAGGTGAACCGGAACATGCCCATGCCGTCCAGGATGGAGGCGCACAGGGGCACCCGCCGCAGCGCGGACTCCACCGCGCCGCGCTTTTCTCCGTTCCAGAGGACCGAGCCCACGATCAGCGCCGCCGCCAGCAGCACCATGACCGCCAGGGCGAACCAGCAGAAGCCGTAGGCCCAGCGGATATAGCCGTAGGTGGAGGCGGCAAGGCTGCCCGTCAGGCTGTCGTACACCTCCGTGAAGGCCGGCAGCACCATGACGAGCATCACCGCCAGCACCGCGATGATGAGCACCAGCATGGCCGCAGGATAGGTGACGGCGCCCCGCAGCTTCTCCCCGATGGTCTTCTGATCGGCGTAATAGGCCGAGAGCCGGAAGAGGATATCCTCCAGCCTGCCGGAGCTCTCTCCGGCGTCCACCATCCGGATGGCGTATTCCGGGAAGATCCCACTGGCCTCCATGGCGGCGGACAGACTGCCGCCGGCGTCCACCTGCTCTTTCATGACGGCAAGGCCGCGCTCGAGCACGCCGTCGCTCTCCTCTCCGCCCTGGAGCAGACTGACGGCCTCGTCCGTCTGTATGCCGGACCGCACCATCATGCCCATGCTCTCGCAGAAGGCGGATACGCCCAGATCGTCCAGTTTCTGTTTTCTCATATGGTTCTCCCCCTATCGTCAATAGGTGTAGATATCTGCGTAATTGCCGCCGTCGCCGATGAAGGTGCCGTCCGCGCCGTTGGCGGAGAAGGTCAGGTCCAGGCGGTTCCATGAATCGCCGCCCACCTCGTAGCTCACCGTGACCCAGCCGGACTCCTCCGTGTAGAACATGTTCCAGGCGTGGTAGAGATCGTCCGGCGAGACATAGCCGAAGATCATCTTGGCGGGTATGCCCTGGCTGCGGAGCATCGCCGCCGCCAGCGCCGCGTAGTCGAAGCAGATGCCCCTGCCGGAGTCCAGGGTCTCGTCCGGGTCCGGGACATATCCCGACTGGACGTTCGCGGCCTTCTCCGTGTCATAGGTCACATTGGCGCACACATAGTCGAACACCGCGCCCACGACGCCGAGCGCGTCCGGGACCTCAGCGGCCAGCTCCGCGGCCTTTTTCACGCAGTCGGAGCTCTCCGAATAGGGGACATACGCGCTGGGCCGGAGGAAGGGCTGGAACTCGCCCTCCATCGTCACCTCACAGGACGCGGAATACAGCTCCGCGTACTTGCTGTCCTCGATGTTCTCCATGATCCGGAACCGGTACTCCCCGTCCCCGCAGGTCAGGGGGAAGACGGCGGGCGTACCGTCGGAGGGCAGATCGTAGTTATACGTATCCTCGTCCGTCAGCACCTGGAACTTGAGCCGCGCGTCCGACGACGCGGACACGGCCACATATCCCTCGCTCACGGCGGAGAGATCCAGAAGGACGTTCCCGTCGCCCTCGGCCAGATCCTCATGGAACTCGGCGTCCAGGAAGGCGGGGGCTTCGTAGGGCGTGAAGCTCACGTCTTCTTCGGCCTGCTCCTCCGGGACCGGGGTCTCCTCTATCACCTCGGCGGCAGGGGCGAGGGGAACCTCCGCCCGCTCCGGCGCGGCGCCGCCGCCGCAGCCGCTCAAAAGCAGCGCCGGGATCAGAAAAATAAGACATAATTCTGCGGTCTTGCGCAAGGATCACTCACCCCCTTCTCCCGCGGCCATACCGCGGACCCATGTGGAAGGGGCGGGCATGCTCCCGCCCCCGATCTCCGCTCTCCTCAGAGTCAGCGGGATTTTTTGTGCTTATACAGCTCCGCGTCAGCCGCCCCGATCAGGTCCCGGAAGCTCATGTCGGGCTGCCACGCGGCTGCGCCCATGCTGAGCCGGAGCTCATAGGGCTCCCGACCGCTCCCGCCGGAGGCCAGCGCCTCCTCGATGCGGCGGCGCAGCTCCGCCACATCCTCCTCCGACCCCTCGATGGCGATGATGAACTCATCTCCGCCATACCGGGCGATATACGGACGGCGGCGGAAGGCCCCGCAGGCCTGCTTCAGAGAGCCGGCCACCCGGACCAGGGCATTGTCTCCCTCCAGATGACCGTAGGTGTCGTTGATGCTCTTGAAGCCGTCCACATCCAGCATGAGAAGAAACAGCGTCTCATCATGGTTGCGGATCTTGTATTCCAGGAATCCCACCAGATTCTGGCGGTTGTTCACCTGGGTGAGCTTGTCCATGGATATCTGCTGGTGCAGGTTCGCAAGATACAGCCATAGCAGGTCCAGCATCACCAGCACGCAGATGACGGGGATCTCCTCCCCGATGAAGGACAGCAGCCACGCCGCGATCAGGCACAGGGCAAAGGTCGCCGTCAGCCGCAGATGGGCCTTGCGGACGTCGTCCGTCTCCCGATCGGCGCGCCGGAGCAGCCGGAAGCCGCAGACCACGGACCACAGGACGAGATACCCCATCTCCAGCTGGAACTGGAGGTGACGGACATATTCTCCGGACTCGCTGATGGTGAAGAGCCAGCCTGTCCACAGGTTCGCGATGGCCGGCACCACGGGTACCGCCAGGGGCAGCAGCAGCCAGCGGACGAGGCTCCGATCCTGGAACAGGCCGCTGTGGAGCTCCGTCTCCGCGTAGCCGCACCAGATGAACACGCCCACGCACAGGGAGACGTGGTATAGGGTCTTGAAGCAATATGACCCGGGGATAAACAGCGTATCCGAGATCCGGACGCCGTTGAGGAGCGTGAAGAAAAAGTTCGAGGTGAAGTTCACGAGAAACGCCAGGAGAAGCCAAATGATCCATCTCTCCGACACGGAAGCAGCCTTGTTCCGCACCATCCAGAAGAGCATAAGCCCCAGGACGATCATGCAGATGAGATACACCTCCGCGTACAGCACGGCCTCCATGGGGTCCACTTCCTCTCCGTGAAAAAAACTTGACTTTATAATTATATGTTCGTCGGCCTGTTTTGTCAATTCTATATCAGCCCGCACCGACGCGTCTGACGAGGCGGCCCGTTTTTTTGCACAAGCCGCCGCCGTATCCCGCCGCCGGTTTTTATCCAAACCCGAAAAACCGTCCAAACGGTATTGACTAAAAAATAACGAGCCTCTATAATGGGATCGCACAAACCAATACTCGATCGATTTTCGGCCGCATTTCCGGCCATACTATGCGCGGCATGGGAGCCATGCCGCGTCCATACATCTTCCGTTTGAGAGGTAGAACATGAGAGGTATCTATACGTCGGTGAACGATATCCGCAAGCGCGTCTTCGCGGAGGTCGCCCGGTTATCCTACAACTACAAGGACGACGGCGATCTGTCCGAGATGGAGCAGATCCCCTACCGGGTCATTCCCGGAGAGGTCTCCGTCTACCGGGACAGCGTGTTCCTGGAGCGGGCCATCGTGAAGGAGCGGATGCGCCTGGCCATGGGTCTGCCCGTGCGCACGGCGGCGGAGCACGCCCCCGTGTCCACCGGCGCCATTGAGTGCGTAAAGCCCGAGAAATACTACCAGCCGCCCCTGGTGAACATCATCAAATTCGCCTGCCACTCCTGTCCGGACAACGTGGTGAAGGTCACGGACGCCTGCCAGGGGTGCCTGGCCCATCCCTGCAGGGAGGTCTGCCCCAAGGGCGCCGTATCCCTGAAGGACGGACACAGCGTCATCGACCCCGGGAAGTGCATCAAATGCGGCCGCTGCATCGAGGCCTGTCCCTACGGCGCCATCGTCCGCCTGGAGCGCCCCTGCGCCAAGGCCTGCGGCATGAAGGCCATCGGCTCCGACCAGTACGGCCGGGCGGACATCGACCAGGACAAATGCGTCTCCTGCGGCATGTGCCTTGCCAACTGCCCCTTCGGCGCCATCGCTGACAAGGCCCAGATCTTCCAGGTCATCCAGGCCATCCGCTCCGATACGCCGGTGTATGCCGCCATCGCCCCCTCCGTCTCCGGTCAGTTCGGCTCCGACCTGGAGCCCTCCAAGCTGCGCCGGGCCTTCCAGGCCCTGGGCTTCGAGGACATCGCGGAGGTGGCCATCGGCGCGGACCTCTGCACTCTGGAGGAGGCCAAGGACTTCGTGGAGGAGGTCCCGGAGAACCTGCCCTTCATGGCCACCTCCTGCTGCCCGGCGTGGTCGGTCATGGCGAAAAAGCTCTTCCCGGAACAGGCCAAGTGCATCTCCATGGCCCTGACCCCCATGGTGCTCACGGGACGGCTCCTCAAGCGCCTCCACCCCGGCTGCAAGGTGGCCTTCATCGGTCCCTGCGCCGCCAAGAAGCTGGAGGCCAGCCGCCGGACCATCCGCTCGGACGTCGATTTTGTCCTGACCTACGAGGAGGTCATGGGCATGTTCGAGGCCAAGGAAGTGGATTTCAAGACCCTGGAGGAGACGGACACCATGCACGGCGCCTCCGGCGACGGCCGGGGCTTCGCCGTCAGCGGCGGCGTGGCCAGCGCCGTGGTGAACGCCATCCACGACATGTATCCCGGCCGGGAGGTCAACGTTGCCCACGCGGAGGGCCTTGACAACTGCCGGAAGCTGCTGCAGATGGCGAAGGCCGGAAAATACAACGGCTACCTTCTGGAGGGCATGGCCTGTCCCGGGGGCTGCGTGGCCGGGGCGGGGACCCTCATCCCCATCGGCCGTGCCGCCGGCGCCAACGCCCTGCACAAAAAGGTCTCCACCCACGCCCACGCCACCCAGAACGACTACCAATACCTTCTGGGCGCCATCGAGGAGGACGACCTCAAGCCCAAAGCCGAATAACGTCGAACCGCCCGGTCTCCTGCGAGGCCGGGCGGTCGTATTCACATATGGAAGCGGGTCCCTGTCTCCCCGACGATGCCCTCCCGGGCCTTTTCCAGAAGGGTGATAAGGGCCGTCCTTCCGGGCTTCGACCGGGCGAAGGCCGCCGCGGCCTCCACCTTCGGGAGCATGGAGCCGGGGGCGAAATGTCCCTGCCGGGCGTATTCCTCCGCCTCCTCCGGCGTCACCTCCGAGAGCCACGTCTCGTTTTCCTTCCCGAAGTTCAGGGCGATCTTCTCCACCGCCGTCAGGATGATGAGCATATCCGCGTCCAGCTGCTCCGCCAGACGCTCCGCGGCGAAGTCCTTGTCGATGACCGCCGGGACGCCCCGCAGGTGATAGCGGTCCTCCCAGATCACCGGGATGCCCCCGCCCCCCGCGGCGATGACCGCGTGCTGTCCGTCCAGGAGAGCGTTGATGGTGTCGATCTCGATGATCTGACGGGGCATGGGGGAGGCCACCACGTGCCGCCAGCCCCGGCCCGCGTCCTCCATGACGTCGAGCCCCTTCTCCGCGGCCACGGCTTTGGCCTGCTCCTCCGTCATGAAGGCCCCGATGGGCTTCGTAGGGTGCAGGAACGCCGGGTCCGCCGGATCCACAGCCACCTGGGTCAGCACCGTGGCCACATGCACGGGGATGCCCCGCCGGTCCAGCTCCTCGCCGATCTGATTCTGGAGATCGTAGCCGATATACCCCTGGCTCATGGCCACGCACATGGACAGTGGCATGAGATCGCTGCCGGGATGGTTCCGGTGATACTCCGCAAAGGCCTCCTGGATCATGCCCACCTGGGGCCCGTTGCCGTGGGCCACCACCACCTCATGTCCGTCTCCGATGAGATCCGCGATGGCCCGGGAGGTGGTCCTCACCGCGTCCATCTGCTCCGCGAGATTCTTTCCCAGGGCGTTCCCGCCCAGGGCGATGACGATGCGCTTGCCCAAGCTGACTCCCTCTTTTCTTCCAAAGATCCTCTTGATTATAGGAGCCCCCGCCGGATTTTGCAAGTCCCGGCGGAGCATCGGAAAAAATCCCGCCCCGGGGATTGTCATACTTTGCGCGATATGGTATAGTTTACATAAAGCATGGTTACCATACCCACATATTCATCAAGGAGGAAGAGCATGAATAACCTGAAAAAGTACATCGCCGAGTGTATCGGCACCCTTGTACTGGTGGTCCTCGGCTGCGGCACCGCCATGCTGGTGGGCTGCGACGCCGCCAGCGGCGGCGGCTATGTCCTGACCGCCCTGGCCTTTGGCCTCGTCATCGTCGCCATGGCATACAGCATCGGCAATATCTCCGGCTGCCACATCAATCCCGCCGTGTCCCTGGCCATGCTGATCCGCAAGCAGCTCACCGGCAGGGATTTCATCGGCTACGTCGTCTCCCAGATCATCGGCGCCATCCTCGGCGCGCTGATCCTGAAGCTCATCTTCGGACTCGGCGGCGTGGAGGACATGACCGGCGGCCTCGGCTCGAACGGCCTGGCCGGCGTGGGCGGCAATGCCCTGGCGGGCCTCATCGTGGAGATCGTACTGACCTTCATCTTCGTCCTGGCCATCATCGGCGTCACCTCCAAGACCGATAATTCCGCCGTGGCCGGCATCGTCATCGGCCTGACCCTGGCCCTCGTCCACATCCTGGGCATCGGCCTCACCGGCACCTCCGTGAATCCCGCCCGCAGCATCGGTCCCGCCCTCTTCGCCGGCGGCGACGCCCTGCGCTCCCTGTGGGTGTTCATCCTCGGGCCCCTGGTGGGCGGCGCCCTGGCAGCCTGGTGCTACGGCTACCTGGAAAAGGACTGATATCCAGGCCTATCCCATGCCCCGGGCCAAAGCGTCCGGGGCGTTTCCATATCTTTCACGATATCGATTTTCGATAAATTTTTCTTGACTTTCGATAATATTTATGTTAGGATGGCCACACAAACCAAACCAAGGAAACCAAGGAAACGAGGTGTCATCCATGCATCAAAAAGAGCTCTCCCTCTGGCTGCGGGCGGTGGTGGTGATCGGCTGGATCACCTGCGGACTGCTGGCCTTTGCCGTCATGCCGAAGCTGGCCATGGACGCGGCGACGGATCTCCCCGAATTCTCTCATCTCGCCCGACCCTGCCTTATCCTGTTCTGGATCGGCATGGCGCCGGTGGTCCTGGCGCTGTGGCACGCCTGGCGGATCTTCACGGAGATCGGCCGGGACAACAGCTTCTGCGAGGAGAACGCCCGCCGTCTGCGCTGGATCAGCCTGCTGGCGCTGGGGGACACGGTGTTGTGCGTCGCGAGCGGGGTGTTCCTGCTGCTGTGCAACGCGCTGCACCCGGGGATCTTCCTGCTGATGCTCCTCATCGCCGTCGTCGGCCTAGGCATGTTCGCCGCCTCCGCCGCGCTGAGCCATCTGACGTGGAAGGCCGCCGCCCTCAAGGCGGAGAACGACCTGACCATATGAGGTGTCGTCATGATCCGAGTGAATCTTGACGTGATGCTGGCCAAGCGCCGCATGAGCCTGACCCAGCTGTCGGAGACGGTGGGCCTCACCATGGCGAACCTGTCCGTCCTGAAGACCGGCAAGGCCAAGGCTGTCCGCTTCTCCACCCTGGACGCCATCTGCCGCGCCCTGGAATGCCAGCCGGGGGATATCCTGGAATTTGAGGAGGAAGACCGCCATGGATGAGAAAAGGCCTGTCTACTCCGTCCCTGCGGCGAGGGAGGCCCTCCTCCCCGAAACGCCGCCCGTCTGGCAGGACCTCATGGCGCCGCTCCCGGCCCTGATCCTGAGCCTGGTGTACTGGCAGGTATTCGCGGCGGAGAGGATCTTCTCCGGCTATGGTCCCGGTCTCGGGGTCCCGGTGTTCGTGGGGGCGTATTTTGCCGCCGTATTCCTCATGCTGGGGAAGCGGCCCACGGCGGACGGGCTTCTGCAGGCGGCGGCGTCCCTTATCCTGGCGCTGTGCTGCGCCCTGTACGCCCATCCGGGGTTCACCGTCCTCAACTGCTTCGTCATCCTGCTGCTGGCGGCCATGGCCACCTTCTCCCTCTCGGGACAGAGCCGCTTTTCCGCCTTCGAGCTTCGGGCCGTGCCGGAGGCGGTGCGGCTGTCGGTGCTCGCGCTGTTTACCCGCATCGACCGCCCTTTCCAGCTGCTGAAGCATCTCAAAAAGGACGGCAAAGGCGCCGTCGGCCGGGTGCTGCTGACCGGGGCTGTGACCCTGGCGCTGCTGGCGGTGGTGCTGGCGCTGCTGGCCTCGGCGGACATGGTCTTCGGCAGCTTCTTTACCGGGATCGCCGCGCGGCTGCGGGCGCTGTCCTGGGAGTCTGCCCTGTGGCGGGTCATCCGCACCATAGTCCTGGCGCTGCTTTTCGCCTCCGGCCTGTGCTTTCTGCGGGAGCCCGCTCCGGAGGTCCGGGAAAAGACCGCCCCCGGCCCGCGCAGGGCCATTCCCTTCCTGGTACCCGCCGCGGCGCTGGACATAGTTTACATAATCTTTTGCGTCATCCAGGTGAGATACCTCTTCGGCGGGGCCGCCGCCGCGGCCATGGCGGGCGGCTGGGCGGCCTACGCCCGGACGGGCTTTTTCCAGCTGGTCGCCGTGGCGTGCATCAACCTCGTCCTCTGCCTGCTGGGTTCGGACAAGCAGCGCTTCGCCGCAAAGGGCGGTCTGCCCCTGCGCCTTGCCGACGGGCTCATGCTCCTGCTCACCGCCGTTATCCTGGCCTCCGCCCTGCGGCGGATGCAGCTGTATATCGGGGCATACGGTCTCTCCGTCCTGCGGCTCATGACCCTGTGGGGGATGCTGGTGATCGCAGCGGGCCTGCTGGCGGCAGGCTGGAAGCTCCTCCGCCCGGACTTCCGGTTCTGGCGCGTCTTCTTCGGCTTCGCCCTGGGGACTTGGTGCCTGTTCTGCCTGGCAAACCCCGCCGGGCGGGTAGCGGACTACAATGTGGACGCCTACCTGGACGGACGGCTGCATGAGGTTGACATAACTTATCTGCAGGAGCTCTCTGCCGACGCCGCTCCCGCTCTCATGCGTCTGCGGGACGGCAGCGACGGGTACGACGACGAGATCCGCCGTGCGCTGACCGCGCTGGAACGGGACGCGGAGGAAAGCCGAGAGCACTGGTCCTCTCGGAAGCTCAGCTGCCGGAACGAGGGATAAGACACAGCGGCGGGAGATTATCCGCCGCTTTTTTGAAACGTTTTGCCTGTTCCCGCGTCTTACGGATGAGGACCCGGCGAAGGAGGTGAGCCCATGGAGGACTTGGAGGATATCTACCGGGGATACTTCGACCCCGTTTATCGCTACGCCCTCTCCCTGTGCCGGGACGCGGCCCTGGCGGAGGAGATCACCCAGGAGACCTTCTTCCGGGCCATGGAGGGCCTCGACGGCTTCCGAGGCGGCTGCAGCGCGTACGCATGGCTATGCAGGATCGCGAAAAACGCCTATTTTTCCCTCCTGCGGAAGCGGCGCCATCGCGCCGACGGCGAGACCGTTCCCGACACCGCCGATCCCGCGCCCGGCCCGGAGGAGGCGCTTCTCACCGGTAGCGACGCCCAACGGCTGCACCGACTGCTCCATGAGCTGCGTGAGCCATATAAGGAGGTCTTCACCCTGCGTGTGTTCGGTGAGCTTCCCTTCGGGCGCATCGGTGAGCTGTTCGGAAAATCCGACAGCTGGGCGCGGCTCATCTTCTACCGGGCAAAAAACGAGCTGAGGAGGCAAATGGATGAATCTGACATGTGACATGATCCGGGACCTGATGCCGCTGTACCACGACGGCGTATGCAGCGCGGACAGCGCTGCCGCCGTGGAGGAACACCTCGCGGGCTGTCCGGCCTGCAAAAAGGAACTTGCCCGCATGGACGAGGCCGTCTCCGTCCCGGTCCCGGATGCGGACGGCGGGCTGAAGGCCGTGAAAAAAGCGTGGACCAAAGCACGGAAGCAGTCCTTCCGCAAGGGCCTCGGCATCGCCGGAGGCATCTTCCTCGGCATCGCTCTGCTCATAGGCGTTTTCTTTTGCTTCTTCTCCGTGGAGCGGATGGTGAGCCGTTCCATGGAACCCAACATTTCAGACGGAGAGCTCTGCGTCTTCTCCCGCTTTGCCGAACCGGACCGAGGGGACATCGTGTGCGTGTCCCTCCGCTGGGGCTCGGACGGCGCGCTCCACACCTTCGAGGACATCGTCCGGGTGGCCGCCCTCCCCGGGGACACGGTGGACCTGCGGGACGGCACCCTGTATGTGAACGGCGAGGCAAGCGATCTTTTCCCGGCAGGCGTTCTCGATCCCGGCGACCGGGATTATCCCGTGACCCTGGGCGATGAGGAGTATTTCGTTCTGGGAGATAATCACGCCGATTCCTATGACAGCCGCTATGAGGGCTACGGCCTCGCAGCCAAAGGGGACCTTCTGGGCGTGTATATCGGCGGATGAACGCCGCCGATCGCCCTTGCGAAAACGCGGCCTCCGGGGTATAATGTGCAG
The DNA here is from genome assembly GCA_905234625.1 of uncultured Oscillospiraceae bacterium. Taxonomy (GTDB): domain Bacteria; phylum Bacillota; class Clostridia; order Oscillospirales; family Oscillospiraceae; genus CAJOIG01. The sequence continues at coordinate 43,854 of CAJOIC010000004.1, read as the reverse complement.
GACACATCGTACCCCGGAGGCTTTTATGCAACTGAGCAAGAGAATGGATCGCTTCGGCGACGAGATCTTCGGCGCTCTGAACCGGCGGAAGCTGGAGCTGGAAAAAGAGGGCCGCACCATATACAACCTGAGCGTAGGCACGCCTGACTTCAAGCCCGCGCCCCACATCGTGCGCGCTCTGACGGAGGCGGCGCAGGACCCGGACAACTGGAAATACGCCCTGCGGGACCTGCCGGAGCTGCTGGACGCCGTCTGCGCCTACTATCAGGACCGCTTCGGCGTGACGATCGCGCCGGACATGGTCTGCTCCTGCTACGGCAGCCAGGAGGGCATGGGCCACATCGGCCTCGCCCTCTGCGACGAGGGGGACGCCGTCCTGCTCCCCACGCCGTGCTACCCCGTGTTCATCGCAGGCGCGAAGATGGCGGGCGCGGAGCCGTATTACTACCCCATGGAGAAGGAAAACGGCTTCCTGCCGGACCTGCGCGCCATCCCGGAGGAGGTGGCCCGGAAGGCCAAATACATGATCGTGTCCCTGCCCTCCAACCCCACCGGCAGCGTCGGAAATGACGGGCTGTACCGCGAGATCGTGGCGTTCGGGAAGAAATACGATATCGTCATCCTGCATGACAACGCTTACAGCGACATCATCTTCGACGGCGCTTACGGCGGCAGCTTCCTGAGCTATCCCGGCGCGGCGGAGGTTGGCGCGGAGTTTTTCAGCCTCTCCAAGAGCTTCGACCTCACCGGCGCCCGCATCAGCTTCCTCATCGGACGTCCGGACGTGGTGGGAGCCTTCCGCAAGCTCCGCAGCCAGATCGATTTCGGCATGTTCCTGCCCATGCAGTATGCCGCCATCGCCGCCCTCACCGGGCCCCGGGACATGGTCAGGGCCCAATGCGCCGACTATCAGGCGCGGCGGGACGCCCTCTGCGGCGGTCTGCGGGCCATCGGCTGGGACGTGCCGGACAGTCATGGCAGCATGTTCGTCTGGGCCCCCATCCCGGCGCGGTACGAAAGCTCCATGGACTTCTGCCTGGACCTCATCGACCGGGCCGGGGTCATCTGCACTCCCGGCGCGAGCTTCGGTCCCGCGGGGGAGGGCTATGTCCGGTTCGCCCTGGTGCTCCCGCCGGAAAAGCTGCGGCAGGCCATCAGCGCCATCGAAAACAGCGGTATTCTGGATCAAGACAAGGAGTGATTCATCATGGATAGAAAACAGCAGATCGAAGCCTGGGTGGACGCCCACCGGGACGAATTCATCGAGGACCTGAAAACCCTCTGCCGCATCCGCAGCGTCACCGGCGAGCCGGAGGAAAACGCCCCCTACGGCCCCGGCCCCGCCAGGGCCCTGGCAAAGGCCATGGAGATGTGCGCGGGGTACGGCTTTTCCGTGCAGAACCATGACTGGCGGGTCATGACCGCCGACTTCGGCGCAGCCGATGACCGGGTCCTGGACATCCTGGCCCACCTGGACGTGGTGGACGAGAACACCGGCTGGGACTCCGACCCCTACGAGCCCGTCATCAAGGACGACGGCTATATCTACGGACGGGGCGTGGCGGACGACAAGGGCGGCGCCGTAGCGGCGCTGTACGCCATGCGCTGCGTGAAGGAGCTGGGCCTTCCGCAGGCGCGCGGCATGCGCCTCATCCTCGGTACGGACGAGGAGTGCGGCTCCAGCGACGTGGCGTACTACTACAAGCACAACGCCCCCGCTCCCAACACCTTCACCCCCGACTCGGAATTTCCCGTCTGCAACGCGGAAAAGGGCATGTACCGCCTGCGCTTCCGCAAGAGCTGGGAGAAGGAGAGCGCCCTGCCCCGGGTGGTCTCCCTCAGCGGCGGCGTGCAGATCAACGCCATCCCCACGGAGAGCAGCGCCGTGATCGCCGGTATGGAGCCCATGCACCTCATGGCGGGGGCCGCGCCTCTGTGCGCGGAGCTGGGCGCCTCCTGCCGGGTGGAGGAGACCCCGGAGGGCGCGCGTCTCACCGTCGTGGGAGAGGGCTGCCACGCCGCCCACCCGGACCGGGGCGTCAACGCCAACACCGTCCTCATCCGGGTGCTGACGGAGCTTCCTCTGGCCGACGGCCCCTCCACCCGCGCCCTTCGGGAGCTCGACTCCCTCCTGCCCCACGGGGACTTTCTCGGCAAGGCCCTGGGCATCGCCCAGGAGGACGCCCCCACCGGCCCCCTCACCTGCTCCTTCACCATGATCGCCTTCACGGAGACCGGCCTGGAGGGCGTGTGCGACTGCCGTGTGCCGCTCTGCGCCGATAATGAAAACTGCAAGGATGTGGCGGACCGGGCCATGGGCGCGCTCGGCTTTGAGACGGCGGGCATGATGATCGCCCCCCACTACACTCCGGCGGAGGGAGAGTTCATACGGACCCTCCTGCAGAGCTATGAGACCTACACCGGGAAAAAGGGCGAATGCTACTCCATGGGCGGCGGGACCTACGTCCACGACGTCCCCGGCGGCGTGGCCTTCGGCTACGGCATGCCCGGGGTGGACGTGCGGATGCACGGCGCCAACGAGCGCTTCCCCGTGGAGGACCTTTTTACCGCCGCAAAGATCTTTGCGGACGTCATCGCCGCCATGTGCGGCTGATACGCAGCACAAAAAACGCCTCCGTGCCTGTATCGGTGCGGAGGCGTTTTTGTGTCCTCCGGCGAATATTTCACTTCGTTTATATTTGTTACCATTTGTTTTAAATGTGTGGTGTGCGCGGTTGTAAGATACGCTATAATGAGGTGTGATGAACCCACATGGGAAAGGAGAATCCGCATGAACGCAAAACGCATCCTCAGCCTCCTGCTGGCCCTGTGCCTGTGCCTGACGCTGGGCGCGGGCGCTCTCGCCTCGGGGGAGGCGTCCGGAGATGCCTCGGAGGAGACCTCCGGCAGCGCCTCCGGCGAGGCTTCCGGCTCCGCCTCGGGAGAGGCCTCCGGGGGCTACGAGAACCGTCCCGTCTTCGCCTCCGGCGTGTATGAGCTGGCCGACGGGGAGACCGAGGCAAGCTACCGGCTCTACGGCTACTACGCCACCACCGACGCCTCCGCGGAGGACGCCTTCGACCTTTTGCCCTTCGCGCCAGGAACGGCGGCGGGCATCTACACCGACAAAAGCTGCGAGACCCCGCTTCCCGGCGTCGCCGCCGCCTTCGACGGGGAGACCCTGACCCTCGCCTTCGACGAGGCCCCGGAGGCGAACGTCTACGGCTACGTCCTCTTCCGCGACGGCGCCACGGAATTCACCGCCGTGCCGGTATACGCGGTGAGCTATGCGTCCCAGGCGTATCTCAACGCGGCTGTGGACTACAACGGCTATGAGCTCCGCTATGACGCAGGCTCCGTCACCCCCGGCGCGGTGTACTACCACGAGGGCATCGCCGACGGTATCATCGGCGGCGCCATGGACCTGTTCGGCGCGGAGGATTTCGCGGAAGAGATCGCCGCGGCAGCCGATGCTTACGGGTACGATGCCGACGAGCTGTATGCCGCCGTGGACTGGTATCTGAATAACGGCGCCACCACCGGCGGCGACACCTGGGAGGCGTTCCTCACCGACCGTCTGGTGAACGTGAACCCCACCGACGCCACGGACCCCGTCCACGTGGGGGACGGCTTCCTGCGGGTGGAGGCCTGCTACTACCTCTTCCGGTACTACTGGATGAACAACACCACCTATGAGGTCACCGCGGGCGACGATGTCACCGGCATCTTCGGGGACAACATGAACAAGCTCTTCGAGGACTTCAACGACTTCTTCTGGGGCCACTACTACTGCACCTGGTTCCAGGCCCTGAACCCGGCCCTGCGCTCCGGCGGCCTGTTCCGGTATGACAGCGTGGTGGACCCGGACGGCTCCAACACCGACGATACCGGCATGTACAAATACCGCCCGGAGCTGGGGGTGGAGGGTCAGCTGCCCTATAAGATCGACGAGGCCATAAACTACGGCGACTTCCTCAACATGATCTACAACGCCATCACCGGCGGCCAGTCCGCTCTCAGCGACAAGGGCGAGGCCGACGCCGAAGCCCTGCGGGCCATGGGCGGAGTCAGCCGCGAGGGCAACGCCGCCGCCATCGCCGCGTATTACAGCCTCCCGCTGGAGCTGGACGCGGTCATGGACGAGCCCGTCACCAAGTGGGACGCCGTGGTGCTGTATTATCAGATACTCAAGGGCACCTCGGACGCCGCCAAGGAGCTGCCCGACGACGACACCGAGGACGTGTACCTCTACAACACCACGAAGCACGGCGCTCTCGCCAAGGACACCTACCTTGATACCGACACCTACTACGCCCGGCACGGCGTCGCGGACTACACCGCCGAGACGAACCACTACGGCCTGACCACCATGGCCGCCGTCACCGTCTCCGCCGCCGACACCGTGGACCCCGCCGAGTGGGCGGACTGCACCGCCTATCCCGTGGGGGATTACCTCATCCTGGTAGACGGCACCGCCGTCATCGACAGGGCCGAGGTCGCCGGGGACACCGGCACGCTGTACTATCAGGCGGGCTACTCCGCCTCCGAGTACCAGGGGGAGAAGTCGTATAAGGAGCTGGCCTTCTCCTGGGCCCTGGAGGGCGACACCCTGGTCATCTCCGGCGTGGACGGTTATCCCTCCTTCGCCACCGGCACCACCTGGGACCTTGCGGATGTGGGCTCCTTCTACTGCTCCGGTCTCTGGATCCGGGACGGCGTGAAGGCCGAGCTCAGAAACACCACCGTTCTGGCCCAGGCCAGCGGCACCGGCGACGATATCCGGGACGATTCCCACCGCTTCTTCGGCGGCGGCGACGGTCTCCAGGTCACCGACAAGGGCACCTCCGTCACCGTCAAAAACGACGACGGCCGGATCTTCCTCATCGGCACCGGCGGCACGGCGGCGGGCTCCGTCTACGCTGGCAGCGCCTCCACCACCGTCATCACCGGCGCCACCCTGCGCAACGCCAGCGGCCACCCCTTCAGCATCTTCTATAACGGCGTGCTGGTCCTGGACAACGACAGCCTCATGAACAGCGGCCGCATCTTCAACTCCGACGCAAGCTCCGGCACCGTTATCTTCAACGACGTGGTGGCGGTGGAGAATTCCGGCGGCTCCGTCATGGACGAGACCTGCTCCGCCCACTTCGTGAATACCTTCGTGACGAAGCTCTCCGGCTGGGAGGTCAACGGCAACGCCCAGGCGGTGCTGACGAATACCACCGTAGAGACCGGCGGCTCCTGGAATTTCTCCAACAAGACCTCCATGACCTCCGACGTGGGCGAGGTCATCCTGGTGAATTCCGACTTCCTGAACATCTCCGGTACCATCGTGAACGCCACGAGAGGCGGACGGGGCTGCTTCCGCGTAGTGGATTCCCGCCTGAACTGGTCCGGCGACGCCGACACCAGGCTCTTCTCCGTGGGCGGTCCCAACAGCTATACCGGCGCGAGCCTTTATGTGGACGTGGACGCCGCCTCCGACTTCCCCACAGCCTTCTCCGTGGCGGTGGCGGGGGACTGCTTCAGCTCCGTCCGCGGCTGGAACGACGACGTGCTGGCCTATGAGTCCAACTCCACCCTGTACCTCGACATCGACAAAAAGATCGACGTGAAGATGGACTGCACCGATATCGTGGTCTGCTCCTTCGGCATGGTGGGCGTCACCGACCAGTTCTACGCCACGGGCAACGTCATCTTCGCGGAGGACGGCGGCTATGTGTACACCGGCCTCGACGAGGACGGCGGCCTGTATAACCAGGACCTCGTCACCTCCCTCGCCGACAACGGCGACGGCACGGCGGACGTCGTCTACACCCTCTCCGACGGCAGCACCATGACCTACGAGAATCTCCCCTTCGCCGGTTGATAGAAAGCGAAAACAGATGCGTCCCCCTCCGAGGAGGGGGACGTTTTCTGTTGTGAGGCAGGCTCAGCTCAGGAGCTTGCCCCAGGTGTTCGCACCTACGACGCCGTCCTGGGAAAGCCCCTGCGCCTTCTGGAAGGCCTTCACCGCCGCCAGGGTCTTGGCGCCGAAGTCCCCGTCCACGGTCCCGCAGCTGTGGCCGAGGCCGTTCAAGAGGATCTGCAGCTTCTTCACCGCGCTGCCGCAAGAGCCCTTGGAGAGCTCCTTTGCCTGTACCATGATGTATTTCACCTCCGCTTTGTAGTCGATGCCCGTGTCGATCTGTCCGTCCAGCACCGCGAAGCACCAGCACACGAAGGCCGCGCACCAGGCCGCCCAGTCTCCCGAGACGGCCCTGCCGTAGAACCAGGTGTTGTACTTCACGCTGTTGGAATTCGCCGGGCTCTCCCGGGTGCCGATCTCCGCCTCCGCGATGGCGATGAGCTTCGCCGCGGTCTGGGCGTCCGTCCACTTGGGCCGGATGTACCCTACCACCTGGGAACCATACCGCGTTCGGAGCATCACCGCGCCGCCGTTGTCGTTGGACGTGACGGAGGTGTTCCCCTCGACGGTGGTGAGGACGCTCCCGGAGACGCTTTTCAGGATTCCGACATGCTGCCGGGTCTTGTGGTTCCCGGAGAAGTCGAACAGGACGAGATCTCCCGGCTGGCCGGTCCCCGTGTAGGGGATGAACCGGCCGTTGTTCTTCGGCCCAGTCCCCCAGGGTGCCGCAGTTGGCGTATTTAGGGATCAGCATCGTCCGTCACCTCCGGCAGTCCCGCCGTGCTGGTCAGCAGGGACAGCGCCCCCGCCAGGATGGACGCGGACAGTACCGCCGCCCAGTTCACGTCGCTCATAAGCGCGGACGTGCCGATGGTGGCGACAGCCGTCTGCGCCACGGTCTTCACCGCGCGGACAAGCGCGGCCTTGAGCCACTTTGCCGTTTTATTCATGTGTATGTGCCTCCTAGTCAGTCCGGTTTGTGTTCCAGGTCGTCGATCCGGTGGTTGGCGACCTTGATCTGCTCCTGCAGCACCGGGATGCGCTGGGCAAAATCGTTGTGCAACCGCACCTCCCGGGTCAGCTCGTCGATCTTCGTGTCCATGACCGCCTGGGATACCTTCATGTCCGTGGCGGTCCGGTGATGGGTGGCCAGCACGGTGATGACCGTGCCGACGAGGGATACGCCCCCGGTGATGAGCGCGGCGACTACGGGATCTGTCATGGTCCTCTCCTTTCCATAGGGAACTCACGTACAGAAGCCAAGCGCCACCCCGCGGGATTCGTTGGGAAAGTAGCTGCTGGCGCCGCCGCTGCTGTTCACAACATAGAAGCTAATGCCGTTGGAAGCGGACCGCAGCCACCACGGAGAGGCGCTTGTCGCACCTATGGCCGTCTTCTTACGGCTCTCAGCGTCGGGAAACACGGTCTTGTAGCGCGGCTGATTTGTGGAGCTGCTGGACGCAACCATTTCATTGTAGGACGGCAGCCACACTTCATCATCCGTCGTCTGTGTAAACTGAGAACCGGCAGAGTCGTAGGCCGGGTGGGTCTTATGCACAGCTTTGATAGCAGCCTGCACGTTGGCCGGAATGAGCGGCTTGATCGTGTCGTTGAGATAGGTCCGCATTTCGGACTTCTCCCAGCCGCCGACTGTACCGGTGCCTTCCGTATAATTGCCGGATTCCCCGGCACGGGCCGGATTCATACGGTGAGCCGTCTTGAGCGTTTCGATACTCAGCCACGTCAAGGCAGCCGTGCCGCTGTCGTCAGCAAGGTTGTCAACCTGCTTTCCGATGATCTGCATATTGACGGTGCCTTCGGTGCCAAGCTCAAGCGGCTTGTAGTTTCCGGGCTTGTACTTCGTCACAGCCGTACCGTTCCCGACGTTGGCAATGATCGTATCCCAGCTATCCGTGATCTCCTTGATCTCAAGCGGCGTTCCGAACACGGCATAACATTTCGTGTTGCCTTGAATATTCGTGTTGGACGGGGACCAGCCCAAAAACGGATAATCCTCAGCGCTGCCGTCCGGGGATACCGGCGTTTCTCCCGTGTAGGTTGCCGTGCTTCCATACGGGACGCTGTAGACGGTCTGGAGCAGCGTGGAGTCGTTGTAGAATCGCACGGTGTAAACCTGTCCCTGAACGGTATAGGCCGCGTAAACGTTCCGGTCAGCCGTGACGTTCTGTGTCGCCGTGGCATCCGCCGCACTCTGATTGGTGTACCGGCTCCATCCGGCGAAGGTGTAAGTGTTCGCCGCAGTCGCTGCACGAGCAGGCTGTCCGGCATATGCGCCGTCGCCGCCGTCTGTGATGGATTCGGTGTAAAGCAGCTCCGTCCCGTCGTAGTTGTAGTAGTACAGATTGCTGGTGATATGCTGATACTCGATCGTGACGTTCGGATAGCGGGCATTCATCTGCGCGAGCCACGCGCCGGTGATCGTGCCAAGACCGGTGATCGTGCCGGACACGACGGGGTTGTCGAGGTTGTTGCCGCTCTCGTCCAGGCCGCGCATGGTGTCGAGACGATCGAAGAAGTCCTCCACATCGTCGGTCGTGCTGACGGTCATCGTAAAGCCGATGATGCGGACGCGGGAGTTGGCAGGCATCGCCGCAAGGATGTTCAGCACCGGGATCGCGCTGGAGCTGTTCTCTACGCGCAGCGTCGTGATGTTCGCGTAGGACGGCATCGTGAAGTCCGTGATCGCCGCCTGATTCCGGACGGTGAGGTTTGTGACCGTGGACGGCAGGTGCAGCGTCTTCAGGATACCGCCGACCGGCAATGTCAGGGAGCGGATGTTCGTGCCGTCGAAGTACACATGCTCGATATTGGTGCATCCGGAGATATCCACCGCCGTCTGGGAGTGGCCCTCCTGCGTGGTATCGCCCAGGCCGGTGCAGTTTCTCGCGTCAATCGTCTTGAGCAGCGTGTTGTTTCCCAGCGTCAGCGAGTACATATTGCTGTTGGTATAGCTTGCGCTGGAATCGCCGCATTTGAGGCTCTGCAGCTTCGTGGCGTTGCTCAGATCCACCAGACCGACTTTGAGGGCGCTGATATCCCCGATGCCGGCAAGCTGGGACGCGGAGTAGATGTAGACCTCCGTGTCGTTCAGCGTTGTCAGACCGGCAGGCATCGGCAGCAGCGTTGCTACGTTCCTGTGTCCGCGCTCGGATACAAGGTAAGAGCCGTATTTGATCGTCGGGTAGATGTCCGCATACGGCGTGACCGTGATATCGCCTCTGGCGTAGGCACGGAGCGTGATTACGTCCGTCAGAGCGTCTCCGGCGTTGTACTTCGAGTCGATGTACCGGAAGCGGTTATACAGCCACCATTTACGCTGTTCGGCCTTGGAGCCCTGCGCCATGTCGAGGTAGTCCGTGCCGTCGTTGACCAGCGGGTCGATGTACTTGAACCAAGAGTCCTCGTTGAAGATCGCCTCCGGCCACTTGGCCTGGTGCTCCTCGAACGCCGTCTCCACCAGATCGTAGGACAGCGCTCCGGTGGAGCGGAGGGACCGGTACATGGCCTTGATCTCCGGGGCGAACGCCTGCCGTAGGTTGATCCACATGACGCTCTGCTGACCGTTGAATACGTCCGCGCCGCCGCTCGTGGTGTCCGTGTCCTCCAGGGAGTAGTCGAACACCAGTGCGCCCTCGTTGTTGATGCCGATGGCGGTATCGAAGTCATAGGGCAGCCAGCACCACTTGTCCCCGCCCAGGAAGGACGGAAATGCGTTCTTCGCCCGGCTGTCCACCATGAGGAACAGCTCCGTGAACAGATAGTAGAACAGGGCGCTCTGCAGCTCCATGTGGTCAGATATCTCGGTCTTGAACTTCGCAAGCCTGTACGCGGCGTTGTCCACGGTGTGCACCGTGCCGTCCACGTCGGTATACGACGACGGCAGAGCGTTTCCGGTGGCTGCGCTCTGGTCCGTAGTAACAAGCCATGCCGCCAGCGCTGCCAGCGCCGTGCTGTCCGTATAGGCCGGGTCGGTGTCAGGATATCGCGCCTCGAAGTCGTTCAGCCAGTCCGTGCCGGAGTAGTCGGCAGACTGCCAGAGGACACGCGAACCGGTGTTGTTCTTGATCTCCCAGGACTCGTCCCCCTCCGTGAAGCCGAAGACCTCCTCGGTCCCCTTGTCATTGTTGAAGTTGTACTTTCCGATAAAGGCCGTGGTGCTTCCGTTGTCCCAGAAAATGACGATGGGGAAGCCGTCGATTCCCTGCCGGACACGAGCGTCTTCTTCCTGCGGCGGGGTCTTGTAGGGACAGGCGCTGTTGTACAGTCGCACCAGCTCCACGTTGTTCGCGCCCTCGGAGGAGGCCACGTCCGCCTTGAAGGTGAAGGTCTTCGTCGGGATGGCGGTTGCGTTCATGGCAAACTTTGCCGAGGTCGTCCCTGTGGCGGTCATGGTAAAGCCGCCGCTGAACTTGATCTTGTAGTTCTTCCTCGGATAATACTGCGAGGATGTACCCTGTACATCCGCCTGCGCTCCTGTGAAGGAGAACGACTTCGAAGCGTCGTTCGGGTCTACATAGTAGCCGCTGATGGTCTTCTTGTCGCCCTTGTACTGCGGCAGCTCCGCGCAGGAGATTACGAGGTACGGAAGGTCGGACGGCAGTTTCTCAATAACGATCTGCCCGTACTCGTCGAAGACGTTATTGTGCTCATACCGGGCCAGCATCGTACCGATGTCCTGAGTGTCCGCGATCCAGTTGTCAAGGACCTGGAAATGGGTCAGGTCATTGTCATATACACGGATGCAGTAGATGTCCGTCGTGCAGTAGCCGGAGCCGATGGAGATATTGACCGGCGTCACCTGCGAGAAGTCGTCGTCGTCCGGGTACTGCACCACGCCGGACATGATGCCGTTGATGTATATGTACAGCAGACGATTCTCCGTGCGCTTTTCGGCTACGAAGGATATGCGGACGTGCTCATCCTCTTTGTACTGTGTGCTGATCTCCGACTGCTCCGAGGCCAGCAGAGCTTTCTGCGCTGTCAGTTGGAAGCCGCGTCCTCCGCTCATGCAGGACACCAGCGTTGCGTCGTAGTTGAGGATGTTCCTCGTGGCGAACTCGATCTCGACGGTCTTGCCCGTCGAACGGAGGTCCGATGCAAACGGCTTGTACGGGATCGTGACGCGAGCGTCGCCGGCCACGCGCAGTACGGTAATGCCGTCGCTGTCCAGAAGCCAGCCGTCCGAAACGAAGTTGAAGCCCGTCAACGAGGCGGAGATATTGTTTGCGGTGTCCCGCCAGATGGAAGGATCGGCCTCGTTGTTGGAGCGCCCATAGCTCGTCAGATAGAGCGCCAGAGCGTCCGTCTCCGCGTCCACGTCGATATCCGACTCGGAGACCGTCAGCGTGGCCGTATGCACCACGCTGCCCGTCGAGATCGTCAGCGTCAGCGACCCTGTGTCGTCTGCGCGGTAGCTCCATGTATGCTCGGTGCGGTCCACCGTCAGCGCCGCGACCTGCCCATTGTTGGCGTACAGGATAACGTCCGACGTGAGGCTGTTCGGCGTATAGACGGTGTAAGGGATCTGCAGCGTCTCAAACTGTGTCGCCGTCGTGCGCCGGAAGGTGCTGGCAATGATGGGCGTGTCGGACGAGCTGTTCACCACGATCAGGTCGTAATAGAGCTCGTTCGAGGATACCGTCTCGCCGTCCACCGTCGCCGTGAAGTACACCAGGAGGCTGTGTGCGCCGTGGGCCATTGCCGACAAGGTGTATGTCTGCTGACGGCCGGAGGTCGTCACCACATCGGTCCCGACCTGCGTACCGTCCACCACAAAATGAACGGTCTTCTCCACCGCGCCCGTCGGGGTGTAGGTGTATTCGATGACGCTGTCCGCGGCGAAAACGCCCGAGGTGTCAAAGCTGCTTGTCAGCGTCAGCTCTGCCACAGTAACGGTGTAGGTGATGGTCTTGGCGTTGTCGTATACGTCGGAGATCTTCACCTTGACCCTTTGGGCGCCCGCGGAGAGATATCCGCCCACATCCACCGTTACTGGGCCCTGCGCCACGTCCTGGGTCTTCTTCACGACGCCGTCTATGGTCACGGACAGGGTGCCGTTACCGGTCTCCAGTCCGTTCTCGATGGAGGACCAGGTCAGCGATACGGGACAGCTCGCGCCGGTGCTCACCGTCTTGGCGAGCCATCCGGCCGTATTCGTCACGGTCAGCACGGCGCTGTTCCCGCTGCCACCGCCTCCTCCCCCGCCGGTGGCCAGGGGGATGCCGTTCTCGCTGCGGACGCCCCGATACGTGGGATAGACGAGGCCCGTATCCGGGTCCTGCTCCAGACCCAGATCGTCCGGCTCGATGGCGATGTCGGATGTGGCCTCCTCCAAAGCCTCCACCCGGTCCCGCAGTCGGCCGGCGGCCGTCTCCGACGCGTTCTGCCTGTCTGTCAGCGCACCGATATCATCGCTGTAATCCGGGATGCGATATGCGTCTCCCAGCCCCGGAAAGGTGATCGACGCCAGGTTTTTCTCCGCCATGGGTCACGCCTCCCGTTCCGCACCGTCCAGGAGCTCAAAAGCGTGCCGGAAGAGGTCTTCCGCGGCGGCTCTGGCCTCCGGGTCGGTGACGACCCGGTCGAACCGCTTGTTGTCCGCCGTGATCCTGCCGGTGTCCTCCTCCACCTCCGCGTAGCTCGCGGACAGGCGCAGTCCCACGGCGTCATTGAATACGGTCACGCTGGTAATGGTCTTCATATTGGACCCTCCCTTTCCTTCATATGATTGAGATGCGCCGCCGCCACGGGGTCCCTTCGGAGGGACGCGATATGCGCCAGCGCCAGTCCGCCGTAGTCCGCGGTGACCACGGACGCCTCCGGCGTATGCTTGTCCAGGCGGCGCTGGGAAAAGCCCGCCTGCCTTGCCTTCAGCTCCCAGCCGAAGCGGAGTCCCGGCGTTCCCTCCACCAGGAAGCGGTCCCCGCTCCGCTCGGTGACGAAGCACTCCCCCGGTCCGTAGCTCTGGAGGAAGACCTGGTACTGTCCCGGAGCCACGCTCCGGGCAAACACCGGGTCCGGGAACACGGCGCAGCGCCCGTCCTCTCCCAGGACTCCCTCCCCCACGTCGCCGAACATGGGGGTGGGGGTCTCATAGCAGTAGAAGGAGCGCACGCCGTAGTCCTCCGTGTCCACCACTCTCTGCTTCACGCCGGAGACGGCCAGAGAGACGGCGGTGACCGCCCCCGCACTGAGATCCCCGGAGGCATGGATGCCCGTGTCGTCCATCCAGAAGCCGCTGAGGTTGTTGGAGGTGCTGCTCTTTGCGAACAGCTCCGCCCTGTTTTCGTCCAGGCACAGCACAGAGGTGTAATCCGCGTTCCCGGTCATCCCGGAATGGTGCCGCAGCTCGATGGGGTTATCCCCCCAGGTAAACACAAGCACACGGTCATCGGGCGAGTACTGGCCGCCAGGAACAGGCGGCATGATGCACAGTCCATTTCCCTCGTTTCCGCTCTTGTAGATATTGGCGTAGGAGGCCCAGGTACTGCCGGAGATGTTCCTCTTGGAGATATCCACCACCACGTCCCCGGGGTCCGTTCCGGTGGTGCTGTCCCAGGGCCGGGAAGCCTGGAGCTGGCTGCAGACGATGACGTTGTCGTCCAGGTCGAAGTAGACCCGCCCGTTCCGGGACTGCACCCGGCCCGAGGTGATCCAGTCCGCCGCCACGCCCACGGTCTGCAGGATGTTCGTGATCGTGGTGCCGCTGACGAAATCCCAGCCCGCCGGATAGGTCTGTCCCCCGTCCGTGCTGATGCCCAGGGCCTGGGCGGTGAGCTTCAGGACCACCCCGGAGGACGCCAGGTCCGCCTTGTCGTGGAGGTAATACACCGTCCCGCCGCCGGCGGGGGTCTCCGTCGTCTCATAGAGGCCGCCGGCGCCGGCCAGGGCGCCGGAGAGGGCCTGTATCGCCGCCTCCCGGCTGGCCGTCTCGTTCCCGATCCTGCGGCTGAGGGCCTCCACATTGGAGGCCTCCCGGTTCCCCAGCGCCGCCAGCTCCGACGATACCCTGCTGAGGGCCGCGGTGACGGAGCCGCCGGAGAACGAAACCGGCGCACCGGCGGTCACCGTGGTTTTGACTCCCCCGTCCCAGCTGTGGGTCACGGCGCTGACGGGGATGTCGTACACCTGACCGTCCCGGTCCGTCACCCGGATGACGTCCCCCGTCTCCACACGGCAGTCCCCGTAGAAGCTCAGGGTCATGGGGCGATACGAAAAGCCCCCGATCCGCGCGAAAATACCGTCCAGCACCGCCTGCGACATATAGTCGCACCGCAGGGAAACGGCCGGCGTGCCTCCCGCCGCAAGGACCGACGTTCGCCGTTCCTCCGTGGCGGTGACGTTCCCGGCGCCGTCGGTCTCGGTGTCCGCCGTCACCGTCGTAACGGCGACGGCGATGCCTGTCAGCGCCGCGTCCGCGGTCTTTTTCGTCAGTTCTCCGGCGTAGACCTCGTCCGCCGGGACGAGGCAGGTCCCCTTCACCGTCAGAAGGATCGCTCCCTCCCCGATCTCGGAGGCCTCCACACCGTAGGTGACCTGCACGCCGCCGCTCTGCTCCCGGGCCAGCACGCCCCGCAGGTCGATGTTGCCGCCGCCGGTATCCTCCGCCCGGGCGTTGCCGAAGTCGGGGGCCTCGTACCACCGGAAGACCAGTCGGCCATGGCGGTCGATGTGGGCGTTCCGCCCCAGCACCGCCGCCATATGACCCAGCATCTCCCGATAGGTATGCCCCTCCGAAAGACCGCTGACCGCCGCATCCGTGATACCGCCCGTATCGCCCATGGTCAGCCCCAGGGCAGCGCAGATCTCCCCGGCAACGCCCAGGGCCGTGCCGGAGGAGGCCGCGGGGACATACGCCTCCCGCATGGCCGCCGTTCCCATGGCGTCCACGGCGTCCACCGTCAGACGGCCGTCTCTCTCGCTGTGGTCCGTGACATAGAAGGTCCCCAGGGGTATGCCGCCGATAGTGATCGAGACCGCCGCGCCTTCATAATCGACGCTGGGACCGTCCACAACGAACCGCACCCGGGCCGCTGCCGCCGCGCCGATGGTCATGGCGCTGCCGCCGGTCAGATCGTCCGTATAGGCAATGGAGACGAGCTCGTCCGACACGGCGGCGCCGTTTACCGTCAGCGCCGCGCTCTTGGCCCCTGTGGGCCAGCTTCCGCTTATCATAGCCGCCCGCCTCCTCTCACTGCTGGATGACCGTCACGGATACATCCTTGTAATACGTCACGCCGCCGAAGCAGCCCAGCACCGTCCCCGTCAGCGCCCCTCGGTAGGACGTGACGGTGGTGGACACGCCGTCCTCCACGATGGTGAAGGGGTGGAAGCCGCTCCGGAGGCTGCTGCGGATGAGCTCCATCTCCCCCCGGGTCAGGACGCCCCACTCCACGGTGAAGGTTTTTTTCTCCGCCACCGCGTCCCCCAGCATCCGTCCGGCGGAGGAGCGTCCGGTGTTGGCGGACCAGATGATCTCGTCCGACGCCGTGACCGCCACGGGAGACGGCAGCGTCACGCCGTTTCCCCGAATGATGATCGCCATATTGGATACGCCTCCTTACACCATGATCTCGCAGACGCCCGTGGCCTGGGTGCCGCGGTTGATGAGCTCCACCACCCGGTCCTTGACAGACACGCCGTCCAGATACACGTCCCGGTCCATGGTAGTGACGGCCTGAAGGATCTGCCGCAGCACCTCCAGCGTCTCCCGGCCGGAGCCGGACGCGCCGCCGGCCAGACGGCTCTCGATGGACGCCAGGTGCTTCTCGCTGCGGCTCACCCCGGCGTCGATGACCGCGAGATGCGGCGTGGCGGCGTCCTGGGAGTAGAATCGGATGCCGGAGACCGCCCGTGCCACGCCCGCGGATACGGAGGCCACGATCTGATCGTTGTTCATGACCGCCGTATGTCCTCCCAGGGTACCCACCAGCTCCGGTCCCGCCTCCCGGGCCACGAAGAGCTGTCCGCCCGAGGGAGAGCCGCCGGCTGCGTAAGCCGTGACAGGCCGCCAGACACCCCCCGCGAGGACGCCGCCCTCCGCCTTGCCCGTGACGGCGTTTTTGATGATCGCCTGGGCCTCGATCTTCGGCACGGAGGGCAGGGCGTTCGTCCAGGAGGTGAACTTCGCCTTCATGGCGATGGCGTTCCAGGCGTCGCCGCCGCTGAGCCATTGGGAGCTGCGGGACCAGCTGCTGAACACAGCCCTGAAGTCCACCGACTTGCTCCGGAGAGCGTCCGTCCAGCTGCTGAGCCGGGCGGTGAAGTCCGTGACCTTCCCGGCGAGGGCGTCCTTCCAGCTTGTCAGGCGGGCGGAGAAGTCCACCGATTTCCCGCTCATGGCGTCGGTGAACTCCCGCAGCCGCGCCCGGAAGTCCAGGGTCTTGTCCGGCAGGGCGTCCGTCCACGCCTCAAGGCTCGCGGTGAAGTCCAGGCGCTTGCCCCGGTCCTGGCCTGCGAAGCTCTCCAGCCACGCGCCCAGGCCCGCCGTGAAGCCGGACAGGAGCTTCTTTTTCCGCGGGATGACGTCGGTCACGCCGCCCACCTCCACGGTGAGGCCGCTCTCCCCGAACAGGAGCTTGGACAGCCCGGGATGGTCCTCCCCCAGAAGCCCCCGCCCGAAGGCGGAGAGGATGTCGCTCCACCGGATGTCCATACCGGCAATGGCGGACAGCACCGTCTCCCGCAGGCCCGTGATGCCGTCGTGGAGGGCGGTTCCCGCCAGCTCCCAGTCCACGTTTTCGAACCAGCTGTTGATATTGCGGGAGATCGTGTCTCCCAGGCCCGCCCAGTCCAGCTCCCGGAAGAAGCCGTCCGCCGAGGCAAGGCCCGCGTTCAGCCAGTCGGAGAGCACCGTCCCCAGGTCGATGGGCTGCTCCCGGAGGGAGGCCAGGGCCCCGTTCACACACTGGGCCACGCACCTGCCCAGGTTATCCCAATGCAGTCCCGTCAGGACAAGATGAGCGCTCTCCAGCGCCAGACCCACGGCGTCTCCCAGAAAATCGCCGATGCGTCCCGCCACGCTCTGTCTGTCCGCCTCCGTAAAGGTCAGCCCGTCCAGGACGCCGTTCACCGTGTCCGTGACCGCCCCGAGTCTGCCGCGGAGCTTTTCCCGGAAGCCGGAGGCGTTCAGGGCATCGTCCAGGCCGTCGATGAGCTGCCCGGCCTTGGCCGCCAGGGCCGCCCCGGCCTCATAGAACCGTTTCTCGTCCAGAAGGGACCGCAGGTACTCTCCGAAGATGTTGCCCCGGAGCAGCTCCTCCGTCCGCTCCGCCGCTTCCGATAGGCCGTTGCGGCCGGAGCCGGAGGACCTCCCGGCTCCGGAGGCCGTGTCCGCGGTGAGGCGGTTGATCTGGTCGAAGGCCATGAGGCTCCGCCGGACCTGGGACGCCGCGGCGGAGATCTGCCTTCCGGCGCTGCCCGCGCTGCCTCCCACCGCCGTGATGCTCTCCGCCGTGTCCGCGGCGGCGTCGGAGGTCTTCCTCCCCAGGAGCGAGAAAACGAAGGAGCGGAAGGTATCCGCTGTCCGCAGCGCCGCGTCCATGAGGCCGTTCATGGCCTCGGCGGCGGGCGTCATGGCGATGGCCAGGGCGCCGCCCATGGTCTCCCCCAGCCGGGAGAACCTGTCCCCCAGCCGCGCGGCCTGCCTCTCCCAGTCCGCCAGCACCCGGCTCACCGGCGCCGTCCGGGCCGGGAACCGCGCCGAGAGGTCCCGCCCCATATCGTCAAAGACCCCCCGCAGGCGCGTCTCCAGAGACGCCGCCTGCCGCTCCAGCAGGGCGCTGTCCAGGGTCAGGCGCAGGCTCCCCTGCCCGATCTCGGTCTTATCCATGCATTCACCCCTCTCTTTGATCCAGGGACATGAACGCCCGCTTCATCTCATGGAGGAAGGCGTCCACATCCGACTGCGGCTTCTGTCTGGCTCTGCGGGTGCGCCAGCGGGCGCGAACGGAACGCATCTCCGGCGTGAAGTTCTCGAGCCTGCGCGGGTCGTTTTCCGCCCGTATGGCGGCCACCCTGCCCAGGGGCGTATCCCCGCCGAGCCCCGCCAGGAGCGCCGCGAACTCCCGCCACTTCATATCCCGCAGCTGCCGTGCCAGCCGGATCCCGTACATGGACTGGAAGCTCGCCGCAACCAGCTCCCAGTCCTCGCTCAGGTCGTAGTACGGGTCGGTCATTCCCCCGACGGCTCGTCCTCCGGGTCCGCGCCGAGGGCCAGCTGCACCGCGGCTCTCACCACGGCGATATAGTCGTCGAGCTTCAGGCCGAGGCTGCGGAGCTTCTCCCGGTCCTCGGGGGACAGGAGGAGCTCCATGGCCTCCCCCGCCCCCGCAGCCTCGCCCTGCTGACGCAGCACGTCCATGAGCTTCAGCACGACCTCCGCGTCGGAGCGCACCGTCAGCCTGGTGTTTTTGATGACAAGCACCGGGTCCTCGTCGAACCGGAGCTTTTCCGTCAGATCATAGACCATGCCCCGTCACCCCGCTCAGGCCGCGGTCACGGTGGGCTTGCCGTTGGACTGCACCTCGAACTCCAGAGGAGCCACGCTGGTGGAGTCGGCGGAGCCGATGTTCGTGACGTTGATGACGGCGGCGGGGAAGCTGACCACGGTGCCGTCAGGGAAGGTCCACTCGAAATCCCGCTCCGCGTCCCGGCCGCTCACCCAGGCCAGGGCGGCCACGGCGTCGTTGCCGTCGTCGCCGATGCTCCGCTTGCCGGAGACGCTGATGGTGACGCCCTTCGCGGTCAGCAGGCGGCGGACCCAGCCCTCCTGCTCGAAGGGACGCCACTCCTCGATGCCGTTGTCGAAGGTCACGGAAAAGCTCTCGCAGTCCGCGATGGCCTTCATGTCCGCCGTTCCGGTACCGGCGATGTCGATCCGGAACTGGTTCTCATAGCAGGGGTACACTCCGCTGGTAGTAGACATTTGCAATACCTCCAAGTTTCATAGTTTCCGGCGTCAGCGCCGGTAATAAATATCCGCCTCGACGACGTACTCATACACGCCGTCCTTATCCGTGCCCACAGCCGCAGGCTCCGGCACGGTCATACGCACGCACTGGATGTGCCCGCCGCCGGGAAGGTCCACGTGGGCCGCGCACAGCAGCTCCTCCCAGAGCGCCATGGCCGCGGCCTCGGTCTCCCGGGCGTTCCGGTTCCAGTGGAGCAGCAGGCTCACCGAGCGCACGCCGTAGCTCGTCAGGCCCATGCCACCCAGGGCGACGGCGGGCTCGCCCTTCCGGCTCCGGCCGTACACGCCCAGGGACCGCTCCTTTTTGTTGTCCAGGCGTCCGATGTAGTAGTTCTCCGCGACATCCATGGTCTTCAGCCAGTCGCGGATCTCACCGAGGGTCATTCTGCCGCCTCCTCCGTTATCTCCGTCTCGTCGAACCGCATCCGGGCGGGGACGCTCCGTTCCTCCGGGTGGAAGCGCCGCCGGGGGTCGGCGCTCGCCTCCGCCGGCTCCCGGGCAAGGCGCTCCAGCGCCTCCCTGTCGATGGTAACAGGCCCCTTTGTCGTCATGCGAACCGCACCTCCGTGTAGTTCACCGTGCCGTCCGGGTCCCGGGCCTTCCGACCGGAGACGATGGCCCGCCGCACACCGAAGATCACCCCGTATCCCGCCGCGATCACGGGCACCTCCGGCAGGATATCGCCGGTGAAATACGCCCGACCGCTGATGCGGACATACTTCTGCTCCGAGGTCAGCTCCGTTTTCCCGCCGTCCTGCCAGTTGCACAGGCCCTCGAAGGAGGCCGCCTCCACCGGCGCGCCGTCCTCCGTCAGGCCCTCGCCGTAGACCGTGAGCCGGATGGGCGTCGTGCATACGGCAGGCGGCACCAGCGCGGGCCATCTCATACCGGCGCCCCCCGCAGGGTCCGGTCCGTGAGCCCCGTCATGTCCAGAAGGCTCGCCACCTCCTCGGACACGGACACGCCTCCCCGGACGGACACGCCCACGGCGGAGCCCAGCTTCACGGACACGCCGTTGATGGCGTAGGACGCCACGGAAGCGGCGAAGAGGGCCGCGTTCTCCCGCTCGAATCTCGCCTGACGGCAGACCGCCTCCCGCACCAGCTCCCGCTGCAGCGCCGTAAGGCCCGCCGGACCTCCCAGGGCCCGGATGCGTCCGTAAGTAGCGGCGTCGATGTGCCGCGCGGCGGCGGCGAGGGCCGCCTCGGAGGGCGCTTCCTCCTCCGGGAACAGAGCGGCGTAGTCCTCCGTCCCGGCGTATGCCTCGCCCGCCATGGCTCAGCGCACCTTGATGTTGCGGAAGACGCCCGCGGCCTGGGTGGTCTTCAGGACCAGGGCGGCGTTCATCTCCACCTCGCCGGTCTTCACCGCGCCGGCGGTGGAGAAGTCGGGCAGCCAGCAGCGGACGGGCGCGGAGCCCGCGAAGGACACGGCGTGGACGCCGTCCAGACCCAGACGCACCACGTAGAGGCTGGTGGTGCCGGCGTCGGCGTCGGTGGCGATGACGTCCTGGTTGGAGCCGGACTTGGTCTTCATGTCCACCAGGGGGATGCCCGCGTAGGTCTCCACCTGCCGGCCGAAGGAGTCGAGGCCCGTCTGATACATGGAGGCGCGGCGGGCACAGGCCCGGAGCTTCGCGATCATGCGGGTGTTGCCCATGAGGCAGGAGGGCTGACCGTCCAGGCCCATGAGGAACTCGTCCAGCATGTCCAGGAAGGCCATGTAGTTCGCGTCCACCGCCGCGGAGGTGGACAGGTCGATGGCGCTGCCGGAGCCGTTATACTCCGTGGAGGTGCCGGCCACAGCCTTCTCCAGGCCGTCGAAGGCGTTGGCGTCGGCGGCGGTGTCGCCGTTGATGAAGGTGTCGTTGAACAGGGCCTGGGCGGCCTTGATCTTCTGCGCCTGCTGGAGCTGCACCTCGTCCACCGCGCCGCCCATGTCGGCGATGACGCGGTCGATCTTGTAGCTGCCGCCGAAGATCTTCACGTCGGTGGAGATCTTCTGACGGGTGACCTCCTGGGAGGTGTACTCGCCGTTCACCGCGCGGAAGGCCGCCGTAGGCTGGCTCAGAAGGCGCAGATAGGTATAGGTGGAGGTGGCGCCGCCGCCGGTGGGGGCCACGCAGTCGTCAAAGGTGATGTGATCCAGGATCCAGTTGCTCTTGCGGAACTCGTCGATGACGCCCGCCTGAAGATCGTCCTGCACCGCCAGTTTCGCGTCTGCCAAAGTTACTGCCATGATAGAATCTCCTTTTCATAAGTGTTTTTGGTCGTCCGGCTCAGGGCCGGTCCGTGTCGTCCGTCGGGAAGGTCCTCACCCCCTCTGGGTCTCGAAGTGCCGCGCGATGGTGTCCCGCATGGTGGGTCCCGCTCCGGAGCCCATAGCGCCGCTCCGGGCGGGAGGCATGCCCACGGCAAAGCCGGGAGCGGCCCTGCGGAACAGGAAGGGCTTTGCCGCCCGCAGGGCGTCCAGCTGCTCGCTGAGCCCCGTCACATTGCCTTGCTCGTCCAGGTCCAGCCCGTCCCGGTCCACGAGAGAGGCGGCGAGGGCCGCGTCATGGGCGTCCGTCAGGGCCAGACGGATGGCGCTCTCCAGGGCCGCTGAGCGCTTTTCAGCCGCGTGGAGCTCGTCCTTTCGGGCAAGCTCCGACTGAAGCTCCTCCACCCGGCCCAGGAGGGTCTCCCTCTCTCCCGCGGCGGCCTCCAGCTCCGCCAGACGCTTTTCGGCCTCGGAGCCCGCGGCCCGCAGGCCGTTCCTCTCCTCCAGCACCTCGTCGAAGCGGCTCTTGGGCACGAAGCCCTTCAGCTCCTCCCCCAGGGCGGCGGCGGTCTTCTCCGCCAGCTCCTCCGTGAGTCCCAGCTCCATCAGCGCTTCCTTTTTCATGGGTTTTCTCTCCTTTCGATACGTTTTTTGCCCGGTTCAGTCCGGTATCATCGGATCCGATATTTTCGTCCCCGGATCGCGGGACGGCATTATATCCTCGGCCATCGGCCGGAATATACGGTTCATTCCCCGCGGATGCGCAGGGCCTCGGCGGCCTTTTCCTCCGGGGTCCAGGCGTCGCCGTAGAGTTCCTCCATGGCCTGCTCCACGCTCATGATCCCGGCGTCCCTGGCCCGGGCCACGGTCTCCACCGTGCTGCCGAAGTCAGGACTGGCATACTCGCCGAACCGGGCGGAGATCCTGTACTCCCCCGCCGGACGGCCCGCCAGCAGATCCTCCGTCATGAGGAGCGCCGCCGCCAGCTGGGGCAGGGTCCGGCTCAGGGCGTCCACGATCTTCCCGCGCACGTGCATGGTGATGTGCTCCTTCTCCCGCTGGGCCTCGGCGTTGTCGGTCTTCTTCAGGTCGATGCCCAGGGTGGCGGGGCTCATGACCCCCTGGAGTACCAGGTCGAGATACGCCGCGTAGCTCTCCTGATAGGCCGCAACGTCGATGGTCGGCTGGGATACCTCGATCTTCTCCGCCGCTCCCTCCGCGCCGGAGGAGCCCACGGCGATATAGGCGTTGTCGAACAGGTTCGGCTCCAGCACCCGCCCGGTGTCCGGATCCCGGGGGACCATATCCTCCGGGATATAGCGCTTGACCCGCCCCATGCGCACCGCGTCCAGCCACTGGGATATGACCTCGTCCAGGGCGTCCAGACAGTCGCTCTTGCCGTCGAACAGAGCCTTGCCCCGTCCGGGCCACTTGGCGGAGTCGAAGATCACCAGGGGCACCGCCAGAATGAAGTCCCCGGGATACGTCACGTCCCGCAGCTCCCGGGTCTGATCCAGGGCGGTCAGGGGCAGCTCCCGTCCGGCGGCGTCCGTCAGCCGGTAGCGCACATACCCCCGGCCGTAGCGCTCCTCCAGCCGGAGCTCCCGCTCCCCCTGGGGGAACCAGGTGGAAAACCGCACCTCGTCCAGCCGCCGCCCGTCCATGACGAGCTCCACGGCGTCCGCCTCAGCGAACCCCACGCCCGGCGTGCTCTCGCCGGGACGCAGGTAGATCTTGAAGGCGCCGTCTCCCGCGGCCAGGGCGCCGGCCACGGCCTGTCCCAGCAGCTCTTCGAAGCCGCAGTCTTCCGCCATGGCCTCCCAGCGCTCCCGGAGCTCGCCGCCGTCCTCTCCGAAGGCGAGGCCGTCAAAGTCCGTGGTCGCGATGTCCCGGTACCGGTCCACCACCGTTCCCACGATGCCGGAATGGATCTTCCGGACCCTGCCCTGGGGCGCCGCCGCCCAGAACCGCGCCCGGTCGATGTCCGATACCGCGGTCTGCCGGAAAAACTGCTCCAGCTCCGAGGGCTCCCCCCGATACCACAGCTTGTTTCTCAGGACGTTCATCTCGAACGTCATCGGCTCCCGGATGGCGACGTATCGCTCGGGGGCGGGACGCAGCCGTCCCAGGCGCTGCCGGATATGCTCTTTCAGCCAGCCCATGTTTCTCTCCTTTCAGTCCCGATCTTGTTTTCATAGGGCAGCCATGCGTACTGCACGGCGTTGATCATATGGTCGTTCCCGTCCTCGGGTGCGTTGTCCTCGTCCTCCCGCCAGCTGTATGTCTCCAGCTCCCGGATGTACACAGGACAGCGTTCCGTCACGAAGAACCACGGTCCTCCCTCCGCCGGGGACAGCCAGCCCAGCTGGTGGTTCACCCGGTCGATGATCCGCTCCCTCTTCCAGGCGGAAACGAAGCTGTACGGCGAGCCGTGGAGCCGCTTGTACTTGGCGGCCTCGGTAATGGTGGCCTGGTCCGCGGCGTCGATGAAGGCGCTGCGGCAGAACCCCCATTCCCGCCGGTTCCGGTCCAGGAAGTCGGAGAGGTTCCTCACCGTGTCCGAGGGCGCCAGAGGCGTGCGCAGGGCGGCGTTGTCGTACACCCGCTCGTCCAGCACCACGCAGCGGCCCCGGTCCGTGATCCCGAGAAACGCCATGGCGATAGTGTCCGGGGACCGCTGGGAGTAGGCCGTGTCCACCCCGCAGGAGTACCAGCGGAAGCGCTCCCCCTGATCTCCTCCCTCCGGGTCCCGTCGGAAGCGGAGGGCCTCCGCCGCCGTCAGCACATGGACGCTCCGGTCGAAGTTGGGGAACACCAGTCCCGTGGCCCGCCCCCGCAGACCCTCGATCTTGTTCTTCCAGAGCTTCGTCCCCGGGGGCACGTTCCGGCGGATGGCCTCGATCTTCTCCGGGGTCAGGGCGATGTTGTCCCGAAAGCCGAAGAACCAGTGGGTCCAGCCGGGCTTCTCCTCCAGGCTCAGCTCCCGCAGGATAGCCGGGGGCGTGTCCGCCGTCCACTCCGGCAGCTCCCTGGCGTGGTTCACATACTCGCCGTACACCGGCAGGGACGGATCGTCCGGGTTCAGGGTGGCGATGAGGTAGTCGCACCGCATGACGGCCTCCCGCACAAAATCGATGTCTGCGATATTGATCTCGTCGATGTACAGGCAGCCGTACTGTCCGCCCAGGGCCTTCTTCCAGCGCCTGCTGTTGTCGTACCCAAGGACGTAGATGATCCGATCCCCCCGCCGGGTGTGGAACACGATATGGGGCAGCCGCTCTCCGCCCGCGCCGTTGCCCCGGTATTCCACCAGGGGCCCCCACTCGTCCAGGATGCCGTGCTCCTTGTTGATGATGTTCTTCTCAATGACGCCGGTGTCCAGGCCCGCCAGGATGTGCTGGGTCTTGTCGCTCTCCGCCACCTCCAGCATGAACTTGTATGTACCCACCGTGGTCTTGCCCGCCGCCGTCACGCCCTCCAGGAACTCCGCCTCCGCCCGATGATCCAGGAACGCGTCGAATTTCGGCCCTACCCTCATGGGTCCTCCCGGCGCTCCCGGCGCTGCTCCAGAAGCTCCGAGAGCTTGGACAGCTCTCCCTCCAGCCCGTCCTCCGCCGAGGCGTCCTTCCAGAGCCCCAGGGGCTTTCCCAGCAGCTCCAGCGCCTTCATCCGCTCGCTGGTCTTCACCTCCGTCTCCTCGAAGGCGATCTGCGCCAGGGCGTCCATCACCCGCTCCGGGGTGATCTCCGTTTTTTGTTTTCCTCCCATGTCTCACGCTCCTTACCGCAAACAATCCTCCGTCTCGTCCGCCTGGTGGACCGTCACGCACCCATCGCAGCCCACGATGGTGAAATACATGTCCCGGTAAACGTATCCACACTCCGCGCCGCACACCGGACATACCGGCGGAGGGTCCGGCGCAGGATGGAGCTCCGGATAGTCATACACCAGCCACGCCAATCGCATCACCTCCGTTTCATCTAAAATCACAAGATTCTTGTGGTATGTGTTATAATAAACCAAGTTTCTTGATTTGTCAAGCGCAAATTTACAAGTTTCTTGGAAAATTTGTTGACAGTCCCATTTTTGCGGGCCTATAATACAAATAGAAGGAGGTGCTCCTATGAGCTTTGGCAGCAGACTGCGGGAGCGGCGCGAGGCCCTGGGCATGAAGCAGAGTGAGCTGGGCCGTCTCCTGGGCGTCACCGGCTCCGCCATCGGCAACTACGAAAACAGCGTGAGCTCTCCCAAGGCGGACGTGCTGTACCGCGTGTTCGACGCGCTGCAGTGCGACGCGAACTATCTCTTCCGGGACGAGATGACCGCGCCGCCCTCGGAGGACGCCACGCCGCCCGAGCTCGATATGCTGAGGAAATACCGCGCTCTGGACGAGCACGGCCGGAAGCTGATCGACACGATCCTGGAGCTGGAGGCTGACAGGACCGCCGAGCCCCCGGCGGCCGCGCCCGCCGTGACCACGCGGATCATCCCCCTGCTGGGCAACTCCTTTGCCGCCGGCGTGGGCGAGCCTGACTTTGGCAACGCCCTGGAGGAATATGAGATCGAGGCCGGCCGCAAGGCAGACTTTGCCGTCCGCGTGAACGGGGACAGTATGGAGCCGTATCTGCACGACGGGTCCATCGCCCTGGGCGTGAAGGGGACCCCCCGGGACGGCGACGTAGCCGCCCTGATGGTGGATGGAGCCTTCTACGTCAAGCAGGTCTGCATCGACGCTCCCGGCAATCTGTATCTCTTCTCCCTCAACCGGGACCGGGCGGACCTGGACCTGGAGGTAAAGGCCTCCTCCGGCGCCAACGTCTCCTGCTTCGGTACCATCGTCATGGAAAAACGCCTGCCGCTGCCTCTGCGGTTCGGCGGATGAACGTCAAATAACCATTCATAGAAAGGAGATCATCCCTATGTTCTGTGAGCAATGCGGCAGCCAGATCCCTGACGGTGCTAAATTCTGCACCGCCTGCGGCGCGCCTCTGGATCAGCCGGAAGCCGTCCAGCCCCCGGAGCCGACCGGCCAGACCCCGGAGCCCTCCGAATATCAAACTCCGGAGCCTGTCTATCACACGCCGGAACCGACCGCCTATCAGACCCCGGAGGCCCCCGCCTATCAAGCGCCGGAGCCCTCCGCCTATCAGACGCCGGAGGCGCCTTCCTCCCCCTCTCCCGGTCCCTCCGCTCCCGCCAATGACCTGGGCTATTCCGTGGTGGGCGGCGGCTCCTCCGGGTCCTACTCCGCCGCGCAGCGCCGCGTGACCTCGCCCGAGATCGAGAGCAAGCCCCTGACGAAGCGCTGGTGGTTCTGGCTCATCATCGGCCTGGTAGTCGTCGCCGTCATCATCGCCATCGCGGCATCGGCCCTGACCGCCAGGAAGGACGACGGACCCGTGGTGGAGACCGCCTCCTCCAACAGCCTGCGGAGCTCCTTCTCTGAGCACGCCGTGCACGAGGCCCCCGAGCCGGATGTGCCCGACGAGCCCGCCGCCCCCGCCCCGGAGGACGGCGATCTGACGCTGGAGGAGTGCGTGGCGTACATCGAGCAGGACCTCGCCGACGCCGGCTATTACACCGATTTCGAGACGGACGAGGACGACTGGGTCTACGCCTACATCTGGTTCGACGGGATCAACGACCTGGCGGATGCCGCCTATGACGGAGACGGGGACGCCCTGGCGGAATGGGAGGACCTGCTGGACGAGATCGTCGATCTCTCCGCCGAGTACGAGGAGTTCTTCGCGGATCATGGTCAGCCCCAGGCCGTCAGCTATGTCGGTCTGCAGGATGAAGCCGATTTCGATCTGGTCACCTCCGTCGCCATAAGCGGCGAGCTGGTCTTCGACTGGGTCACCGGAGTGGATGTCTACGACCTGTTAGAGGAGTAACGGACCGTGAACGAGAACTACTGGTGCGACGTCTGCGAATACTTCTATCTCCCCTATAAGGGGGACCCCACCCAGGACATCCCGCCGGGCACGGAATTTGAGGACCTGCCCGACACCTGGCATTGCCCCGTCTGCTTCAACGAGAAGAAGAACTTCCTCCGGGGCGAGTATTGAGCACAAAAAAACGGAGGGCATACCGCCCTGCAAAGCGGTATGCCCTCCGCATTTATCTGCGCCGGAGGCTTGCTGACCCGACAAAAAACCAGAGCGCGCTGCGAGATCGCAGCGCGCCCTTTTTCGTTAACCAAGAAAAACGACGCGGTCATGCAGACCGCGCCGCGCATCGGTTCCGTATTACTCCTCGGTATAGGCCACCGCCCGATCGAAAAGCTCCTCCACGTCCTTCTCGGGCGCCTTGGAGCACAGGGACACGACCACCGCCGCGATGAGGCCGGCCACGGCCCCGGGCAGGATCTCGTAGACGCCGGTGCCGGACAGGAAGGCCAGCCACAGGACATCCACCGCCGCGCCCACGACGATGCCCGCCACAGCGCCGGAGAAGGAGAAGCGCTTCCAGAACAGGCTCAGCATGATGACGGGGCCGAAGGCCGCGCCGAACACGCCCCAGGCATTGGATACCAGGCTCATGATGGAGCCGGCCTTGGGATTCGAGGCGATGACCACCGCAATGACCGCGATGACCAGGACCACATAGCGTCCCGCCCAGAGCATCTCCTTGTCGGTAGCCTGGTTCTTGCGGAAGACGGGTTTATACACGTCGCTGGCAAAGGCGGAGGCCGCCGCCAGCAGCTGGCTGTCCGCGGTGGACATGGCCGCCGCCAGGATGGCGGAGAGCAGCAGACCGGAGATGACTCCCGGGAAGATCCGGCGGACCATGGTGAGGAACACGGTGGAGTTGGCGGATATCTCCTCGTCGAAGCCCAGGAACATCCGGCCCACGATGCCCACGACGGTGGCGAAGATCAGGATGAGCACCGTCCAGCTGATGCCGATGACGGCGGATTTCTTCAGGGACTTTTGGCTCTCCACGGACATGAACCGGATGATGATGTGGGGCATGCCGAAGTAGCCGATGCCCCAGGCAAGGCCGGAGACGATGTCCTGCCAGCTGGCGACGGGGTTCCAGAAGTTCGCCGTCTCGGAGGCGATCTGTGCCGCGCCGGAGGCTCCCGCGGTGTCCAGCATGAACACGGCGAAGATGGGGGCGATCAGCAGGGCGCCCAGCATGAGCAGCCCCTGGAAAAAGTCCGTCCAGCAGACGGCGGAGAAGCCGCCCAGGAAGGTGTAGCTGATGATGATGATGCCGGCAACGTACATAGCGACGTTCGCGTCGATGCCGATGACGGTATGGAACAGGGTGCCGCAGGCCTTGATGCTGGAGGCGGCATAGATGGTATAGGCGAACAGGAAGATGACCGCACAGATGATCTGCACCGCCTTGGACTTGGACAGGAACCGGTTCGTCAGGTACTGGGGGATGGTGATGGAGTCGTTTGCCACGATGGAGAATCTGCGCAGCCGTGGCGCCTCATAGATCCAGCTCAAGGCATAGCCGATGCCGAGACCCACGGCGATCCAGATCTGCCCCAGGCCCATGGCGTAGATGGAGGCGGGCAGGCCCATCAGGACCCATGCGCTCATGTCCGAGGCGCCCGCCGAAAGTGCGGAGACCCAGGGCCCCATGGCGCGGCCGCCCAGGAAATACCCCTTCTCTCCGGCGTTCTTGCTCTTGGCGAAGAAGTAGATGCCGATGCCGACCATAAAGATCAGATAGACGATGAATACGATGATTTCCGCAATGTTCATGATATGCTCCTAGATGTTTGATACTGCCGTATTATAGCAGAATCGAAACCAGACGTAAATACAGAACACAGTATAGACTGAATTCTATACTGTGTTCTGTATAATTCCAAATATTTCTTTATTATCAACTATTTTAAAGTAGACGAGCAAGAATACTCAATGTGATACCGCGCATAAATTAATTATTTAACGCGATAGCCTTCCAGCAACAGGGGCATCATTTCCGCCGCGTACTTCGACAGAGCGTAGGATCCGTGGTTCAGGCACCAGTCGTACATCAGGGCCCGCTCGAACATGGCGTAGGCCGAGACGATCTCGTTGGCGGACACGTCCCCCCGCAGCTCGTCCCGCTCCTGGCCCCGCTTCACGATCCGGTGCAGGAGCTTGAAATAGGTCCGGTTCCGATCCAGAAGGTGCCGCTCGCCCCGGGTCACCAGCTGGGAGGACAGCAGCCGGGCCAAAAGCTCCATGGAAACGCTGTTGTCGATCATGGAGAACAGCTCCCGGTTGAGATACAGCAGCGCCTCCGCCGCATCCGTCTCCGGGTCCATGGTCCCGGCCAGCTCCTCGTATTTCTCGTCAAAGATCATGGACAGGGAGCCCAGCAGGGCGTCCTTCCCCTCGAAGTAATGGTAAAAGGAGCCCTTGGAGGTACCGGACTCGAAGATGATGTCCTCCACCGTGGTCTCGTCATAGCCCTGCTCGTAAAACAGCTTCCAGGCCGCCGAGACGATCCGCCCCTTCGTATTTCTTCCGCTCTTTCTCGGCATATCTCCACTCCGTGCCGTCCCGCCGGACGGCGCTTACTTCTCCTCTTCCCAGGTCCGCTGGCTGATGATGAAGCGCGGCCGGGCCTTCGTCTCCATGTAGATCTTTCCGATATACTCCCCCAGCACACCCAGGGACATGAGCTGGATGCCCGAGACGAAGCAGATGATGCAGGTCATGCTGGTCCATCCGGCCACGGTCCTGCCCAGAGCGGCGGCGATCAGCGCATAGATGACGCCAACGAAGCTCAGAAACGCCACGATGCACCCGAAGGTGGTGATGAGGCGGATGGGCTTCACGCTGAGGCTGGTGATGCCGTCGAAGGCCAGGCCCAGCATCTTCCCCAGGGGATAATGGCTCTCCCCCGCCAGCCGCTCGTGCCGCTCATAGCTGACGCTGGTGCTCTTGAAGCCCACCAGGGGGAACATGCCCCGCAGGAACAGGTTCACCTCTTTGAAGTCCGCGAACTCCTTCAGCACCCGGGAGGATACCAGCCGGTAGTCCGCGTGGTTGAACACCACCTCCGCCCCCATGCGGTTCAGGAGCTTATAAAAGCTCTCCGCCGTGAAGCGTTTGAAGAAGGTGTCCGTGTCCCGCTTGGAGCGCACGCCGTAGACGATCTCGCAGCCGTCATGGTACTCGTCGACCATGGCCTCCATGGCGGTGATGTCGTCCTGTCCGTCGCAGTCGATGGAGATGGTGATGTCCGCCTTCTCCCGGGCCTCCATAAGACCCGCCAGCACGGCGTTCTGATGGCCCCTGTTCCGGCTCTGGCAGATGCCGATATAGTGCTCGTCCGACGCGGCCAGGCTCTTTATGATGTCCCAGGTACTGTCCCGGCTGCCGTCGTTCACGAACAGGACGCGGCTTTCGGGCGAGATCTTCCCCTTTCCGATGAGGTCATTCAGCTCTCCCAGGAACATCGGCGCCGTGATCGGCAGGACCTCTTCCTCGTTGTAGCACGGTATGACCATCCAAAGGATCGTGTCCATGGCCCCAACTCCTTCCGTCGGTTTTCTCTTTTTGTAGTATTATACCACGCCGCGCCGATAATCTCAATGAGGAGACCCGTTTTTCAGTCTCCCCCACTTTTATTGTGATTTGGCCGCAAGAGCGCCCCGGGGCTGGACATTCCCGCGTCGGGCCGCTATAATTGAATCATAATCAGTATGAGGAGCGATGCCGTATGTACAGAGAAGAGGTCACCCGGTACAGCCGCTGGCTGGAGCGGGACATGCACATGATGATCTACGGCCACGACGGTCTGCCCTTCCTGGCCTTCCCGACGCAGGACTCTCTGTGCCGCAACTACGAGGATTTCGGCATGATCGGAGAGCTGTGGGATTTCCTGGAAGAGGGGAGGATCCGTCTTTTCGTGGTGGACACCGTAGACAAGGAGAGCTGGTCCGCCCGGGGTTGGGACAATTCCTTCCGCGCCCAGCGGCAGGAGCAGTACTACCGCTATATCTCGGAGGAGGCGGTCCCCTTCATCCTGGAGCGCACCGGCGGCAGGCTCCCCATGACAACAGGTCTGAGCATGGGCGCGAACCACGCCCTCATCCTGTTCCTGCGGCGTCCGGACCTGTTCTCCGGGGTCCTGTCCCTCTCGGGGGTGTACGACACCGACTGCTTCTTCGACGGCTGGATGGACGAGACGCTGTACATGAGCTCCCCGGAGCGCTTTCTGCCCAACATGTCGCCGGACCATCCCTATGTGGCGCTGTATAACCAAAAGAACATCATCCTCTGCGTGGGGCAGGGGGCCTGGGAGGAGGACGGCGTCCGCTCCCTGCGGTATCTCCAGGACGTGTTCCGGCAGAAGGGGATCCAAGCCTGGTGCGATTTCTGGGGTCATGACGTGAACCACGACTGGCCCTGGTGGTTCAAGCAGATGCGCTATTTCATCCCCATCCTCCTGGAAAACTCATAAAGAAGGTGACCGTATGAATTTTATCTTCATCTCCCCGAATTTTC
Source organism: uncultured Oscillospiraceae bacterium (assembly GCA_905234625.1). Classification (GTDB taxonomy): domain Bacteria; phylum Bacillota; class Clostridia; order Oscillospirales; family Oscillospiraceae; genus CAJOIG01. The sequence goes on along the minus strand of CAJOIC010000004.1, from coordinate 12,233 downwards.
CGCACACCTACTGGAACTTCTGCGACCGGCTCCGCCGGAACGGCGTGAACGTCCTGGGCATCGGCGACGCGCCCTACGACGGTCTTGAGGAGGGCCTCAAGGCCTCCCTCACGGAATACTACAAGGTGGACTCCCTGGAGGACTACGATCAGGTCTTCCGGGCCGTGGCCTTTTTCTCCTTCAAGTACGGCAAGATCGACTGGATCGAATCCCTGAATGAGTACTGGCTGGAGCAGGACGCCCGCCTGCGGACGGACTTCAACATCACCACCGGCATCCGGGCCGACCGCATCGGTTTCATCAAGGAGAAATCCCTTATGAAGAAGCTGTACCTGGAGGCGGGCATCCCCACCGCCAGGCAGAGCCCCGTCACCACCCCGGAGGCGGCCCGGGCCTTCGTGAAGACAGTGGGCTATCCCGTCATCGTGAAGCCGGATATCGGCGTGGGCGCCGCCAACACCTGGAAGCTGGAAAACGACGAACAGCTGGCCGCTTTCTTCGGCGCTTTGCCTGCTATCCCCTATGTGATGGAGGAGTTCGTGAAGGGGGAGCTCTGCTCGTATGAGGCCATCCTGGACTCCGGGTGCGAGCCTCTGTTCGAGAATATGACCATGTGGCCCACGCCCATCATGAACATCGTGAACGACGACCTGGACCTGCAGTACTATACCTGCCCCCAGGTGCCAAAGAAGCTGCGGGACCTGGGTCGGAGGACCTCCAAGGCCTTCGGGGTGGACCGGCGGTTCGTGCATCTGGAGTTCTTCCGGCTGACGGAGGACCGTCCCGGCCTCGGCGGCGTGGGAGATTATGTGGGCCTGGAGGTCAACATGCGTCCCCCCGGGGGCTACACTCCGGACATGATGAACTATGCCCACTCCACCGACGTATATCAGATCTACGCCGATATGGCGGCCTTCGACGAGCGGCGGCTCCCCGCCTCGGAGGACAGGTATTACTGCGTCTACGCCGGACGGAAGGAGGGCCACACCTACCGCCGCACCCACGAGGAGATCATGGCCCGCTACGGCGGGGACATGGTCATGCAGGAGGAGATGCCGGAGGTGAACTGGCCCCAGATGGGCAGGTTTATGTACACAGCCCGGCTCCGCACCATGGCGGAGGTCCGGAGGTTCATCGCCTACGTCCAGTCCTGACGTCCTTTTGAAAAAGCGCTCCACCGGGCAAGATCATCCATAGATACGCGGATCCAGCGGGAGGCATGGTATGCGATCCATTCGTGACATCTATAAGATCGGAAAAGGCCCCTCCAGCTCCCACACCATGGGGCCGGAGAAGGCCGCTCTGCTCCTCCGGGAGCGGTATCCCGGAGCGGATAGATTTGAAGTAACGCTGTACGGCTCCCTGGCGAAGACGGGCCGGGGCCACGGAACGGACCGGGTCGTCCGGGACACGCTGGCTCCCATCCCCACGGAGATCCTGTTCCGCCCGGACGATAACATCCCCCTGCCCCATCCCAACACCTTGGACCTGCGGGCCTTTTCCAACGGAAAGGACCTGGGCGTTCTGCGGGTCATGAGCATCGGCGGCGGGGATATCCGGGTGGAGGGGGATCCCTCCGTGGAGCCGCCGGAGATCTATCCCGAGAACAGCTTCGCCGAGATCGCGGCGTACTGCAAGCGCCACCGCCTGCGCATCAGCGACTATGTGGAGGCCTACGAGGGCAAGGACATCTGGGACTTCCTGTTCCGGGTCTGGACCGTCATGTGCGATTCCATCCGGGACGGCCTCACCAGCACCGGGACGCTGCCCGGCGGCCTGAATGTGGAGCGGAAGGCCCAGATGCTCTACAATCAGCGTCACATCGACGAGCGCCCCGAGACCCGGGAGAGCCGCATCGTCTGCGCCTACGCCTTCGCGGTGAGCGAGCAGAACGCCGACCAGGGCACCATCGTCACCGCTCCCACCTGCGGCGCCTGCGCCACCCTCCCCGCCGTGCTGAAATACATGCAGGAGGAGAAGCGTCTCGACGACGGCCGCATCCTCCGGGCCCTGGCGGTGGCGGGAGTCGTGGGGAACATCGTGAAGACCAACGCCTCCATCAGCGGCGCGGAATGCGGCTGTCAGGCGGAGATCGGCACGGCCTGCTCCATGGCCGCTGCGGCGCTGGGCGAGCTCTTCGAGATGGGCATCGACCAGATCGAGTACGCCGCCGAGGTCGCCCTGGAGCATCACCTGGGCCTCACCTGCGACCCCATCGGGGGCCTGGTGCAGATCCCCTGCATCGAGCGCAACGCCGTGGCCGCCATGCGCGCCATCAACGCCGTGCGCATCGCGAATTTCCTCACCGCCACCAGGAAGATCTCGTTCGACATGGTGGTGGAGACCATGTACGAGACCGGCCGGGACCTGAACCACATCTACCGGGAGACCTCGGAGGGAGGCCTTGCGAAGCTCTACCGCTGAGCGTCCGCCGCCAGGAAGAAGGCGAGCATCCGCTCCCGGTAATCCGGCGCCTCGTCATAGACCCCGTGGCTGTAATCCCCCTCATAGAGATACAGCTCGCAGCCGAGCCTTTCGGCGATCTCGCGGGAGGCCGCCGGGGTGGAGACCCTGTCGTTTTCCGCCCCCAGCACCAGCACCGGACAGCGGATCTCCGGCAGGCGGTCATACACGTCGAAGCCCACCCCCGCCCGGGTCTGGCGGGCGAACCGTTCCAGCTCCGCCTCCGTGACGTTTTCATGGAGACCCGTCAAAAACGCCTCATACTCCGCCCGGACACGCTCCGGGCACATTTTTTCGGCCATGGCCCGGTTCAGCGCCGGGACGTCCCCCGCCTCCGCCAGCCGGACCCAGCCCCCGGCCACGGTCCGGGCCGTCTCGTTGGATCTTGCCATAGTGGAGCCCAGCACCATGTCCCGGACAAGCGCCGGATGCTCCAGCGCGAGACGCAGGGCGATCATGCCTCCCAGGGACGCCCCGAAGACGTCCGCCGCCCGAAGCCCCAGGCTCGCCATGGCCTCCGCCACGGCGTCCGCCGCGTCCATGACGCTCTTCACGCTGACCCCCGGCAGGATGACCAGAGGCCTCTCCCCAGTCCCGAAGGTAAAATATTCCATCTGCATCCTGTCCGTGCGCAGGATGTCTTTTTTTGCGCCGTTCGCCATCCCTCACCACTCCAGGTAGTACTTCTCCAGCGTCTCGATCTCCTCCGGACCGACTCCCAGCGCCAGCTCCAGATAATTCGTCACAGAGCCGTATTCCAGCTCCAGGCAGTTTACATAAAACTTCAGGTTCTCCTCGAACACCAGGAAGACCTCCCTGGCCATATCCTTGGGGAAGGGGGGCTCCTCCATCCTCTCGAAGCTTTGGAGGATGGGGCCCGTGAATTCGTTGGTCAAGAGGTAATCCCGCAGGATCGTCTCCTCATCGATGCCCAGGGCCGTGAGCAGCAGCAGCGCAGCCACGCCGGTGCGGTCCTTGCCCTGGGTGCAGTGCCAGAGGACCGGCTTCCCCTCCGAGGCCAGCAGCACCCGGAAAAAAGCCGCGTAGGCCTCCTGGGCCTCCACGGACTGAGCCAGATAACCGTAGATGCGCCGGAAATCCCGGCGGACCTCCTCCGCGGTGTAGCTGTCGTCGTCCACGGGCTTGAAATTTTTCGAAAGATCCGGCAGGGCGGGCAGATGATGGAAGGCCGCCCCCGGCACCTCCCTGTCCGGTGCCCGCAGCAGCTCGCCGGGGTCCCGGAAGTCGATGACGGCGGCAAGGCCCATGTCCGCCAGCCGCCGGATATCGCCGTCCGTGGCGTGTTCCAGCCGTCCCGCCCGCAGCAGGACGCCGCTCTTCGTCTTCGCGCCGTCCACCCGGAGGAGCCCGCCCAGGTCCCGGACGTTCTCTATGCCTTCAAATGTCAAAAACATATTATGTAAACTCCTTGTGCTCTTTTTCGTATTGCCGGCATACATCCTTCACGCAGCAGGCCTCGCATTTCGGCGCCCGGGCGGTGCACACGGCACGGCCGTGGAGCACCAGCCGATGGCAGAAGTCGTTGGACTTCTCCGGCGGGAGGACAGCCCGCAGCGCCGTTTCGATCTTGGGCGGGTCCTTCATATCGTCCACGAGGCCCATGCGGTTTGACAGCCGGATGCAGTGGGTGTCCACCACCACGCTGCCGGGGATACCGTACACGTCCCCCAGGATGAGGTTCGCGCTCTTCCGGCCCACGCCGGGCAGGCGCAAAAGGTCGTCCATATTGTCCGGGACCCTGCCGTCAAATTCGTCCGTCAGCATCCGCGCCGCGCCCACGATATCCCGGGCCTTGCCCCGGAAAAAGCCGCAGGAGTGGATGTAGGGCTCGATATCCTCCGGCGCGGCCTTCGCCATAGCCTCGGCGTTCGGGTATCGCTCGAACAGGGCGGGGACCACCTGGTTCACCCGCTCGTCCGTGCACTGGGCGGCCAGCCGCACCGATACGAGCAGCTGCCACGCCTCGTCGTAGTTCAGGGTGCACTCCGCCAGGGGATATTCGCGCTCCAACCCTTCGATGATCGCTTGTACCTGTTCCGGCGTTCTCATTACGGTGTTCTCTCTTTCCGATCGTTTTCCTCATATCTGTTAAATCTTAACACGCCGTATTGAAAAATCCAAGGGGGTTCGATATAATTTAATCACTATGGAATTTATCAACGAATCAAAATCCGATACGGCCTACCGTCCGCTGGCGGACGAGCTGCGGCCCCAGGCGCTGGACGATGTGGTCGGGCAGGAGCATATCCTGGGGCCGGATGGCATGCTGCGCCGTATCGCGGAGAGCGGCCGCATCCCGAACATGATCTTTTACGGTCCCTCCGGCACGGGAAAGACCACCGTCGCCCGCATCATCGCCCAGGCCTCGAACCGTCCTCTGCGCCGTCTGAACGCCACCACCGCCGGCATCGCGGATATCAAGGCCATCATCGACGAGCTGGACACCTTCCTCGCGCCGGACGGTGTGCTGCTGTACCTGGACGAGATCCAGTACTTCAACAAAAAGCAGCAGCAGTCCCTCCTGGACTTCATCGAAAACGGCAAGATCACCCTCATCGCCTCCACGACGGAAAACCCCTATTTCTGCGTGTTCAACGCCATCCTCAGCCGGAGCACGGTGTTTGAGTTCAAGTCCCTCTCCCCTGCGGACGTGAAAAAGGCGCAGGAGCGGGTCCTGCGTCTGCTTCAGGAGAAAAACGGCACAGCCGTCGACATGGAGGAGGGCGTCCTCGACTATATCGCCTCCGCCTGCGGCGGAGACGCCCGCAAGAGCATCAACACCGTGGAGCTGCTTTATACCACGGCCCTCCCCGGGCCGGACGGCGCACTGCGCTTCACCATGGCGGACGCCAAGGCCGTCACGCAGCGAAGCTCCATGCACTATGACCGGGACGGCGACCAGCATTACGATATCCTCTCCGCCCTCATGAAATCCATGCGCGGCTCCGATCCGGACGCGGCCCTGCACTATCTCGCCCGGTTCCTGGAGACGGGGGACCTTCTCGGCGCCTGCCGCCGCATTCTGTGCTCCGCCAGCGAGGATATAGGTCTCGCCTATCCTCTGGCCGTCCCCATCGTCAAGGCCTGCGTGGATTCCGCGCTCCAGCTGGGTCTGCCGGAGGCGCGTCTGCCCCTGGCGGAGGCCGTGGTCTTCCTGGCCACCTGTCCCAAATCCAATTCCGGGTATATGGGAATCGCGGCAGCCATGGCGGACATCCGGGCCGGGAAGGCCGGTCCCATTCCCCGCCAGCTTCAGAACGTCCACGCCGACGGCACGGGCTTCGAGCAAGAGCAGGGCTACCTCTACCCCCACGATTACCCCGGCCACTGGGTCCGGCAGCAGTACCTGCCCGATACCCTCAAGGACGCGAAATACTACGAATTCGGCGAGAACAAGACCGAGCAGGCCGCAAAAAAGTATTGGGACCTGGTAAAAGGGCAGGATAAGTAACGCCCCATTCCAGCGCGGCATCGATCCGGGGTTTCTCCGTCAGCCCCTGGCGGGCCGACGGTACCGTCTTCCCGCGAGCCTGCTGACCGGAGGTGTGCCGCGGCAAACCTTGGGCTCCCGAGGCGAAGCCGAGGGTGGGTGCCCAGTTTGCGAGGCATACCTACGGGAGGTCAGGCCGTCTTCCAAGCTAACCTCGGCCCGGCCTGGATTTTCCTTACACACGAGCCGCTGTCGGTGAAGAGTATATCCCGCGAACTTTTTTGGATGTTCGCTCGACACACTCTTTCCCTCCACGGCATCGGATTTAGCTTTCTCCGCAGGTCGGGGCCGGCTACGCCTCACAGCACCCGCCCCTTGACCGTCGCGATGATCTCCCGTGCCCGGAGGACCTGGTCCGTGCGGATGTTCAGCGTCAGCCGGGCCTGTCCCGCCCCGGCGGCGGACCGCTGGGTCACCGCCCGGGACCCCAGCACGGCGGAATACATCGCCCCGGGGGACACCCCGTCCGCCGCCATGGAAAGGCCGTAGCTGGAGCTCATGTTCAGCAGCGGCATCTCGTTCCGGACCTTCCGATCCGGCGCCCGCAGCTCCGCCACCGAGTAGTCGATCCCGTTGCGGCGCAGCCGCATCAGAGCGAGATCCGCTCCGTCCCGGTCGTCAAAGACCGCCGTTAATTGCGTCGTCATAAACGATCACCCCTTTGGGTGTAGCATACCCCATTGCAAGGAGGAAAATACCATGCGTTACGAAGGCGATATCTACCGTCCGCCAGGGGAATGGAAGAGCTATCTGCTGCAATGCACCGTCGGCTGCTCCAACAACACCTGCACCTTCTGCTCCATGTACAAGTCGAAGCGCTACCATGTCCGCCCCCTGGAGGACGTGCTGGAGGACATCCGCATGGCGGAGGGCACCTGGTACAAGAACACCGAGACCGTGTTCCTGTGCGACGGAGACGCCATCAACCTGCCGATGGATTATATCCTGGCGGTACTGAAGGCGCTGTATAAGGCCTTTCCCCGGCTGCGGCGGGTCACCACCTATGCCGGGCCCCTGTCCACCCTGCGCAAGTCTCCGGAGGAGCTGAAGGCCATCCGGGACGCGGGCCTGAACCGGGCCTATCTCGGCGTGGAGACCGGAGACGACGCCCTTTTGAAGCATGTCCACAAGGGCGTGGGCGCGGACGGGATGCTGGAAGCCGGACAGCGTCTGGTGGCGGCGGGCTTCGACCTCTGGGCCATCATCATCACCGGCCTGGAAGGCGGCGGCAGAGACGCCCTGGAGCGAAACGCCGCTCTCACCGCGCAGATGATAAACGCCATGAAGCCGAAGCACCTCAGCTCCATGACCCTCATGGCCATCGAGGGCACCCCCCTCTACGACGAGGTGGAGCGGGGCGAGCTGACGCTGCAGACACCCTTCGAGACCCTGCTGGAGACCCGGGAGCTGGTGCGGCAGATCGAGCTTTCCGGCCTGCACTATACCTCGAACCACGCCTCCAACTACCTCCCCATCAAGTGCACCCTCAAGGAGGATCGGGACAGGGTCGTCTCGGAGCTGGACGAGATCATCCGGAAGGAGGACCCCTCCGTCCTGCGCCCGGATATCTACCGGGGATTATAATTTTTATGTAAACCTATTCAGACATCTCCTCTGCCAGCTATGGAACAGATCTTTTTGACAACCGGCCGGAACAACTGCGGCGGCTGCTGCCGTCTGCGGGTGCATATGGAGGACGGACGCATCACCCGTCTCTCCGCCGACCCCGATGATCCCGAACCCGGGCGCAGACCCTGCGTCCGGGGTCTTCACTATGCAGATACCTTCCTGAACGACCGCCGTCTGCTGACGCCGTTAAAGCGCGTCGGCCTCCGGGGCGAGGGGAAGTTCGTCCCCATCTCCTGGGATCAGGCTTTGGACGAGCTGTGCGAGAACTGGGTCCGCATCCGGGACAAATACGGTCCGCAGTCGCGTTATGTAAACTATGCCTGGGGCGAGAGCGGCGTTCTATCCGGCACGGGGCTTGCCAAACGCCTCCTGCGGCTGGACGGCGGGCACCTGGGGTACTACAACGACTACTCCACCGCCTGCGCCGCCTGCGCCACCCCCTATGTTTACGGCACGGCCATGTCCGGCAGCAGCTTCAGCACCCTGACCGCCTCGAAGCTCATCGTCCTCTGGGGCCACAACCCGGCGGAGACGGTGTTCGACGATCTCATGTACTGGCTCCGGAAGGCGAAGGAGAGCGGCGCGCGGATCATAGTGGTGGACCCGAGGAAAAACGCCACCTGCCGCAGCTTAAACGCAGAGTGGATCGGCATCCGCCCCGCCTCGGACGGCGCCATGCTGGACGCCATGGCGTATGTGATCGTGACGGAGGGCCTGTACGACCTGCCGTTTCTGCACCGGTATGTTTATGGCTGGCGGGAGTGGTTTTCGTACCTCACCGGCGAAGCGGACGGCGTGCCCAAGACCCCCGCCTGGGCGGAGGCGGTCACCGGCGTTCCCGCCGATACCATCCGAGCCCTTGCCGTCGACTACGCCGCCGCCAGGCCCGCCGCGCTGCTGCCAGGGTACGGCGGACAGCGCCACGAAAACGGCGAGCAGTTCACCCGGGGCGTCTGCGCCCTTGCGTGTCTCACCGGGAATGTGGGCGTTCGCGGCGGCTGGGCCGGGGGTGTCGGCTGGTGCAGGACCCATCCCATGCCGTCCATGCCCTCCCTGCCGAACCCCGTGGGGGCGGAGATCCCCTCCTTCCTTTGGACCGAAGCCATCCTCCGGGGTCCGGAGCTGACGGAGAAGGATGGGCTCGTGGGCGCGGAGCGGCTGGATACCGGCGTCAAAATGCTCTTGAACCTCGCCGGTAACCAGCTCATGAACCAGCACGGGGACCTGAACCGCACCGCCGCCATCCTGCGGGACGAGAGTCTGTGCGAGTACATCGTCTGCTCCGATCTCTTTATGACCGCCAGCGCGAAATACGCCGATCTGCTCCTGCCCGGGACCTCCATGTTCGAACAGGACAATATGACGACGCCCTGGACCCAGGGGGATCTCATCGGCTTCTCCCCGAAGCTCATCGAACCCCTGGGGGAGAGCCGCTTTGAGTATGACTGGCTGGCGGACGTCGCCAGGCGGCTGGGGCTGTACGACGCCTTTACTGACGGACATCCTACCGCGACGGACTGGCTGGAGGACATCTATGACAGCCTGCGGCTGCGCGCACCGGAGCTGCCGCCCTTCGTGGAATTCCGCACCATGGGGACATACCGTTATAAAACGCCGGTAAAAAAGATCGCCTTCGAAGCCCAGATCATGTACGGCGCGCCGTTTCCCACCCCCTCCGGGAAGATCGAGTTGCTCTCCCCGGCGCTGGCGGCGCGGAACGATCCGAAGATCCCGGCGCTGCCCGTGTATGTCCCGGCGGCGGAGGGTTTTGGCGGCAGCAAGACCTATCCGCTGCAGCTGGTGGGCTGGCATACCATGGCCCGGACCCACACCGTGGGCGGGAACACCCCGGCGCTGCGGGAGCGTTTCCCCCAGCTTCTTTGGATGCATCCCTCCGACGCCGCTGCACGCGGTATTGCCGACGGCGACACCGTCGAGGTCTTCAATGACCGCGGGCGGCTCCGGGTCCCCGTCCGCGTGACGGAGGACGTCGTTCCCGGCGTCATCGCGCTCCCACAGGGCGCGTGGACGGCCCTGGATGAAACCGGCGTGGATCACGGCGGGAACATCAACGTCCTCACCGGGCATACCCCCACCCCCTTGGCCCACGGCAATCCCCAGCACACGATCCTGGTGGAGATCTCCAATAATATTATGTAAACTTTTGGAACGGGGGACGGTTCCATGTGGAACAGGGGACGGTTCTATGTTCCAAAATGGAACATAGAACCGTCCCCTGTTCCACCCTGTTCCAAACAGAACCAGGACCGTCCCAAAAGCTCCAAGGCAAAGCGAAAGCACCGGTTTCCCAGTGCTTTTCGTTTAGTAGCTGCGTATCTCCATGGTGTCGTCATCCACGCCTTTTTCGATCTTTCGGATCTCAGCCCAGTAGCCGCCGTCCCCGACCTTCACGAACACCCGGTCCCCTGCCTTATGGCCCACGATGGCCTGCCCGGCGGGAGATTCCTTGCTGATCCGTCCCTTGAGGGGGTCCTGCCGCAGGGTGGTGACGATGGTGACGGTCTCCTCCTCCCCCTCGTCCTCTATGAACAGGGTCACCCGGTCGAAGAGCCCGGCCTCGTCCGCCGCCGAGGTGGGGTCGATGACCACCGCGGAGGCGATCATCCGCTTGAGATACCGAACGCGGCTGTCATTCTTCCGCTGGGCCTGCTTGGCGGCCTTGTACTCGAAATTCTCGGAGAGATCCCCGAAGGCCCGAGCCGTCTGCACATCCTCGATGAGCTTGGGACGCAGCTCCAGCTCCCGGTAGTCGATCTCCTCCTGCATCTTTTTTATGTCAACCTGTGTCAGTTCGTCATGCATCGTGCATCCTCTTTTCCCGCTCTCCGCTCATCCACTCCTCCGCCAGGACGGAGTAAACGGTCACATCGACGATCCCCTGATTATTGCGCTGAGACGCCCGCAGGGTCCCTTCCTTTTTCATGCCAGCTTTTTCCATCACCCGGCCGGAGCGGGGATTGTTCACATCATGGCACGCCGCCACCCGATGGGCGCCGACCTCCCGGATGAGATAGTCGATCACGGCCTTGACAGCCTCCGCCGTGAAGCCCATGCCCCACCAGGGACGGCCGATGCAGTACCCCAATTCCACCGCGTCCACCGCCTCGTCCATCCGCACGACGGACAGACTGCCGATGGGCTCCTCCTGTCCCCGGGGCACGATGGCCCACTGATAGGATTCCGGCTTCCTGCTCTCCCGCTCCCACATGGCCGCAATGGCATGGGATGCCTCGGCGTTTTCGTGGGGCTGCCAGGTGAGGTATCTCGTCACCTCAGGGTCATGGGCCCAGTTTCGGAACATGGCCTCCCCATCCTCCGCCCGGAAGGGGCGCAGGATCAACCGGTCCGTCTCCAGCCGTCTTGTGCCGCCATGACGCATACCGCTCACCTCTTTCTCGGAAATATGTATAATTGTACCACGGAACACTTCCGCCGTCAAAGAAAGAAGGCCGCCGAACGGCGACCTTCTTGTGGATTTATTGCTTGGCTTTGCAGCCAGCCAAAGGTTGTACCCCGGTATCGTTACCGGGCGCAAAAAGCCTCACTGATCTCTACGTACGTGCGAGATCAGAAATCCTCTTCGCAGCGCTCCAGGATGCCGGCAGCGCCCATGCCGCCGCCGATGCACATGGTGACCAGAGCGTACTTGCCGCCGACCTCACGCAGACGGTCGATGGCCTTGCCCACGAGGACAGCGCCGGTAGCGCCGAGGGGGTGACCCAGGGCCATAGCGCCGCCGTAGGGGTTGACCTTCTCCATCGGCAGACCGAGCTTGTCGATGCAGACCATGGACTGGGAAGCGAACGCCTCGTTAATCTCGATGGTATCCATGTCGTTCACGGTCAGGCCGGCGCGAGCCATGGCCTTCGGGGTGGCGAACCAGGGGCCGAGGCCCATGCGGGTCGCGTCGCAGCCGGCGACGGCGAAGCTCTTCAGGCGGCAGATGGGGGCGATGTTCTTCTTGGCCGCCATCTCAGCGCTCATCAGAACCACGTAAGCCGCGCAGTCGTTGGTGGTGGAGGAGGTGCCGGCGGTCACGATGCCGCCCTCTTCCTCGGGGATGAAGCAGGGCTTCAGCTTGGCCATGGACTCCATGGTGGTGCCGGGACGCAGGGACTCATCCTTGGTGCAGTACTGCTTGTTGCCGTTCTCGTCCAGGATGGGGTTGCCCATGTTGTCGGTGATCAGGATGGGGATGATGGAGGGGTCCAGCTTGCCCGCAGCCTGAGCCTCGGCAGCCTTGCGCTGGGACTCGACGGCGAAAGCGTCCATCTGCTCGCGGGTCAGGCCGAAGTCCTTCGCCACGTTCTCAGCGGTCATGCCCATGGACATGTAAGCGCCGGGATAGTTCTTGGACAGCCACTCGTCCTCGCACTTGCCTTCATAGGAGGGCCAGATGCGGAAGCACTTGGACATGGACTCGATGCCGCCGGCGAAGTAGCAGTCGCCCTGGCCCATGGCGATGGCGTTGGCAGCCAGCGCGATGGACTGCAGACCGGAGGAGCAGAAGCGGTTGATGGACATGCCGGAAACGCAGTCGTCCCAACCGGCGCGGTTGGCGATCAGCTGGGAGATGTTCATGGCCTGGTCGCCCATCTGCATGGCGCAG